>CAMDLI010000115.1 GCA_945901615.1 Spirosoma fluviale
GGAACATAGTTTTTTATGTACTTGATCGCTGCTGCCAATAGAGGATCTTTGGGATCCCCCCAATTTAACCTCGGATTATCGGTAGCGGAAACGTAGGCGTACCCCGCTTTTTTAGTAGGGGTAGTAGGAAAGCTTTTAGGAAAGCCATCCCAATAATTGGTAATTCCAGTGGAGTTTGTTAGGATATACTTAACTGCCAATAATTCCACATTGAATTTTGAAAAATTTGAATTGCCAGTAGTCCCAATTCGATCTAAACCCACAGGCATTCCAGACGTGCTTTCACCGATTTGCACCACTCTCAGGTAGGGTTCCATGACGTTCATGATGAATTCTGCAGGACCTTTTGTCTGTTTGCTTGTCAAGATAATTACTTTATTAAGTGCTAGGCTACCCGCTTTACCAAAGGGAACTGATCGATCATACTTCGTCTGTTTGGAGTTATTTTTTAAGGAATACATCAATTTACCATTATGTTCAGCAGGTACGATGTAATTACAAAGCCTTTCTACTACCTCTACTTCACCTCCGAAACTATATCGGAGATCGATAATTAGCTCTTGAATACCTTCTGTTTGAAAATCCTCCATACTTTTCTGGACTTCAGCACTACGTTTTGGAAGCAAACCTTCTGTAGCTATAAAATTTTGGTAAACCCAATAGCCTACTTTGACCTTTTTATCTTTCTCTTTGCCTGTTGAGTCTACGGTGAATACTTTATTACCCAAGACTGCTTTAACTTTATATTCTACACTCTCAATACTTTTGGAAACAAATTCATTCTCTGCAACTTGGAAGTTTATATTGAATTTTTTTCCCGGAGGACCTGCCAAACTTAGATTAGCTAATTTGAGGTCGTAATTTTCCGGGATAAGTGTTTTATTGATTTTAAGGATTTCCCATCCTCTTTTCACGCCAGCTAGGGCGGCTGGAGAACCTTCAAGCACATAAGCCACATACAGTTTTTTCCGCTCGTCATGAGTAACGGTGATTCCTGAATCAGTCGCCTTTCCTTGTATAATTCTGGATTCAAATATAGAACTGGGGAGGAGTTCTGAAAAATCATCATTTGGCTTGAACCTAAGTGCTTCAAGAACTTCTGTTGCAGTCTTAAATTTAGTTGCATCAAAGGTCAATGGAATGGAATTATTCCAAAAATAAGTTTCTTGCATCACATCTAAAATGGCTCTTTTTAGCGTGTCATTCGCTAGAGCTTCCTCATATTTTTTCAATGCCGCCAGATCATCCGCTGAAAGCTCAGCACCTGCAGGGACCTCGTTTGGACCACAGGCTATTACTGCAAGCGAGAGTACTGCCCAAAGCCAAATTAAATTTTTCATCTGTACTATTTTTAGAATTGTTTGCTAATCCCCAAATTTGTAGAATAATTATAAAACACAAACCTAATTTCCGTTAACTACTAGTTACAAAGCGAAATTCGTGGTATAGTTTTATTCCTAATAAACTTACAAAACTTTTTAATCAACCTGTAATTTTAGTTTTTATGATTATAATTAGTTATCAAAATTAAGTGATGTGTACTACTTAGGATATAAAAAAATAGCGCTGCATTCTCAGCGCTATTTTTTTGATGAAATTCGTTCATTTTAGAATACTGGAAACTCTTGTTGCAAGCCTTTGAAGGCATCTATAAGCTCCCAGCTTGGTTTATAATAGGTGTCCATGGTTCGGTTACCTACTGTACCAGTACGGATGTACTGAATAGCCGCAGCCAAACGAAGGTCTTTCACATCTCCCCAAGCAAACTGAGGACTATCTCCCACCTTAAAGTTGGCAGGGAACCCATCGAAATATTCTGCTTTCCCAGCTGAGTTTGCAATGGCGAAGGTAATCGGCACCACTTCCACATTATTGGTTTGTAGGATGCGGTTGTAGCTAGAAAGTGGGAAGGAACCTACTGGCTTGCCAAAAGTATTGTCACCGATAAGCACTACTTGCATGTAAGGATCTAGGGCATTAATAATTAATTCGGATGCTGAGGCTGAACTCCCCGAGGTAATGAAAATCACCCGACTCAAGCTGATGGTTCCAATTTTGCTGAAATTCCGAGAGGTATTTTGAGCGGTTTTCATGGCATTCAACTTATTGGTATACATCAGCTTATTGTTATTTGCAGTCTGAATCAAGTAATTGCAAATCTGTTCGGCCACGGCCACGGAGCCACCACCGTTGTAACGTAGGTCGATAACAAGCTCTTGTACGCCTTGATTCTGGAAGAATTCCATGCTGGTTTGTACTTCAGCACTTCGAGTAGGACTCAAGCCTGCAGTTGCTTTGAAACTTTGGTAAGCCCAATACCCTACCTTTTTGGTATCCACTTGAATCACGCGTTGATCCAAAACAGAATTGGATTGGTACTCTGCTTTCGTGTTGGCGCGGGTAGTAGTGGTTCCGTCAGGCAATTTGAAGGTAAAGGAATTGATGATGCCTGGGTCAGGTCCTCCTAGTTTAAAGTCATAGCCCCCAGTTACTTTGTAATCAGCGATGGGTTTTCCATTAATCTGGGTGATTTCCCAACCTCTTTTCCAACCATCTTTTCCAGCGGGAGATTCGGCATATACAAAGGATACATAGAGTTTTTCATCTGCAGTAAAGGCAAATCCAAATCCATGCCCTGCATTTTTGCCTACAAAGGCATTGTTGAACGCTTCCTGTGTGGTTAAATAAGAGAATCGATCGATCGGTTTGTATATGATACCATCCAAGAGTGCTTCGTTAGAGGCATATTTAGTCAAGTCAACGGTCACAGGTACCTGCCCATTCCAGAAGTACCATTCACGCATGACGTCTACGATGGCTTTTTTTACCTCGTCAACTACCGGCTTTGTGGGGTCTGTAGTTACAGGATCCTCTTCTTTTGGTTCGCAAGACCACAAGCCGATCCACAACCAAGCACTTATCCAAATCAATCTTTTCATAGGAGTAGTCTAATTTTTTATTCTAAACGTAAAATTTCAATTCTTGTTTTATAGTTGAATGTCATACACTTTCACAGTCTTCCAGAAAGATGAATATTTGGCAATAAATTCCAAATGAAGTGGATCCTTCTGGTATGCGGCTTGGCCTTCCAATGAATCAAAAAAGAGGGTGCAGGACACATGAAAGCTGTGATCTACCACTTCTCTTTTCTCCGTAGGAGCAGGGATGCCCTGGTAGAACTGGGTCACATCCTTGCAGCGACCAAGCATGGGAACTGCGTCTTTAAAAAATTCGGCAACATCCGATTCTTTATGTAGCCAAAAGTAAACTTGGTGAATGATTTTTTGCGTAGGCATAGCAGTAGAATGACTAAAGTGAATGGGAATTAGGCTTGCAGCGCTTGCAAGTGTGAGGGTTTGAATAAATTTCCGTCTAGATTTCATGTTTTAACTTTCAGGTACTCGAATGAGATCCAATGAGTTTTCCTGAGGAGGGTTAAATATAAAAATTTATCTTGCTTTCTCGAACAGCGGTAGTAGATATGTGCGGGTAAGAAAACTTCTAAATCATTTGAAACTATGAATTACCGTGTACTTGGAAAAACTGGCTGGTCAATTTCAGAAATTGGGCTTGGTACCTGGCAGGTAGGAGGGGGATGGGGAAAGCCTTTTGATTCCAAAATAGCTTCTCAACTGTTGCATGCAGCTTTTGATCAGGGAGTAAATTTTGTCGACACTGCCGATGTGTACGATGGAGGCTTGAGTGAAGCGGCCGTAGGAAAGGCAGTCCGTGAGCGAAGCGAAAAGATCTATGTTGCCACCAAGTGTGGTCGACGATTGCAGCCGCATGATGCCGCTGGATATACGCCTAAAAATCTTCAAAAATTCGTGGAAGATAGCCTTCAAAACACCGGATTGGAGCGTTTGGACTTGATTCAGCTGCACTGTCCACCGAGTCTAGTCTATGGCAGAGATGAGGTCTTTACACTTTTTGAAGAGTTGATTCAGCAAGGGAAAGTAGCTGCGCTTGGGGTGAGTATCGAAAAGGTAGATGAAGGAATTCGCGCGCTTGATTATCCCGTTGTGTCTTCCATTCAAGTGATCGTCAATTTGTTTCGGCAAAAGCCAGTTGAAGAACTTTTTGGACTAGCCGAGGAGAAAAATGTGGGATTAATTGTACGCGTTCCATTAGCCAGCGGATTGCTTACGGGGAAAATTACTAGGCAAACTACTTTTGATGCCGAGGACCATCGATTTTTCAATCGGGAGGGCAAGGCTTTTGATAAAGGGGAGACCTTCTCTGGAGTACCTTTGGACTTGGGTTTTGCGGCAGTGGAAGAACTAAAAATCCATTTTTCAGAGAGACATGACCTGGGTGCGCAAGCACTTCGTTGGGTGTTGATGCATCGGCAAGTGAGTACAGTGATTCCCGGGGCCTCTTCTTTGGCACAGGTTGACCAGAACATTCGTGCGGGTCAATTGCCTCCCTTGAGTCCCAATCAGATGCAAGAGGCTTCCCGTATTTACGAGCAGCACATCAAAGCACAGGTACACGGGCAGTGGTAAGCACAAAAAAATGTCTCCAAAAATTCTTGGAGACATTTTATAAGTTGAGGCGAAAGAATTAATCTTCCTTCTTCGCCATTCTTGTTCTTTCGTTTTCGTCCAAGTAGATTTTTCGCATACGGATGGACTTGGGAGTGATTTCCAAATACTCATCTTTTTGGATGTATTCCATGGATTCCTCCAAGGAGAAACGCTTTGCTGGAGTGATTCTCACGTTGTCATCAGAGCCAGAGGCACGCATGTTGGTGAGTTTCTTACCTTTCTGTATGTTGACTACGATGTCATTGTCTCGGGAGTGTTCGCCGATTACTTGTCCAGTATACAATTCATCACCTGGCTCAACGAAAAATACCCCGCGATCCTGAAGTTTGTCAATGGCATAAGCGGTACATGGACCACCTTCCATGGAGATAAGCGAACCGTTGATTCTACCAGGGATTGGACCTTTGAACGGCTCGTAGGCTGTAAATCTATGGTTCATGATTGCCTCACCCTGGGTTGCAGTAAGCACGTTGTTTCGAAGGCCAATAAGACCTCTAGAAGGTATTTTAAACTCTAGGTGCTGTAAGTCGCCTTTCGGCTCCATGATCAGCAATTCTCCTTTACGCTGGGTAGCCAATTCAATTACCTTACCAGCTGTTTCCTGAGGCACGTCCACCACGAGGGTTTCAATAGGCTCGCATTTCATACCGTCAATGTCCTTGAAGATTACCTGAGGCTGACCAACTTGAAGTTCATACCCTTCTCTTCTCATGGTTTCGATCAATATCGACAAGTGAAGGATGCCTCGACCATAGACCAAGAAACGGTCTTCAGAGTCTGTGGACTCCACACGAAGCGCTAAGTTTTTCTCGATTTCCTTCATCAAACGATCTCTCAAGTGGCGAGAGGTGACAAATTTGCCTTCCTTACCAAAAAATGGAGAGTTATTGATCGTAAATAGCATGTTCATCGTCGGCTCGTCGATGGAAATACGTTCCAAAGCCTCTGGATTTTCTACGTCTGCAATTGTATCTCCAATTTCGAAGTCCTCTATACCAGTTACCGCGCAGATATCACCTGCAGTAACGGTCTGAACTTTGAATTTACCAAGACCTTCAAATGTATGAAGTTCTTTGACACGCATCTTTTTGATGGAGCCGTCCGCTGTACAAAGTGCAATCTGCTGATTTTCAGAGATACTTCCTCTAGCAATACGGCCGATGGCAATACGTCCCACAAAGTTGGAATAGTCCAAGGAAGTGATTTGCATCTGCAAAGTGCCTTCTTCAATTTTTGGCTCTGGTATGTGATCAATGATCGCATCCAAAAGAGGCACGATCGAGTCGGTAGGATTTTTCCAGTCAGGGCCCATCCAGTTTTGCTTGGCAGAGCCATACAAGGTTTGAAACTCCAGCTGCTCTTCGGTAGCGTCCAAGTTGAACATCAATTCAAACACGGCTTCGTACACCTCATCTGGTCGACAATTTTCTTTGTCCACTTTGTTTACCACTACAATAGGCGTAAGGCCAAGTGCCAAAGCTTTGCCCAAGACAAAGCGTGTTTGTGGCATAGGACCTTCAAAGGCATCTACGAGTAGAATTACTCCATCTGCCATTTTGAGTACGCGCTCTACTTCTCCTCCAAAGTCGGCGTGACCAGGCGTGTCAATGATGTTGATTTTATGTTCTTTGTAGCGTACCGAAACGTTCTTGGAAAGAATGGTAATGCCGCGCTCTCGCTCTAGATCGTTGTTGTCCAGAATAAGGTCTCCAAACTGTTGGTTTTCTCTGAAGATTTTTGAAAGGTGGATAATCTTATCCACGAGGGTAGTTTTACCGTGGTCAACGTGAGCGATGATCGCGATATTCCGAATTTTCTGCATGATTTACCTAATTGAAGCCGCAAAAGTACAAATATTATTTGGGAATAAGGTTACTGGTATGTGAAGTTTAAAGGAGATTCACCATTC
>CAMDLI010000116.1 GCA_945901615.1 Spirosoma fluviale
ACACCATCCACAACGAACAAAGGCTGGTTGTTACCAGTCGCTGATTTGTAACCACGGATAATCATGTTAGTTCCAGATCCTGACATACCGTTTGTTGAGGTAATGTTTACCCCTGGTACTTTACCCTGCAATACGCGGGCAACGTCAGATTCTGGACGATTTTCCAGTTGTGCATTAGACACTGATGTTACAGCGTAACCCAGTGCTTTTTTCTCCCTTTCGATACCGATCGCCGTTACTACCACTTCGGATAGTTGCGCCGCATCGACGGTAAGGGTTACATTGACTACGGACCGGCTGCCGATTGCCTCTTCCTGAGCCTTAAGGCCTACGAAAGAGAAAATCAATACGTCGGATCCCGCTGGTACGTTAATGGAATAGTTACCATCCAAATCGGTGGTAGTACCCACTGTCGTCCCTTTCACGAGAACCGTTGCACCTGGCAACCCTAGACCGTCTTCCTCGGAAATTACCGTTCCGGTAATTACCCGTTGCTGCGCTGTGACCTCAAAACTGAGGGCCATTGTAAAAACCGCAACAACAAAGAGTAAAGCTTTTCTCATAAGGTGTTTAGTTTAGTTGATTTGTAAAGAAAAATCATTTGTTGTTAATATCAAAAGAAGTAGAAAAAAGGCCCTAAACCCCGAAAAGGCGAAAAATTTGGCATTTAGACCCTTGATTAACAAAAATTAACGGATTGAATATATTTTTTTAATGTTATCAAAATATTATTTCGTCGTAGTCGATTTAACAAAATTTAAAAAATTTCAATTTTTCGAATAAAAAATTCTGAGCGGCAAGAAAATTTAGTAATCTCAATGCTTAAGCAAATTAAATTAAGGTATTTAGTTTAATTACATTATATAATTCTAAAAAGAATTCCTTCCTTCTTTTCAAAACAAAGACTATTTTGATAACAGCAAATTAACTTGCCTTTTTCATTGAAAAATGGGTCTTTTTTTACAAAAAAATCAATCAAGTCGCAGATAATTCAATAAACGGTTTTTTTTCAAAGAATTTTCTGCTGATTAGTAAAATCCTTCCCCTTTAACTTGAAGTTGCCTACCAAATAATCTGTGGTTTTCAATCAAAATTAGTGATTTACGCTTCGATAGTAAATCGCACCTAGCTAGAAATACTGACCAACACCCAACATATGGCATTTAGTCAGCTCAAGCAAACAATCTTTGGTTTAGTGGTTTTTAAACTTCAAGATTTGCTCAGGCGTAATGCAATAATCCAAAGGAATGTCGTGAGGCTCCACGGGAATTCCCTCCTCAGGGGTAAAAAAGCTCAACCCTACCTTGAGAACGGGTTGCTCCAAACTAGCCAAAAAGCGATCGTAAAATCCTTTTCCAAATCCCAGGCGATGCCCAGACTTGTCGTAGGCAAGTAGCGGCACAAATACTACCTGAATCTTCGTGGCCGTCACACGAACCGATTCTTGAGGTACAGGGATTCCCCACTCATCTAGAAAAAAAGCGGCTTCTGGAGGTAACTGAAGCGTATCCAATCGATTCTCCTCCCGATTGACCTGAGAAGTGAAAAGGGTCTTGCCTTGCTGCTCCAAGAGTTGCTGTATATAAAAGGTGTTGACCTCCTTAAATTTGGAAATGGGGAAAAATAAATGGAAGTGCGTGAGGCCTTCCTGACCTTGAAGCCAAGTTCCAAGTTGGGCTGTGATTTTTCGAGACAGGTCGTTTACTTCATCTCCGCTCATCTGCTTTCGAAGTTGTCGGTAGTCCTGCCGGAGTTCGTTTTTTGTTTTCATTCCAGGGAAAGTACTTGCATTCTGAAATCTAGCGGATCAAAACATGCCATCAGCTCCTCCAATAAGGTTGGATGATCCAAGTAAAACTGCATGAAATTCACCACGCGCTCCTGAGGGCTACCCCCCGGAGACAAATATTCAAAAACAGTTTGGGCACGAAGCAACTCAACTTCCAGTCTTCGCTCCTCTGCTTTGCGGAGCTTCACCCCCATTTGTTCCAAAATCTTAATACTCCGCACCTCTCCTGCAGCAAAAGCCTTGGGTAGTCCCGCATCCAAAGTAGTGGATTGATTCCCCAGATCTTTAAATACTTGAGCTACTTGCTCCTTGGCAGCAGCTAACGAAAAGTCAAAACTGGAGGAAGCCTGAACAAAGGCTTTCTTCCAATCGGCAAACTTTTGGAACAGCTGTTCTGGAGCCCATCCCAGCTGAGCGATCTTTTTTTGCATCGGTGCAGAAAGCAGGACTGCAAAATTTCGGGGAAGCAATACTGGAAAAGGAATGGCAAATTGATCGAATATTCCCTTGAGCTGCAACCAATACACTACCTCGGCAGGGCCACCCAGGTAGGCTAGATTGGGAAGAATCAGTTCCTGATAAACAGGTCGCAAGACCACATTGGGGCTAAACCGTTCGGGATGCTCCTGAAGCAATGCTTTCAAGCCATCAGCCGTAAACCGCAAATCAGAATTCAACACGACATAGGTATCTCCATCCTGCTCAATTCGCTCCCGAATGCCTTTATCGAGGTAAAACAGGTTGATCGGTCTAGGGTAAATCTGTGAGCCATAGCCCAGCTTTTCCAAGGCCTGCGTGCTGGCTTGTGCTGCCGCAAAGGGTTGCTGTGTAAATAGGTCAGCCGTCATCACCTCCACAAACTCTCGCTTCAGTCGCCCATCATTTGCATCTAGCACCACCAAGCCTTGGGCACCAAACATCTCATTCACATACTTGAGAACCGCTTCCGCCAGCGTTGCACTTTGGGAATATGCATCCCGAAATACTGCGGGAGCAAATCCCAAGCCCTTTAAAAAGTTTTGAAAGCTGGAATCCAGTTCAAAATCCCCTACTGCACCCTTTTGGGAGCTCTCCCAGCGGTAGGTTTGGCCATCGAGTTTAAAATAATTGATCTCGGCAGCATCATGATCTTCTGTCGCCATCCAATACACCGGCACAAAGTGAAAATCAGGGTAACGCTCTTGCAACCGCTTGGCCAAATTGATAGTGGATACCAACTTGTAGATAAAATAGAGCGGTCCAGTAAATAGGTTGAGCTGGTGTCCGGTAGTAACGGTGAAAGTCTTTTCATCACGGAGAGCAACGAGCTGCTGGGCTACGGCAGGAGAAACTGGCAAACCCTCGTATTGGCTCTCAAGGACGTCTACTAAAGTTTGACGGGTGCTCGCAGGAAATTGCTTGGCCTTAATTGCGGCATCAAAACTCTCCAAATTGGGTAAATGAGAGTAAAACGTACGGAGCGACTCCTTCCCCTCTAGGTAATCCAGAAAAAAAGTGGAAAACTGACCTGTTTTTTTCAGATCTACACAGTGTTTTTTCATCGGGGTGATTGAGAAGTCTGCATCGGTACGCTAACTTAGCGAAGCGGTGCAAAGTTCGTTCTTTTTTGTAAAAATCAGGACTTCTTACATCAAAGGCAAAAAACAAATTTTGAAAGCGTTCCCAAAAATCCATTTGACGAAGTCCCTACGCCCATTTACTCGAATAAACAGCCCCAATCCACATGTTTGATTACCAACGATTTTTTTTAGACAACGGCTTGGAAGTTATCGTTCACGAGGATTCCAGGTCCAAGATCGCGGTGTTCAACTTGCTCTACAAGGTAGGCTCGCGTTTTGAGCAACCCGGGAAAACTGGATTGGCCCACTTTTTTGAGCACTTGATGTTTGGCAGCTCAGCACATGTTCCAGAATTTGATCGTGAGCTGGAGCGAGTGGGTGGCTCTTGCAATGCCTTCACCAGCCCTGACATCACCAATTACTACATGACTTTACCTTCCAGCAACCTGGAAACGGCATTTTGGCTGGAATCGGACCGCATGGCCCACCTTAGCCTTACAGAAAAAACAATTGAGACGCAGCGGAAGGTAGTCTTGGAAGAATACAAGCAACGCTACCTCAGCCCTCCCTATGGAGATGTGTGGCATCACCTTCGCCGATTGACCTACGAAGTACATCCTTACCGCTGGCCTACCATTGGAGCCAATTTGGAGGATATTGAAGGCTACACCCGGGAAATGATCTGGGAATTTTACCAAGAGCACTACCACCCTGGCAATGCGATTCTTGTAGTGGCCGGAGATGTAAGCCAAAAAGAAGTGGCTCACCTAGCGGAAAAATGGTTTGGACCCATCCCTCCCAAGAAAAAAAGCCCATCCTCTATTTCTACAGAGCCTATCCAAACGAGCAAGAGGAGTCTTGAAATTCAGGCTAAAGTGCCGACAGATGCCCTGTACAAGGTTTTCAAAATGCCCGCCAAGGGAACTGAAGGGTATTTAGAAGCAGATTTGATCAGTGACTTGCTGGGCGGCGGCAAATCCTCCCCATTGGAACAGCAGCTGGTGAAGAATGGGAAAATCTTTGCTTCAATTGGCGCCTACATCACGGGATCCGTAGATCCTGGCCTGCTGGTGTTTTCAGGGAAGATGGAACAAGGGCTGTCTGCACAAGAGGCAGAACAGGCTTTGGATGGAGTTTTAAAGAATTTCCTTCAGGAAGAAATTTTGGATACTTCCCTTCAAAAAATCAAAAATCAGTCGGAGGCCATGAAGACCTACGAGTCCATTCAACTTTTGAATCGCGCGATGAACCTCGCCTACTATGCACATTTAGGCAATCCTCGGCTATATTGGCAAGAATTTGAACAAAAGGCTTCCTGTACCAGTGCCCAACTTGCTTCTTGGTCCAAGCGCTTGCTACAGGAAGATCAAGCATCTGTTTTGTATTACCAATCCACCTAACCATGACTCCATTTCGAATTGGCTTTGGCTACGATGTACACCAGTTGAGTGAAACCCATGAATTTTGGCTGGGAGGCATCCGTGTGCCCCATACCAAAGGAGCGGTAGGGCATTCTGACGCGGATGTACTGATCCATGTGATTTGCGACGCCCTCCTCGGCGCTGCCAATATGCGTAACATTGGCTATCACTTTTCAGACAAAGACCCCAAATACAAGGGCATCGACAGCAAGCTCCTCTTGAAGGAAGTCATGCAGATGGTTCGTGGCGCAGGCTATGAGTTGGGCAACCTCGACAGCACAGTCTGCCTGGAGATTCCCAAGCTCAATCCGCATATTCCCGAAATGAAAACCTGCCTGGCAGCAGTGATGCAGGTGGAAGAAGAAGCCTTATCCATCAAAGCTACCACCTCAGAGCACTTGGGATTTGTGGGACGCGAAGAAGGAATCTCTGCCTACTGCACCGCATTAATTTACAAAGTATGAGCCAGCCCAAGGTAAAAATCATCACCACCGAGGACGGTTCCCATTCGCTGTACCACGAGGAACTTCAGGAAACCTACCACAGCTCCCATGGAGCCTTCCGGGAGTCCATCCATGTATTCATGTTGTACGGATTGGATTCCTGGCTCGCACGTAATCCCAATAAATTTCCTGTTCGTGTATTTGAAGTGGGATTTGGCACGGGCTTGAATGCCTGGCTAGCCTTGGTTTGGGCGGAACAAAACCAGGTTCCGGTACTTTACCATAGCATCGAGCCCTTTCCTTTGGAAGCAGCGATTTACAACCAGCTCAATTACACCGAGCATGACCATGGCATTTGGCATTACCACAAGTATTTTCAAGCCTTGCATGAACGACCATGGAACGAAGGGGGACCGGTTTCCGAATACTTCAATTTCAAGAAGGACCAAACCACCTTGGAAGAGTCAGATCTCTATCCTGCCGACCTGGTGTTTTATGATGCATTTGCTCCGAGCAAACAGCCCGAATTGTGGAAAAAGGAGGTGTTGGAGCCCGTGGTAGATGCCATGCTTCCTGGCGCTGTCTTTACTACTTATTGCGCCATGGGCCAACTGAAGCGCGACTTAAAAGACCTAGGACTTGAAGTAGAAACCCTCCCTGGCCCTCCTGGCAAAAAAGAAATGACGCGGGCTTGGAAGGCTAATTAGTCAACGGTCCACGGACGACAGTTGACTGAAAAATGGTCAACAGTTGACAGTCGACGGACCACAGTCGGTAGGTGTATGCTACAAAAACGTATTAAAATTACATCCTAAACTCGTCCCAACAACGACTCGGCTGTCGACCGTGAACCGTTAGCAGTTGACCAAAAAATTAACCTTTAAGTCGTGCTATTGGAGTCCGTGCTCCCTTCGTCACCTGTCCGATCTCACAGAGGATCTCAGCATCCAGAGGCAAGTACAGGTCCACTCGGGAACCGAATTTGATAAAGCCAAACTCTTCCCCCTGCTGAAGTGCAGAACCTTTGGTCACATA
>CAMDLI010000117.1 GCA_945901615.1 Spirosoma fluviale
CTTTCTCCCGTTCTGGGGTCGATGATGATCTCCGTGAACGCATCGGGAGTCACGTCCATGATAAAATTCATCCGGATATTTTCAATCTCCAGTCGCTTGACTTCTTCGGCTAAAGCCTTAATTCGAACGGTATCTTGGACATTGATCACCTGAATAAAGTCCTCTTGGAATTGTTCCTTGGAGCTTGTCAGGGGTATTGAGATTCGGGTGTTGGGCTGTGAGGTCACGCGTGCAGTGACATCAAGATTGCTCAAACTCCCTTTAATCGCGAGGGTACCTGTAGCATAGGCAGTGCCATAGAACAGTTCATTGTCCTTGGAGCTCGTATTCAAGACCTGGAAATTGGTCAGCTGGGAGTTGATGTCTAAGAAAATGGAGGAGAATCCTTGGTGGTTGATGCCGCCTACGAAGGTGGCACGATTGCCGTTGCTATCGCGAAATGCGAGGTCCTGAAAACTAACTTGGGTAGGGCGGAATAGCAGGCTTCCGTCCACCTTGTACGAAGTATTCATGTAATTGATGCGGAGCTTGCCTTGATCCAATCGTGCACTACCGATCAGTTCAGGGCTATCCAAATTGCCCTGAAGTTGGAGGTTGCCCGACAAGGTTCCGCCTAGATTGGAAATGTACATGGAAAGGAAAGGCTCGAAGATCACCAGGTTGGCTTGGGTAAGTTTCGCGTCAAAGTCAAGGTTGTTCGAGCCCAAGTCTACCGTGCCATCAATCGCTATCTTCTTCTGTTCGTTGAAGAAATTTTCCAGTTTGAGGCGCAGATCCCTCCCATCCATTTCGGCCGAGAGGTCGACCTCTCCAATTGGGAAATCATTGATTTCTAACCCATCCACATGGAGGGTGCCATCGAGGGTAGCTTGATCTTGAAGCGAAGCCACTTGAAATTTGCCATCTGCAGTACCTTCTACATCCAAGGTGCTGAAAGTATTGAGTAGGTCCAGCGAAACGTCTTTGATCTCAAGTTCAAGGGTTTCTTCCGGATCAGGGCTGATTTTTCCTTGCAAACCTAAGGATTGCCCTTCATTTGAAACGCGTAGGTTGTCGAAGGAAATGGCTCCATCTTGTAAGCTCAGGAGGTTGTTTGGGTCAAACTGCCATTCGCGATTCAACACGCGAAGGAGGGATGGCTTAAACTTCAGGAAGGTTCCCTTATTCGTAAATTGTGTTTCCGCTTCAATTCTCGCCTTACTTTGCGTGGAGTCCTGGTCCAGGCTCAACAAGAGGTCAAGATTGGTTTGGTCCCAGATTGCCTCTATCCCGAGGTTGGTAAAGCCAATCGTTTCCCCTACTTCTTGCTTTTTAGAATACACATAGAAGGAGGCCAAAATATCGTTGCTGTTGATGATTTTGGAGGTGTTGAAGTCAATATTGGTGTCAAAAGCGGTATTCCCTTTGTAGGTGATCGTATCCAAGGAAGTAAAAAAGTTGAAGACCGTATTCTCCGTGGTTTGGTAAAAGGCCCCTTCCAGGATATTGTTCTTGGAGATGCTGAGTTCTGGCTCAAAGAGGTGAATCAAGGGATTGATATCCCGCATGCGGATATTCAAATCCAAGTTGTAATCCTTGGAAAAATTAACTTTTAAATCAGCCAGTGGAGGAGTTTCATTGAGCAGGATAGCGAGGTATTGATTGCCTAATATTTGTAGGTCTTTGCTTATTTGCTCCAGCTCATATTGTCCTGATGCAGACATCGACAAGTAGTCGGAGTTTAGGGAGAGTGTTCGAGTGGCGCCAGTAAAAACAGACTGAAGTAAAAAATCTCCAGCATCCAAGGAGCGATCTTGGTAGTTCACTTTCAAATCGCGTACTCTGGCAATCCCTTGAACATCGTCCAGCGTAATTCCTTGGGTATCCATCTCCATCTTTCCGCTTAGGGATAGTGGGGTATCGGTCAGGTTGAGTCGATCCAAAAACGCAGTTTCTAGATCTACCACAAGGTTGACCGAATCAATACCCTCGTTCAGGTTGAGTGATCCTTTGATTTTCGATTTGAGGTTTGGATCGTCAATGGATAGGTTGCCACGGAACAAGTTGAGGCCATAGATCGCATCTGTTTGAATGCCCGTGTAGCGGTAGTTGTTGATGCCAATTTCGCTGATGCTCGCATTGAGATCTACGAGTGCAGTTTCCAAGGATTTCCCTTTGGCTTGAATATTTCCTTCAAGGGAAACTTTTTGAAAGAGTTCGGGATTTTCGAGGATCAGGCCCAAGTCCAAATTATCCACACGCAAGCGGGAGGTGATGGTGGCCATCTTGTCCTTGCTTTCGTAATCTATCCGCCCATTTAGGTTGCCGATATTGGTTTTGAAGGAGCCATTCGTCGTGAAGCGATGCAGCATGCCGGTGAGGTCTGCATCAAAGCGGATGGTATTAAATTTATTCAATTCTTTTTGAGCCGCTGGATTGAGGTATGGGCTCAAGTCCTTGGCGGAGATCACCGAATTCTTTAAATCTACCCGAAGAAAAGTGCTGTCAAGTTGGGGCAGCCCATCAATTTGAAAAGATCCAAAAAGTGCAGTTTTTTTACCCATGCGCACTAGAAATTCATCCGTCGATAGGTCTGAAATGGTGCCTTTTAGTTCACCACTCAAATTCAGCGCATCTTCGATGGCAGGCAGGGAAGGGGCAAAGCGACGGATATCGGAGAGATCAAGCACCGTCTCATCAAAGGACAGGATCAGGTTTACGTCATTCACAAAATCTCCAAAGCCCTTCAGTCCCTTAGGCTCGAGGCGCAGATAGTTTTTGATTTGGCTTTTTTCCGTTCTGAGGTTTAAATCTTTCAACTCCAAGGCCTCGGGGCTGTAGTTGATTTGGGTTTCGAATTGCTTAATCTGGAGACCTGTGTAGCGCTCATTTACGGTTAAATCACCGATTTCAATCGCGATATTGGGTCCATCCAAGCGGAAATCCGCAGCATTGGCCGATAGCTCGGTCCATTCCATTCGGTTGTAGTTCCAGCCTTCGGTAATGGCAGGGGCTTGCAGGTTGCTGTAAGCAAATGTCGATTGACGAAGTTCAAGGTCATTGATAAAAAACCGTGTGGTAGGGGCTTCAGTGCTTGTGCTTCCGAAAGCCTCTCCAAGTGCGGTAATCCATCGGTTGATGTTCAAGGTAGAATCTCCAGCATGGTTGATCAGGTGGATGCGTGCTTTTTCGATCCGAATGAGGTCTAGCTGAGGATCTCCAGGGGGGAGCAGGGAAAGAATGGAGAAGTCGGCATACAGCTGTTCGGCTCCAATCATCAGGCTGTCCTGCTGATCAAATACCTGCACCTGTTCCAGGGTCACCGCATCCCACCAGCTCAACTGGATGGTTCCTATTTCCGTGCGGAACTTTGTCTTTTCGCTGAGGGTTCGCGTGACTTTGTCGACAAGCCAATTTTGAACGAAGGAAGTTTGCAAGAAGAGGCCGAGCGCGATGAGCAGGAGTAGAATGGAAAAGACAGACCAACTCACTACTCGGAAAGCTTTGTGTAAAAAATCCGTAACTTTGGCCTTATTTTCCAATGGGTACAACCGATATTTCTATACTTGCTATTGAGTCCTCCTGTGATGAGACCTCTGCTTCCATTATAGTTAATGGCAAAGTACTCAATAATATTGTGGCTACACAATCAGTTCATGAAAAATATGGGGGTGTAGTTCCCGAATTGGCTTCCCGAGCACATCAGGAAAATCTAATCCCAGTGGTTCATGAGGCACTTTCTACCGCAGGAATTTCCAAAAAAGAGCTTGCAGCCATTGCAGTAACCCGAGGCCCAGGCTTGATGGGCTCCCTACTGGTTGGGGTAAGCTTTGCCAAGGCCTTTGCCAAGGCACTTGACATTCCCCTGATCGATGTCAATCACATGCAGGCACACGTATTGGCCCATTTTATTGCGGAGCCAAGGCCCAACTTCCCATTTATTTGTTTGACTGTCAGTGGAGGCCATACCCAATTGGTCCTGGTAACCGATCACTTGACCATGGAGCTGATCGGTGAAACGCAGGACGATGCGGTGGGGGAGGCTTTTGACAAGACGGCCAAGCTTCTTGGACTGCCTTATCCAGGCGGCCCAGTGCTGGATCGGTATGCCAAAGAGGGCAATCCCAAGGCCTTTACTTTTCCGGTAACTCGGATGCCGGGTTTGAATTATTCCTTCTCCGGTATTAAAACTGCAGTCTTGTATTTTCTTCGGGATCGACTGGAAGAAAATCCCAATTTCATCACTGAAAATTTACCCGACTTGTGCGCCAGCATTCAATACACCTTGGTGGAGATGCTGCTGATCAAGCTCAAGGAAGCCATGAAGGAGTATGGCATCACTGAAGTAGCGATAGCTGGAGGGGTATCTGCTAATTCAGGCTTGAGAGCTGCACTTTCGGCACTGTCCCAGCGCAAAGGATGGACCCTTTATGTGCCTGAATTTGAATATTGCACCGACAATGCCGCCATGATTGCGATGGCTGCGCATTTCAAGTACCTTCGTGGGGACTTTGTCGGCTACGACATCGCTCCACTGGCCAAAATGAAATTCTAATATGTCCAAGTCCAATCGGTTTGAAAAGGTCGTCAACATCCGGAACAAGAAGGCAAACTTCGAGTTTGAATTCATGGATACCTATGTGGCGGGCTTGGTGCTGAAGGGAACCGAAATCAAATCCATTCGGGAGGCGAAGGTCTCCTTGACGGAGGCATTTTGTGTATTTTTTGAGGACGAACTTTTCATCCGGCAGATGCACATTGCTCCTTACAGCATGGCGAGCAGCTACAACCACGAGGCGATTCGCGACCGTAAGTTATTGCTTCAGAAAAAAGAGTTGGTCAAACTCCAAACTAAGTCCCAAGAAAAGGGGTTAGCAATCATACCTGTTCGTATATTTATAAACGATCGTGGTCAGGCCAAACTAGAGATTGCCTTGGCACGAGGGAAGAAAAATCACGACAAACGGCAGGACCTGAAAGAAAAAGATGCGAAAAGGGAGCTCCAAAGAATGGCCTTTGATTGATGCCTATGGCATTGTGAGGCAGACGATACTGCCTGTTTACCTTCGTCCTAAAACAGATTCCGCACTCGTCACCCAACTCCTTTTTGGGGAGTGTTACTTGCTCACCGGACTCACCTCCGACCGGGAATGGTTTAAAGTATACCACGAGGATAGCGCTACCGGGGGATGGGTATGGGCGAAGTCCATCAAGGAGATCACTGCAGAAGCTTACGATACTTTTCTCAACCAAGACTTTCAGTTTGTTACCAGCCCAATTGCTGCGATAGACTACCAGGATACGCACCTGTACTTGCTGCCGGGTAGCAGACTCCATTTTTCAGAAAAAGAATTATTCAACTGGCAGGACCATTTGGGATTTACAGGCACCTACCGGCCTTTTGCGGTGAAGACCAATCGTGAGGAACTGCTGGACTTGGCCTTGCGGTTTTTGAATGCACCCTTTCAGGCTGGCGGAAGAAGTATTTTTGGGATGGATGCCACTCATGTATTCCCCTTGATTTTTGCGATGGGAGGCTATTCTTGGCCAAATGGAAAACTTCCTGGCAAAGTAATCCACCCCGAGGAAGTAGAGCCCGGAGACTTAATGGTGGCATGGGACGCTGAGTTGGGGCAATCCCATTATGCCCTGTATCTGGGTGCAGAACAAGTCTTTTGGATGGATCACCGCATGCAGAAGACTGATTTGGAAGATTGGGAAGAGTTTTTGATGGATTGCACGAACACTGAAGTAGAGGTGAAGATGTACAAAATTGTCAACTAAGGGATGGAAAAGCGGGTGTTGGTGTTGAATTTAGATCATTATCCTGTGGCAGTGGTGCCTGCCCAAAAGGCCATGGTCTTGCTGTTGATGGAAAAAGCCCAGCTGCTCAGCAGGTATGAGCTGCTTGAAATCCGCACTGTATCTCGCAGCTATGACTATCCTTCTGTCATCCGACTCGCACATTACAAACATATTCCTTATAAAGGAGTGCTGTTGAATCGGGCCAACTTGTTTCGCAGGGATCGAGGCCAATGCCAGTATTGCGGCAGCGTAAAGCAGCTGACGATCGACCACATCATTCCAAGATCTAAGGGAGGCAAATCCTCCTGGTCCAATTTGGTGACCGCCTGCAACCGCTGCAATGTGCTCAAGGGGGACAAGACGTTGGAGCAGGTGGGCATGCAACTGCGAACGGAACCATTTGTACCCTCCTTGTCCTATTTTTTGGC
>CAMDLI010000118.1 GCA_945901615.1 Spirosoma fluviale
ATAAAAGAGATGAAGAAATTAAGCATGGAAGAGCTGGAGCGGCTATCCGTTCAGGAGTTTAAAGAAACCAAAAAATCTCCCCTCATACTAGTGCTCGACAATGTTCGCAGCCTCAACAATGTGGGTTCTGCCTTCCGAACAGGAGATGCCTTCCGGGTCGAAAAAATTTACCTCTGCGGAATTACAGGCACTCCACCACACCGAGACATTCAAAAAACTGCGCTTGGCTCCACCGAGTCTGTGGACTGGGAATATTGCAGCAGTACTCTAGAAGCGCTTACCAAATTAAAAGCAGAAGGCGTGTATTGCTGCGCTCTGGAGCAGGTGGAAAACTCCACTCCCCTGCAACAATTTCAACCCCAAAAAGGGAATAAATATGCGTTAATCTTCGGCAATGAAGTCTTCGGAGTAGAAGAAGAAGTGCTCAACGCCTGTGATGAAGTCCTTGAGATTCCTCAACTAGGCACCAAGCACTCCCTCAATATTTCCGTCACCTTAGGCATCGCTGTTTGGGATCTGATGGTGAAGATGGAATTAGTATCAAGTCGCTAGTATCAAGTCGCAAGACAAAATTTGTACGAAGTACCAAGTACAATGTACCAAGATTAGTACATCGCTAGTATCCTGCCTGAAACAGGCAGAATTGATGTCTTATGCGAATCTATACTTGGTACTTGGTTCCTGGTACATAGTACTTAGAATGGATACTTCCCCTCCGCAACCATCACATCCGCTACTTGTCTACGAAGCTCTTTCGTGTTGATGAAATCCGGCTTTGTAAATCGCTTCAAGCCCATCAGCATCACTTTTTGTTCGTCGCCCTTGGCAAAGGATACGATCGCTTCCTTGGCAGCAGCCTCCACCTTGTCAATTGCTTCGTACAAGTAAATCTTGGTCATCGCAATTTGCGCAGCACAGGCTGCTTCACCTCGTTGACTGACTAACTTCTCAGTTCGTAGCAACACCGACTCTGCAGCATAGATTTCAATCATCACGTCTGCCAAGTTCATCATGATCTCCTGCTCATCTTCAATGCGATCTTGCAAAGCCATGGCGGCCTTTCCGCCCACCATCAAGAAGGCCTTCTTTAACTTATGAACTAGGTCTTTCTCCATCGCAAACAGCTCGGAGGTATCAATGCTTTCAAAGGAAGGTACAGACACCAATTCGGAAGCCACAGCCATAGCAGGTTCAAATAAATTGATCTCTCCTTTCATCGCGCGCTTGAGCACCATGCCCACCATTAGCATGCGGTTGATTTCATTGGTGCCTTCGTAGATTCGGGAAATACGCGCATCACGGTAAGCGCGCTCCATTGGTGCGTCGGCTGAGTAGCCCATACCTCCATAGATCTGCACTCCCTGATCCACGATGTAGTCCAGCACTTCGGACCCATGAACTTTCGCAATCGCACATTCGATCGCAAACTGTTCCATGGCCTTCAACTTGGCCTCGGAATCAGAAAGCCCTTGTGCTGCCAATGCGCCCATTCGGTCTTCGATGTCTTGGCCTGCGCGGTAGCAAAGCGACTCGGTGGCATAGATTCGGGTAGCCATCTCAGCCAATTTCGCTTTGATCGCCCCAAAAGTGTTGATCGATACGCCAAACTGCTTTCGTTCAGCAGAATAGCGGATACACTGTGTAGTAACTGTTCGAGCGCCGCCCAATACCCCTGCGCCTAGTTTCACGCGGCCAATATTCAGAATATTTACAGCGATTTTGAAACCATTGCCACGTGCAGAAAGCATGTTGGCAACAGGTACTGGACAGTCGTTGAAAAACACCTGACGGGTGGATGAGCCTTTGATGCCCAATTTTTTCTCCTCCTCATTCATGGTGATTCCCCCGAAGGTTTTTTCCACAATGAATGCGGTGAGGTTTTTATCGTCGGCAATCTTGGCAAAGACAATAAATAAGTCCGCGAAGCCCGCATTGGAAATCCACATCTTTTGGCCTGTAATCAGATACTGGGTACCGTCCGCAGAAAGGGTGGCTTTGGTTTTTCCACTGTTGGCATCGGAGCCCGCATCTGGCTCAGTCAAGCAATAGCAGGCCGCCCACTCACCAGTGGCCAGTTTGGGAAGGTAGATTTGCTTTTGTTCTTCCGTGCCGTAATATAAAATAGGCAAGGTGCCAATCCCAGTGTGTGCCCCATAGGTGGTAGAGAACGAACCAGAAGCACCAATGATGTCAGCAATCAGCATGGAGGTGTTGAAGCTCATGCCTAGCCCTCCATATTCCTCAGGAACGGCGATGCCAAGCAGGCCTAGCTCACCTGCCTTTTTGAAAAGTGCCGGGACCAATTCCGGGTGCTTCATGCTATCAATTTTCTCGACATTGGGATTGATCTCTGTGTCGATAAAATCTTGACAGGCTTGAGCCATCATTTTTTGTTCTTCACTGAATTCCTCAGGAATAAAAATATCCTGTGCTGGCGTTTCTCTCACAAGAAACTCTCCGCCTTGGATGCTGTTGGTTTGTGTTGACATTTTATTGTGTGTTTTTAGTATCGTTCGTTAAGTATCAAGTATTCAGTATCAAGTATCAAGACGTTTCAGATGCGAGAAGCAAGAGACAAGAGATTAGAAGCAAGAGATAAGAAATTAGACTAAATGCTGCTGGGCTTGAAAGTCTGTTACTGGCATCGCACCATCTTTCCTTACTTCTTCATTCTTTAATCGGCGTTCGATATTCGACATTAGTTAAATCTCTTATTTCGTATCTCGTACTTCGTATTTCTTACTTAAGTAATTCGTATACCCCCGCAACTCCTTGTCCGCCGCCGACGCAAGCGGTCACGAGTCCGTACTTTTTGTTTTGGCGACGCAATTCATTGAAGAGCTGGATGGACAACTTCGCTCCCGTACATCCCAATGGGTGACCCAATGCGACCGCTCCACCATTGACATTGATAATGCCTGGGTTCATATCCAAAGACTTCATCACGGCCAAACCCTGAGCAGCAAAGGCCTCATTTAACTCAATAAGGTCAATGTCCTGGAGACTTAGTCCCGCCTGCTTCAGCGCCTTGGGAACCGCCTCTTTAGGCCCAATACCCATGATGCGCGGATCCACTCCTGCCACGGAGTAAGACATCATACGCGCAATAGGATCTAGACCTAAGGACTTCATCAATCGCTCTGACATCACCACCACAAAGGCAGCTCCATCCGAGGTCTGAGAGGAGTTACCTGCAGTCACCTGTCCACCCAATCTAAAGGCTGGCTTCAGCGCTGCAAGGGCTTCCATGGTCGTGCCTGCTCGCGGTCCCTCATCCGTGTCGACGGTAAACTTTCGGGTTTTCTTTTTGCCTTTTTCGTCCAGGTAGGTTTCTTCTACCTCCACCGGCACGATTTCGTCTTTAAACTTACCTGCCGCTATCGCTGCAATGGCTTTTTCGTGAGAACGGACAGAAAAAGCATCTGCTTCTTCACGAGTGATGCTGTAGTCCTTGGCCAGCTCCTCAGCGGTCAAGCCCATGCTGAGGTAGTAGGAAGGGTGTTGCGAAGCAATTTTCCAGGTCAGCGCCGTCTTGTAGCCCATCATGGGCACCCAAGACATGGATTCGGTTCCGCCTGCAATGATGCAATCGGCCATCCCCGCTTTAATTTTACCCACAGCTAAGGCAATGGCCTCCAGGCCAGAGCCACAGTAGCGGTTCATCACAAATCCAGGAACATCCATTCCCAGGGCCATGAGGGAAATCATACGGCCCATTTGCATGCCTTGCTCGGCTTCAGGAACGGCGTTGCCTACTATGAGGTCATCGACTAGTTTGGGCTCAAGACCAGGAGTATTGGCCACCAAATGCTTGATCACATCTGCCGCCAAATCATCCGGCCGATAAAAACGAAACCCTCCTTTTTTGGACTTCCCTACCGCGGACCGGTATCCATTTATAATGTATGCTTCCATGTTATTTTTTTTGAAAGATTTTATGTCGTTGTTGTTAGTATCAAGTAGCAAGTATCAAGTAATTAGTACCTAAATCCTTTTAAGTAAGTGGTGCCAAGGAAGCTTTTAATCCATTGATCATTCGTTGAAGTTCTGAAAGATTCTCCTCCAGTTCTTTTACTCGTTCTGACGTGATCAAGCCTGTTCGATGAGCGATAATCAATTGCGTTTCCAATTCAAAACTCTCTCCCAAACTTACCTCAAGGGACTGCGAAAACTGCTTTGTGGAAGTCTTCCCGCACCCTTCCGCAATATTGGAAGGAATAGACACTCCAGCCCTTCTCATTTGTGAGACCAATCCAAATTTCTCCTCCGAGGGAAATACTTTGGTAACCGCATATATTTCTACTGCGAAATCAACCGCTTTTTGCCAAACCTTAAGTTCTTTAAAATTATGCACAGTGAGTGTCTAGAAATACTTGATACTTGATACTTGATACTTGATACTTTTATTAATTTCTCAACGGTTTCCCCTTGAACAAAATACTATGTATTCGTTCAAGCGTCTTTTTCTCTCCCGTTAAACTCAAGAACGCTTCGCGCTCCAAGTCCAATAAGTACTGCTCCGTAACCTCTGTAGGGGAAGACAAATCTCCTCCAGCCATCACATTCGCCAGCTTTTTGGCGATTTTGGCATCGTGCTCGGAGATGTAGCCTCCATAGATCATTCCCATTACACCGGCTTCAAAATAGGCCAGTGCACTTTTGCCCAAAACCTTGATGTTGTGCTGCGGAACAGGTTGGGTATAGCCCAAATCAGACATGGAAATTACCTTAGCCTTGGCATCAGCCAGCTGTCGCTTGCGGTTGAGCGAAATTCCGTCGCTAGCGCGCAAGTAGCCCAGGCCTCGTGCCTCTTCGGCTGAAGTAGACACCTTGGCCGTAGCAATATTCATGAAGTACTCCTGAAGCTGGTTGAGCTCCACGTCACCACCAATGATGCCGTTGGAGAATCGGAGGGTCATCTCCTTGGTTCCGCCGCCGGCAGGAATCAAGCCTACACCCACTTCCACCAAACCCATGTAAAGTTCGGCATGCGCCTGAATGTGATCGGCATGGAGCGACAACTCACATCCACCACCCAGCGCCATGTTGTGCGGCGCTACCACTACGGGTACAGAAGAGAATCGCGCACGCGTCATCGTGTTTTGAAACTGAGCGATCATCAAGTTGATTTCGTCAAATTCCTGGTCACCGGCAAACATGAACAGAATGGCCCGGTTGGCTCCTGCGGAGAAGTTGCCTCCTTCGTTGCCGATAACTAACCCTTTGTAGGACTTTTCAGCCATGCCGATGGCGGTATTGATGCCCTCAATGACTTCGGCACCCATGGAATTCATTTTGGAGTGAAACTCAAGGCCGATCACCTCGTCTCCAAGGTCCACCACAGTAGCCCCAGCATTGCCCCAGACTTTCTTCCCTGAAGACTTCAGTGTATCCAAAATGACAAATTCCTCCATTCCCGGTATCTCTTTGTAGGATTTGGACGGGATGTCGTAGTAGGTTTTTTTGCCATTCACAATCTTGTAGAAAGACTCGTGTCCAGCAGCAAGCAGTTCGTGCACCCAAGTTGCTGCCTTTTCGCCAGCGGCTTCCATCTTGGCAACGGTCTCCTTAACGCCTAGCGCATCCCAGGTTTCGAATGGTCCAAGCTCCCAGCCAAAGCCAGCACATACCGCATGATCGATCCGGTAGAGCTCGTCAGAGATCTCTGGAATACGATGGGAACAGTACTTAAACAAGTCGTAAAAAGAAGCGCGGTAAAACTCGCCTGCTCGATCTTCGAAGTTGACCAACAGCTTCAACCGCTTTTTGAGGTCTTCCACTTCTTTCGCCGCCTCGAGCGCCTTAAACTTGGGTTTTTCTACGTCTTTGTAGATGAAGGTTTTCAAGTCGAGTTCCTGAAGCTCCTTGGTTCCGTCAGGATGACGGGTCATTTTGAAATAGCCTTGGCCAGTCTTATCTCCAAACCATTTGTTGTTGTAAAGCACTTCCACAATCTTGGGAAGGATAAACTTGTCTCTGGATTCGTCGTGCGGGAGCGCCTTGTACAGGTTGTTGGATACGTTGACCGTAGTGTCCAAGCCGACTACATCCATGGTGCGGAAGGTT
>CAMDLI010000119.1 GCA_945901615.1 Spirosoma fluviale
TTTAATGTTCTCGGGGTTGCCCTCCATCAGGCTGATTTTCCATCCTTGATGTTCGTAGACGGTGGCATCATCCGTAAAAATTGCCAACTCCTCCACCGCAAATGCTTGCAGGAGCGGCTTGAGTTGAAAGGTTTGGGGAGTCTGAACCAGACGAAAGTGGGCTCGATCTTGAAAGCTACTTTCTCCACTAGTTTCTACTTTTCGCAGGGAGTCCTTTAAGGCTACCACTGGGATCGCACTGCCTTTTTCAGCTGCCAGCTCAAAACTGTTTTGAATTACTTTTTCACTCACAAAGGGGCGTACCCCATCGTGAATGGCCACAAGGCCTTCCTGAAATGGGAGCGCCATCAAGCCGTTTTTTACAGATTGAAAGCGACTTTCCCCTCCTGGCACCAACTGATGGGGAAGTACAAAGGCATGAGAGACACACAAACTATTCCAGTACTCGAAGTCATCCTTGGGTAAAACTAGGATCAAAAGTAGGCTTGGGTCTGCACTAAAAAATTTTTCTAGCGTATGCATCAACACTGGCTTTCCAGCTAAGGGAAGGTATTGCTTGGGAAGGGAGGTCCCCATCCGCATTCCTTTTCCACCGGCGACGAGTACTGCTGCTTTGTTCATGTGCATTGAATTGATACAAAAATAAAATTCCATTCGAAACGCACCTCCTGTTTGATCATATTTCTACGCTCCAAATGATTCTGCATTCTGTGGATGAAAACATAGTGGGACAAAACCGAAATGGCAAAAAAAAGTCCCGCAGGTGCGGGACTGATTCGATTTATAAGATCAACATCGCATCTCCATAGGAGAAGAACCGATACTTTTCTTTAATGGCTTCTTTGTAGGCCTTCATGATCAAGGGGTAGCCACCAAATGCAGAGGCAGTCATAAGTAGTGTTGACTCTGGCAAGTGGAAGTTGGTGATCATTGCATTGGCAATTTTAAAATCGTAGTGAGGAATGATAAATTTATCCGTCCAGCCACTACTCTCTTTAAGTCTACCTCCTGCTGTCACGGAGGATTCGATCGTCTTCAGAGAAGTGGTACCTACTGCCACCACCCGCTTTTTTTGTTCCAAGGATTCGTTTACCAAATTGACAGTTCGCTCTGGAATGAAGTAGTTCTCTGAATCCATTTTGTGCTTGGTCAGATCTTCAACATCCACTTGGCGGAAAGTACCTAGGCCCACGTGAAGGGTAATCGGTGCGATTTCGATTCCTTTCAATTCCAAGCGCTTTAGCAACTGTGGAGTGAAGTGCATTCCCGCGGTAGGAGCTGCTACTGCACCGACATTCTTTGCAAAAACAGTTTGGTAGCGTTCTCTATCTTCTGGTTCAATGGGACGCTCGATAAATTCTTTCAAAAGCGGCGTCTCACCTAGGGTATCAATAGTTTTATGAAATTCCTCATCGGTACCGTCAAACAAGAAGCGGATGGTTCTACCTCTTGAGGTGGTGTTGTCAATGACTTCAGCGACAAGGTCACTGTCCCCAAAATAAAGCTTGTTACCCACTCTGATTTTTCGAGCAGGGTCTACCAGCACATCCCAAAGTTTGAATTCTGAGTTTAGTTCGCGCAATAAAAAAACCTCGATTTTGGCACCCGTTTTTTCTTTGTTTCCGTATAGACGAGCAGGGAAAACTTTGGTGTCGTTGGTCACGAATACATCCCCTTCCACAAAGTAATCTAAAATATCTTTGAAGGTGCGGTGTTCAATTTCTCCAGTTTTCCGATGAACAACCATCAATCTGGACTCATCACGATTTTCAGTGGGATAGAGCGCGATCAGTTTTTTGGGAACTTCAAATTTGAAATCAGATAATTTCATAGGGGATAGTGAGGAGTGTTTGGCGTATTCAAAACTCGATTGGAAGATTACTTTAAAAAATGCAAAGATAATAACAAAAATGCCCAATTTCAGCTAACTTGACAAATTGTTTTAACCAACTACTTATTCTATGCTCTTTTTAAAGCTTTCTTGGGAAAGTTTTAGGTTTGCCATAACGGCCTTAAAATCCAACCTCACTCGCACCATTCTTTCCCTTTTGGGGGTGACCATTGGCATCTTTGCCATCATTGCTGTATTCACTTTGGTGGATTCATTGGAGGGAAAAATCAAATCATCCTTTGCCTTTTTGGGCACCAACGTGATGCGGGTAGATCGATTCCCGTTTGCGAATGGCCCTCAGGATTACCCCTGGTGGAAGTATTTTCAACGGCCTCCTGGCACCTATGCTGAATACAAATTTTTGGAGGAGCGCTTAAAAAATGCGGATGGAGTGACCATTTCCGCCTCCTCATCTGCGACCATTCAAGCAGGAAGCAATTCATACCAAGGCACCTCCCTATCTGGGATTGCATACAGCTACCAAAACGTGTTTGAAGTAGCCTTGGAAGAGGGACGCTACTTCTCCGAGGCAGAGATCAACGCATCTCGAAACTTGATTATCATTGGAAAAAAAATCGCTACTACCCTATTTCCCAACGAAGGAGCTTTGGGAAAAGAAGTGAAAATCAAGGGAATGAAATTTACCATCATCGGTATTTTTGAAGAGGAAGGGGAAGGATTTTTAGAGCTCCCATCCAAAGATGAGGCCTGTTTGGTGCCTTTTGGGGCATTTAGCAAAATGTACTACACCGGTCGTGATGGGCTAGAACCTACCATCGCTGCCAAGGGTAGAGATACCGATGTGGGACTAGTGGCCTTAGAAAATGAGATGGCTGGCTTCCTCCGTGCCAAGCGGGGATTGAAGCCTACCCAAGAAAATAACTTCGCACTCAACAAAACTGAATTTATTCAGAATGCCATTGGGTCCATTTTTGATGTTATCTCAGTTGCAGGCTGGGTAATTGGAGGATTTTCTATTTTGGTAGGCGGCTTTGGAATTGCCAACATCATGTTTGTATCGGTGCGTGAGCGAACCAATATCATCGGAATTCAAAAATCCCTGGGTGCCCGAAATTATTTCATCCTTTTCCAATTCCTTTTTGAAGCAGTTTGCTTGAGTTTAATTGGTGGAGGTTCCGGGATTCTTCTCGTGTATCTGCTGAGCTTTATCCCTTTGGGAAGTCTTGAACTGGTATTGTCCTTTAACAATATCATTTTAGGCCTGGGGGTATCCTCTGCGATCGGAATAGTCGCAGGCATCGTGCCCGCTACTCTTGCCGCTAGGATGGATCCTGTAGAGGCCATTCGGACTAACTAAAAGACAACAAAAAAGGTCCCATAGTAGCTACGGGACCTTTTTTTATTTGTTGCTCTTCCTTAATCTTCCAAAGAAATGGTCGGCTCGGTAGGAAGTAATCCTGAAGCACCTTTGATCTTTCCTTCCAGTTCTTCAAGTAATTCTGGATTATCTAGCAGTAGATTTTTTACCGCATCGCGGCCTTGACCTAGTTTTTCTCCATTGTAGGAAAACCAAGATCCTGCCTTTTTGATAATTTCTAGCTCCACTCCAAGATCGATGACTTCGCCCACCTTGGAGATGCCTTGACCATACATGATGTCAAATTCCACCACTTTGAAAGGTGGCGCCACCTTGTTTTTAACCACCTTCACACGCGTCCTGTTGCCCATAATGTTATCTGGGCCATCCTTAATCTGTCCTACTCGACGGATGTCCAAACGCACGGAAGCATAAAACTTTAAGGCGTTACCACCTGTGGTCGTTTCAGGGCTTCCAAACATCACTCCGATTTTGTCACGGAGCTGGTTGATAAAAATACAAGCACAACCAGTCTTGTGAATCGCTCCAGTCAGTTTACGAAGGGCCTGAGACATCAAGCGAGCCTGTAAGCCCATTTTGCTTTCGCCCATTTCTCCTTCTAATTCTCCTTTGGGTACCAAAGCCGCCACGGAGTCAATCACGATGATGTCAATCGCTCCTGAACGAATCAAGTGCTCTGCAATCTCAAGGGCCTGCTCCCCATTATCTGGCTGAGAAATCAGTAGGTTTTCAGTGTCAATCCCTAGCTTTTCTGCATAATTCTTGTCGAATGCATGTTCTGCATCAATAAATGCCGCCATACCTCCTGCCTTTTGAGCTTCGGCGATGCAATGCAGTGTCAAGGTTGTCTTTCCAGAAGATTCTGGGCCATAAATCTCAATGACTCTGCCTCTAGGAATACCTCCAATGCCCAAGGCCATGTCCAAGCCTAGGGAACCCGTGGAGATGGCGGGAATATCCAATACTTTATTGTCGCTAAGCTTCATCACAGCACCCTTGCCGTATGTTTTTTCAAGCTTGTCAATGGTGAGCTGTAATGCTTTGAGTTTTTCTGCGTTGATCGTACTCATGTTGAGTTTGGGTATAGGTTAAAATGTTCAAGTTACCAATTTGTTGTCCAATTAACAAGGTATTGGGCTGCCTTGTTTTCGCTGTGCAAATTTGTACTTTTAACCTTCAAAACCGCATATTTGGTAAAATTAATCCCAGGACTATTTCATTTTTGTCACAAATTGTCAGTTATCTAATGCGGCGCCATTTTCTGATCCTCCTGCTCGCCTATTTCCCGCTTACCGCAACCTGGGCTCAATCACCAGTTAAACCCGTTCCCTTCACTTATGGAGAGGAATTACTTTTTGATGTAAGCTATGGCTGGGTTGATCTAGCTGAGGGTCGGATGGTAGTGGGGAAAAAACCGATTGTTGAAAATGGGCAGCCTCATTTCAAAATTGATGCCTTTGGAAAAACTATTGGTGCCGCTACTCTTTTTGGAAAAGTAAATGACAACTGGGGCACTCACCTGAACACTCAGAGTCTATTGCCTCGGCTCTCCTACCGCTACATCGAAGAGGGACGCTACCGAAGAAACGAAAAGATTTATTTTGACCAACAAAATAAAAAGGCCACACTCGAACTTTATGATCGGGAAAACAAAAAGATCAAGGAGGTAAAAGTATTTTCCCTGCCAGGCACAGTACAAGATTTGGTAAGCGGATTTTATTATTTGCGAACCTTAGACCTCTCCGACATGCGGAAGGGACAAGAAGTTTTGATCAGAGGTTTTTTTGATAAAGAAATATATAACCTAAAATTAATATTCGAGGGAACTGAAATACTGGAGACCAGCCTCGGCAGGAAGGAAACCTATCTCTTTTCGCCTCAAATACCCAAAAATAGCCTGTTTCGAGGGGAGTACCCCGTGAAAGTCTGGATTACCAAGGATGCCCAAAAAATCCCAGTAAAAATCAAAGCAAATCTGTTTATTGGCTCCTTGAACATCGACATCCGAAGCGCCCGAGGCTTGAAAAATTAGCAGGACTGAACGATTAACACTAACTTAACAAAGCGCAATGAAAAGCCCGATAATTGTGACAGTTTTTGTTTGGTCAATGGAGGTTCTTTTAACATTTAATTTGAAGCCATAGATATTCATTAAATTTCAAAAAACATTTAGGAATTCTTCCCATGTCAGAAAAGCAAAAAATCAAGGTCTTGGTCGTCGATGATGAACCAAGCATCGTGGAAATTTTAAAGTACAACCTGCAAAAAGAGGGCTATGAAGTAGCTACCGCCGAAGATGGTCTCAAAGCGGTCAAAACAGCAATCAAATTTCAACCTGATGTCATCCTACTAGACATCATGATGCCCAACCTAGACGGAGTAGAAACCTGCCTGCAAATCCGGCAAATCCCAGAGCTTAAGCATGCTTTTATTATCTTTCTCACCGCACGGTCGGAAGAGTACTCGGAAGTAGCTGCATTTGATGTGGGCGCAGACGACTACATCACCAAGCCGATCAAGCCACGTGCTTTGATGAGCCGCATCGCAGCCTTATTCAGAAGAGATTCCAAAAAGGAAAAGGAAAAAAGCCATATTAAAATACGCGATTTGAAAATTGACCGCAGCAGCTACACCATAGACAAAGCGGGGAAAATAATTACTTTGCCGAAAAAGGAATTTGAGCTCTTGTACTTTCTAGCCAACAATCCCAATGTTGTATTTAGCCGAGACGAGCTTTTGCACAATATTTGGGGATCTGATGTTTTCGTTTTAGCTCGAAC
>CAMDLI010000120.1 GCA_945901615.1 Spirosoma fluviale
GCCATTTATTAGTTAAAAATACCCAATCCTTAGATTACAAACACTAGAGAGCGATGCAGCACGAGCCGATTTTAGAAGAGAATGGTAACCGATTTGTCTTATTTCCTATCCAGCATGCCGACATCTGGCAGTACTACAAAAAAGCTGAGGCCAGCTTCTGGACAGCCGAGGAGATAGACCTAAGCCAAGATCTTTCCGACTGGAAAAACTTGAACGATGGAGAAAGACATTTCATTTCTCACATCCTTGCCTTTTTTGCCGCTTCCGATGGGATTGTTAATGAAAACCTTGCCGAACACTTTGTGGCCGAAGTTCAATACACTGAAGCCAAATTTTTCTACGGCTTCCAAATCGCAATGGAGAATATCCATTCCGAGACCTACTCGTTATTGATCGATACCTACATCAAAGACAACGTGGAACGCGATCGCCTACTCAATGCCATTGAGCACATCGACTGCGTAAAGAAGAAAGCAGACTGGGCGTTGAGATGGATTGACAATGGCTCCTTCCAGGAGCGCTTGATCGCCTTTGCAGCTGTAGAAGGTATTTTCTTCTCAGGATCCTTTTGCTCCATATTCTGGCTTAAGAAAAGAGGGCTTATGCCAGGACTTACCTTCTCGAACGAATTGATTTCAAGAGACGAAGGATTGCATTGCGATTTTGCCTGCCACTTGTACACCAAACACGTAAATAACCAGCTTCCAAAAGAGACCGTTCGCTTGATCATCATGGATGCTGTAGCCATCGAAAAAGAATTTGTGACCGACGCATTGCCCGTACGATTAATTGGAATGAACTCTGATTTGATGTGTCAATACATTGAATTTGTTGCAGACCGATTGCTTATGGAGCTTGGATGTGAGAAGGAGTGGAATAGTACCAATCCATTCGATTTCATGGACATGATTTCCTTGCAAGGCAAAACAAACTTCTTCGAAAAAAGAGTTGGTGACTACCAGAAAGCTGGAGTCATGAAATCTACCGAACCAGCAGATAATGTGGCTCGGTTCTCCATCGGAGAAGATTTCTAAAGAATCTTGAGTACCCAATAATCCCTATTTCCAACCACCCCCTTTAAAAATTCGCCTGAGTATGTTAGTAGTTAAAAGAGACGGAAGACGAGAATCCGTACGATTCGACAAGATCACTGCACGTATAGAAAACCTGTGCTATGAACTAGATCCCAAATTCATCCAGCCCATTGAAGTTGCCAAGAAGGTAATCGATGGCCTTTACGATGGGGTGACCACTTCCGAACTCGACAACCTCGCAGCTGAAGTCTGTGCTTCGCTAACCGTACGTCACCCAGACTACGCTATTTTGGCAGCACGGATTGCCATCTCTAACCTACACAAAACTACCAGCCAGTCTTTTTCGAATACCATGAAAAGACTGTATACCTATGTCAATCCTATAACTGGAGGAAATGCCCAGCTATTGGACACTGAGGTCTATGGAATTATTAAGCAGCACGCAGCGAAACTCGATGAGGCGATCGATTACAAGCGTGACTTCAGTTACGACTATTTTGGGTACAAAACTTTGGAAAAAAGCTACCTCATCCGTCTGGATGGAAAGGTAGTAGAGCGTCCACAACACATGCTCATGCGAGTAGCCGTAGGCATTCACCGTGAGGATTTGGATGCGGCTATCGAAACCTACGATTTGCTATCTGAAAAGTGGTTTACTCACGCTACCCCAACTCTTTTTAACGCAGGTACTCCAAAACCACAGCTCTCCTCTTGCTTCCTACTCACCATGAAGGATGACAGCATCGATGGCATCTACGATACACTAAAGTCCTGTGCTAAAATCTCTCAGTCTGCGGGAGGAATTGGTCTTTCTATCCATAATGTACGAGCAAAAGGAAGCTACATCAAAGGCACCAACGGCGTATCCAATGGAATCGTACCTATGCTACGTAACTTTGACATGACCGCCCGCTATGTGGACCAAGGTGGAGGAAAGCGAAAAGGAAGCTTCGCCATCTACTTGGAGCCTTGGCATGCAGATATCAAGGACTTCCTTGAACTACGAAGAAACCATGGTAAGGAAGAGATGCGTGCAAGAGATCTATTCTATGCCTTGTGGATTCCAGATCTATTCATGCAGCGGGTGGAGAACAACGAAGACTGGTCTCTTTTCTGCCCTAATGAAGCTCCAGGTCTTGCAGATTGCCATGGAGAAGAATTTGTAAGGTTGTACGAAAAGTACGAGAAGGAAGGAAAAGCTAGAGAGACAATCAAGGCTCAAGAACTTTGGTTTGAAGTATTGGAATCACAAATTGAAACCGGTACCCCATACATGCTCTACAAGGATGCTGCAAATGGAAAATCCAACCAGCAGAACTTGGGAACCATCAAATCTTCAAACCTCTGCACCGAGATCATCGAATATACCGCTCCTGATGAAGTAGCAGTATGTAACCTTGCCTCGATTGCACTACCTAAATTTGTGATCGCTGGTGAAGATGGTGTGCTACGCTTTGACCACCAAAAACTATACGAGATCACTAAAGTGGCTACCCGCAACTTGAATAAGGTGATCGATATCAACTACTATCCTGTAGAGGAAGCTAGAAAATCCAACTTCAGACACCGTCCAATTGGCTTGGGTATTCAAGGTCTAGCAGATGCATTCATTCTTTTAAGAATGCCTTTCGACTCTGTAGAAGCAAGAGGCCTGAATGAAGATATCTTCGAAACAATCTACTACGCAGCCGTGGAGACTTCCATGGAGCTTGCTAAGACTCAAGGCACCTACGAAACCTACGATGGCTGCCCTGCATCCAAAGGAATTCTCCAGTTTGACATGTGGGGTGTTACTCCTAAATCTGGTCGCTACGATTGGGATTCTTTGAAAGAAAAAGTAAAGAAGTTCGGCTTGCGAAACTCCCTATTGGTAGCTCCAATGCCAACCGCTTCCACTTCTCAGATCTTGGGTAACAACGAATGCTTTGAGCCTTATACCTCTAACATCTATACACGAAGAACTCTTTCTGGAGAGTTTATTGTAGTCAACAAGCACTTGATGAAAGATTTGATTGAGTTGGGATTGTGGAATGATACCATGAGAAATCGCCTCATCTCTACCAATGGATCGGTTCTTTCTGTTCCTGGGATTCCACAAAATATCAAAGACCTCTACAAGACAGTTTGGGAGATCTCTCAGAAAATCATCATTGATATGTCTGCAGATCGTGGCGCCTACATTTGCCAATCTCAAAGCATGAACATCTTCATGCAGGATCCAAACTTTGGCAAGCTGACCTCCATGCACTTCTATGCATGGAAGAAAGGACTAAAGACAGGCATGTACTACCTACGCTCCCAAGCAGCTACGGCAGCAATCAAGTTTACCTTGGACAAGTCTCAGCTCGAGCAACCAAAAATGGAGAAGGCAAACGAAATGGAGAACGTAAAAACACAAAAGCAAGATGCCATCGCCTGTTCCCTGGATGATCCAGAGGGTTGCGAGATGTGCGGAAGCTAAATCGATATTCTAGAGTTCATTAATGATTAAAGGCGTTTGATAGTATCAAAAGCTTTTTTTACCTAAAATCCACGTCCATGACTAAAGAAATCCTATTCCAAAGGCTACAGCAATTAAGCCTTCAATCCGAAGCCAAATTTGGCATTCTTACTCCTCAACACATGGTGGAACATTTGACGCTCACCCTAAAAATGTCAGCTGGAAGAATTCCAATTCCTGAATTCGAGCCGACAGAAAAACAATTGGCCCGAAAACATGCACTGCTATTTACAGATCTCCCTTTTCCCCAAGGCATCAAAGCGCCAGGATTGCCTGACACCTTGCTCGATCTTCGGTATCCAGATCTAGAAACTGCAAAAGCAGAGCTAATAAAAAGCCATGACGCTTACCACATGCTGTTTCAAGAAAATCCAACAAAGTATACACATCACCCCGGGTTTGGGCCGCTCAATTTCGACGAATGGGAACTATTCCACGCCAAACACATGGACCATCATTTGGGTCAATTTGGCTGTTAAAAAATCAGACCCCTTCCTTAGCCTGTTCAATAGTAGATACGCCACCAGAGACCATAAACTTCATCACATCTGAGTTTTTAACCCCTTTTAGTGGGGTAACCTTCTCTCGCTTCACCAAGAATACGTTTCCAGATACATTGTAGCTATGTGGGAAATAAACAGCTACAAAATCAGGTGCACCCACGGCAGTCATGTCCTCTTGGGTGACAAATCCGAGTCGTTTCATATTCTCAGAAACTTCTACCAGAACGGGAGAGTTAAACTTCTTTTTTTCTCCTACAAAGGCCCCCATCAAATCCTTGATAGAGGTATACAGCAGGTTTACAAATGGGATTTTAAATACGCCACGCTCAAACCAATCAAATAGTGGCTTGGTAAAAAATAAGCTCGCCAAATACCCCACAAAAGTAATCAACGCGAAGACCATTAGGATCCCAATTCCCGGAATGGGGACGGGAATCAGATTGTCAAGAAAAAGAAAAAGTTGATAGATTACATAGACCGTTACAGCCAATGGAGTGAGAAACAACAATCCTCTAAGGAAGTACGAGAGGAGTTTTCGGTAGGTAAAATCCATAAATAAGGAATTGGAATAAGTTTAACCGCGCATAGAAGCAACAACAAACTCAGTCAAGAAGCTTAATTTTAACAGAGCGGTAGTAAATCACGCTCTCAGGATCATGCGCTTGCAGCGCGATTGTTCCACGATCAAAGCGTTTTGGATCGGTACCAATAGTGCGTTTGGTGTCTGCAGACTCGTCGTATTCCATCACCACTTTGCCATTGAGTGCTACCGAAATTTGATCTCCCTTGACCACCACATGATAGGTATACCATTCTCCATCCTGTACATACACCTCGCGAACATCTTGCACCGCATAAAGGCTCGCTGACTTCCTCCAGTCTGAATGACTTTGGTTTACCTGTACCTCATAGCCTTTTTCTGGCCAACCCGTTTCTTGGTAAGTCGTATGAATGAAGATTCCAGAATTGGCCTTGGGCATCGTCTTCACTTCCACTAGCAATTCAAAGTTTTTAAAGTCAGCATTTCCAACCTCTCCCACATAGAAAGCATGTCCTCTAGGGCCTGAGACTTTGAGCAGTTTGTCTTCGATCGAAAAGGAACCTGGGTTTTCAGAAATTTTCCAGCCATCAAGATTTTTTCCAGAAAACAATTCAATCCAAGAATCATTTTGCGCAACGGCAGCAGCATGGAGGGAAAAGACGAGCAACAGGGTGAAAATAGTTTTCATAGCATTGAGGAAACAGGGTGAATACGATCAAGTTAAACAATATTTTAATGCATAAAAAAAGGCCCTGAAGAAACTTCAGGGCCTTCTGTGTAAAACTTATACTGATTAAAGGTCAATACCCATAAATGACATGAATGCAATGCCCATCAATCCGGTAAGCAACATCGTGATTCCAAGACCTTTCAATCCATTAGGAACTTGTGAATACTTCAGACGCTCACGGATAGCCGCTAGCAATACGATCGCCAACATAAAGCCAAAGCCAGATCCAAAGCCATAGACTGCAGACTCAGCAAGGGTGTAATCCCGCTGTGCCATGAACAAACAACCCCCTAGGATGGCGCAGTTTACCGCGATCAAAGGAAGGAAAATTCCCAACTGACCATACAATGCAGGAGAGAATTTTTCAACTACCATTTCCACCAATTGCACAATGCCAGCGATAATCGCAATGAACATGATGAATCGAAGGAATGACAAGTCAATGGGTGCCAAGCTGGCAGAAATCCAAGTAAGCGCTCCCTCCTTCAATACAAATTCATTAAGAATCCAATTGAAAGGTACGGTAACACCCAATACAAACACTACTGCAGCACCGAGGCCAACAGCTGTACTTACTTTTTTGGAAACGGCAAGGAAAGAGCACATTCCCAAAAAGTACGCGAAAATCATGTTATCAATGAAAATCGATCGAATACCTAAGCTAAATAATTCCATGGTCAGCTTTTCTTAATTAATGTTC
>CAMDLI010000121.1 GCA_945901615.1 Spirosoma fluviale
CTGCTTTTGCACAGGACGAAATTCCTTCCATCCAAATACCTCCTTCAGGAGAATTAACAATCGGTCGTTTGCTTCAGTCATGAACCTTTGAAATTACAAAAAAACCCTGTTTCCCCGTGGACGAGAAGCCATAAAAAGAAAGTCCAAAAGGCCATAGCTGTGGTTTTGGTTAAAAAATCACCCTAAATCCAGATGAAGCTGTAACTATCGAATCTCCTGGCAGGGTGTCCGCAAGATTAATTTGGCTAAAATCTATCCGTTCTTTGGGCTGAAGCGATCCCCAAGCGAGACGATTTTGAGCTGGGAAAAAGGTGACATTTATCCCTGGAAACCAAATAGAATCTTTCCCTACAATTCCTTTCAAAGGGATTGGAACTGAATTCCGTTGGCCTGCAAGCCGGTTGGGAAGAATGGAATACGAGAGTTGGGCAACAGGGAAATCCTGATTCCAGGAAAGGTGATGCTCCCCAAGCCTCAGATCCAGGATTCGCTGCTTGTCCTTGGTAAAAAAGTAGAGCTCATGGCTAGGGCGTCGAAACTCCGTCCACAGATTTGAGATTGCCCAAATCAAGCATAAGCCATAGCCCAACCGAACGAGAATTTTTCGATTGCCTAACTCCCAATTCCCCCAAATCCATAGCATCCCCCAAATCGCCAACATACCAGCCAGGGAGAGGTGAATCCCCTGCCACAGTGCAGCTGGAAATTCCTGAAGGGTGTAGGTGATTTCATTTTGGACGAATAGCAAAAAGTCAACGATTGCACCTAACAAACTCCCCACGATAGGAATCCAGGTGAGCAAGAGAAATGGTACTCCTGCGCATAAGATGATGTAGGAAAGCGGTACAATAAGCAAGTTGGCAACTAAAAAATAGGTTGGAAAAGTATGAAAGTAGTGGAGGGTCAGTGGGCTGGTGATTAGCTGCGCGGCTAGGGTGACGGTGGCCATTTGCCAAAAATAGTCCAACACGCGATTGGAAGGAGCCCACATTCGAAGGAGGATAGGCTGCAATCCCACGATCCCGGCAACAGCCAAGTACGAGAGTTGGAAGCCAAGATCTGTTTGAATAGCAGGATCAAGCACCAGCAGCAGAAGGGCTGAAAAAGCCAAAATATTCCAAATGGAGGGCTTTCTTTTCCGCATTTGCCCTAGGGTAACTAACGAAAACATGACGACTGCGCGCACCACGGAAGGCGAAAATCCAGTCATCAACGCATAGATCCAGATCAAGCCCAAGACCAAAATCAAATAGCTTTTTTGAAGCAGCTGCCCTTTCTGCTTGAAAAATGTCAAGGGCAGCAGTAAGATGGAATAGATGATTCCCACATGTAGACCGGACACTGCCAGAATATGCTGCGTACCTGTAGCGGAATAGGCTTGTTTAACCTCCTTGCTTAGGGATTCCTTTTGTCCTAAAAGTAGTGCCAAAGCAATTTGTTTGGACTCCGGCCTTTGGACATACTGATCAATCACTCCCGCAAAATAATGCCGCAAGTGCTCCATTGCGAAGTTCAGCTCGTTGCTTGGCTTTAGCGGGAGTACTTGCAGCTTTTTGCCGAGAAACTGGCGGAAGTGAATTCCTTTGGTGGCCAAAAATCGTTTGTAGTTAAATTCATCGGGAAAACTAGGAGGGGTTACCGGTTCTGGATTGGTAGGCACCCAAATCACCTGACCGGGATGAAGTGCCTCTTCCATCTGGTGATATACCAAGACCAATGCTTTTTGGCTGCTCCATCCTTGCTCCCCATTTAGTGCGAGCACCGCAAGCAAATTCTCCGAAGAGTTGGCTTTGGGTAGGTCATAACGCTGCACTTCTGCCAGATAGCCCTGCCCCTCTCCCCAAGAGATTTCTCCTTCTTGGGCAGTTTGATTGGAATGAAGTGATACAAAAGCACCCAATCCAATTAAAAGTAAATACGCTAAAAAGGAAATTGGCAAGAGACTCGAAAAAATAGGTCTACTGAGGAAAACCACATAAAAAATCCAAAGAACAGCAAGTACCCCGAGAACTAGTTGGGGCTGGACTTCAGGAATAGTAGTGAAAAGTAAGATTCCAAGCGTAAAAAAGAAGAGGTACCTTAAAAAAGGAAAATCGGCAAAGGTCATGTCAAAAAAATTAGTGACTAAAAAAAATTAATGAAGGCCTGGTTACCTTTTAGGTTCTATCAGAAAAAGGCTAAACATTCAAAAATCTAACCCTCTAAAAAAATGGGTTACGCATAATTGGAAAAGTACGAATCCTAGCTCAGTTCCATTTTATAGTGCAAGATGGCACACTCTTCAAACTGTTCGCCTACCTGCTTGAATCCAAATTTGGCATAGAGTGGCATCGCATGAATTTGGGCATGGAGGTATCTCTTTTTCCCCTTCCCATCTGGATGCATTTCAATGTCTTTCAAGACTGCCGCCACCAAAGCCTGACCTACTCCTTGCCCTCTAGCTTCTTTCAGAACTGCAAATCGTTCCATTTTAACTCCATTCGAAGTGAATCTCCAACGGGCGGTACCCACAGGAGTACCTTCCAGCATTGCCAAAAAATGTATGGAAGTGGTTTCAAACTCGTCGTATTCTTCTGCCGCATCTACTTCTTGTTCCACTACAAAAACTAGTTCTCGAATTTGAAATGCAGCTTGGAGACCTTCCTCAGTCGTTATTTTCTCTGCTGTTGGCATCATGGGGCAGTTTTTCTATTTGTTCTTCGCTTTTTTCGTAAGCAGCGATGATCGCTTTGACTAGTTTGTGTCGAATCACATCACTACCACTCAGTCTCACTACGCCAATCCCTTTGACATCATTCAGCACACGAAGTGCCTCGGAAAGTCCAGATTTTTGGCGTGTAGGTAAATCTACCTGCGTTTGGTCTCCCGTAATGATAACCTTGGAATTGGGCCCCATTCGAGTTAAAAACATTTTTATCTGTTGGGCCGTGGTATTTTGAGCCTCATCCAAAAGGATAAAGGCATCGTGGAGCGTCCTTCCACGCATGTATGCCAGCGGAGCAATCTCAATAGCACGTGTTTCCTGGTAAAATTTCAATTTCTCTGGGGGAATCATGTCCTGAAGTGCATCGTAAATTGGCCGCAAGTAGGGGTCTAGTTTTTCTTGCAAATCCCCTGGCAGGAACCCCAAATTCTCCCCTGCTTCCACTGCTGGGCGGGTAATAATGATCCGCTTCACTTCTCGGTTTTTCAAAGCGCGCACGGCTAAGGCTACTGCAATGTAGGTTTTACCAGTTCCGGCAGGCCCTAATGCAAACACCAAGTCGTTTTTAAATGCCGCTTCCACCAATTTGCGTTGATTAGCAGATTTGGGTTTGATGATAAGTCCTTTATTACCAAAAACAATGACTTGATCCTTATTTGCCTCTTCGAAAGGCCCACCTTCAAAGGCCAAGTAATCCTTAACATGTTCTGGACTAAGGTGTCCAAAACGTTCAAAATGCTCCAGAAGCATGTTGATCAAATCATTGATTCTCAGAATTTCTGGGGGACTTCCCTGGATTCGGATTTCATTTCCACGGTAAATTACTTTACACTGAGGGAAGGCCTGTGCAATCTGACGAATGTTTTCATCGGCTGTTCCAAAAAACTCAGCCAAGGGAACATGCTCTAGGGTAATTACTTTTTCGACCAAAGTTATTTTAAGATTAGGTACACCTTGAAGGCAAAAGAATAAAATGTCTATTTTTGTTCGCTCCCCAACAAACAAAACTACAAAATTTTACTTTACTTGCTCCTATGGCCTTGGTGACATTCCTTTCTGATTTCGGGGACATGGACTATTATGTTCCAGCAGTGAAAGCCAGGATGCTATCCATCAATCCACAGCTTCAAATTGTGGATATTTCGCATCACATTGCGGCCTTTGACCTGGAGCACGCAGCATTTATTTTGCGTACTACCTTTCGGGAATTCCCCAAAGGCACGGTGCATTTGGTAGGCATCAATACAACCGGTACAGCAACAGTAGGTTACATAGGCATCAAACTGGAGGATCATATTTTTATCGGTCCCAACAATGGGATTCTAAGCATGTTGGCGGATTATGATCCAGGGATAATCGTCCAATTCGCAGATATCCATATCAAGGACTCCACCTTCCCTACTCGAGATATCTTGGCGCCTATTGCTGCAAAGGTGGCTTCTGGTGCTGCTATTCATGACTTTGGAGGTCCTTCCACCCAATTCAAAAAGTTGATGCCTCGACAAGCAAAGGCAACGAGAGAGCAGATAGTGGGTCATGTGGTTCGGGTAGATTGCTATGGCAACTTGATTACCAATATCCGTCGGGAGGTGTTTGAAAAGTTAAATCCAGGTAATTTTTCCGTGCAATTTGGAAGGGAAACCTTTAAAAAGCTCCAGACTGGCTATGACCAAGTGGAATCGGGTGAGCCCTATTTATTTTTCAATAGCCTAGATGTTTTGGAAATTGGCATCAACCATGGTCACGGGGGCAACCTTCTAGGTTTGAAGCGAGACAGTGTAGTCTACATCAATTTTGAGCCATGAGCCTGATTCGGGTTGTCCGGATGACCTTCCACCCGGAGAAGGCAACTGCTTTTTTGGAAAATTTTGAAGCCCACAAATCCTTAATCCGAAATTTCCCCGGTTGCCAGCATCTAGAGCTGTGGCAAGACCAGGATAAAAAAAATATTTTTGTGACCTACAGCCATTGGAAAAGTGAGGAGGCCTTGAATCAGTATCGTGATTCACAGCTCTTTAAATCCGTTTGGACCTTTACAAAAGCACTGTTTTCTGAGAAACCTCAGGCATGGAGCTCAAAAAAATTGCAAGAAGTACAGTCTTGAGTTTGTAGGAAATCATTTTTGTAGTCATATTTGCACCCCATTCAGAACGGAATGGATCCATGTAATGCCCAGATGGCGGAATTGGTAGACGCGTTGGTCTCAAACACCAATGAGGTTACACTCGTGCCGGTTCGACTCCGGCTCTGGGTACAAAAGGGTTGCTAACAGGCAGCCCTTTTTTTTTAATCTATTTTTTAGACAATTTTTTATGGCCGATTATTTTGTTTACGCGATCAAAAGCCTTTCCAAGAACTATATCTATGTAGGGCTAACCAACAACCTGGACAGGCGAATTCACCAACACAATTCCGGTAGAGGCAGATCTACCAAATCGTATGCCCCTTTTCGATTGATTTTCTCAGAAAAAATAGGGGCTCGAATTGAAGCTAGAAAAAGAGAGAAATACCTAAAAAGCGGAATAGGAAAAGAATTCTTGAAGAAAATCCCTTAATCAAGGGTTCGTACTTCATCAAATGGTAACCTGCCTGGCATCCTATCAACCGACAGGCGGGCAGACTGGCCTCAAACACCAACCTGCCTGCCGGCAGGCAGGTGAGGTTACACTCGTGCCGGTTCGACTCCGGCTCTGGGTACAGAATCCCCTTTCAATCGAAAGGGGATTTTTTTTTACCCATTCCCTCTCAAAATTTCCATCGGAGGCTGGTTGATGATTTTTCGGCCATTGAGCCATCCCAACACAATTGTGAGGAGGGGAATAACCAAGCTTTTTAACCAGTACGACTAGTGGTGCAAGACCTCAAAGGTTAGGTACAACCTTTGAGGTTTACCAAAACCGCGAAGGTTTCAAAGTTCTATTTTTAAATAATTAAACCTTCGAGGTCCAAAAAAGACCTCAAAAGTTATTTATGTTTTCCATCTTTTCAGTAGGCTCAACATATCGCAAAGTGCCTTTTTGAACCACCTCTTCATCTTTTTGAAGAATAGTTACCAACTCTATTCCAAGTACTTTTTCAAGCTTGCAGAGGGTCTCCAACTTAAAATTTTCCTCCCCTTTCACATACTTGCTCACCTGCTGAGGAGAAACGCCCATTTCATGGGCTAGTTTTGCTTTCTTCCAATTCAACTCTTCTAAAGCATCCAATATCCGCAGCGCAATATCCGCTGATTTTCCCAGCCAGGCTTTGTTCGCTTTTCTCCAGGCAACCTTC
>CAMDLI010000122.1 GCA_945901615.1 Spirosoma fluviale
CTTCGCAACCTACCTGCAGATGCGATCGACCGCGTAGAAGTGCTAGATCAGCGCTCCGATCAAAGCCGACTTACAGGCTTTGACGATGGCAACTATACCAAAACCATCAACATTATCCTCCGCTCGGATCGCAAAAATGGTTCCTTCGGTAGAACCTATGCCGGCTACGGCAATGACGACCGCTACGCTGCGGGGGGAAATGTCAACTTCTTCAAAGAGGATAAGCGAATTTCCATCCTGGGACTCTTTAACAACATCAACCAACAAAACTTCTCAAGCCAAGATCTTGCTGGATTAACAGCCAATGCCTCCGCAGGAGGTGGAATGGGTGGATTTGGCGGCATGCGAGGAGGACCTGGTGGCGGCGGAGGTGGCCAATGGGGAGGTGGAGGAAACAATAATTTCCTTGTGGGCAACAGCGGCGGCATAGTTACTACCAATGCGGTTGGACTAAACTATTCCGACAAATGGGGTAAAAAATTCAATGTCACGGGAAGCTACTTCTTCAACAACACCACCAACTCCCTTAGACAAACCACGAACAGAGAAACAGTAGTAAACGAAAGCCTTCGCCAATTCTACCAAGAAAATCTAATCAACACGGTAAAAAACAACAACCACAGAGCGAATGCGCGAATTGAGGGAGACCTCGATGCAAAGAATTCCATTGTCCTCACACCTAGTTTCTCCTTTCAGGATAACAGTACTTTTAGCGATCGGGATGCACTTACACGCACCAGCAGAGGAGATTCACTCACTGCACTTCGGTCCATCACAGATGCCACAACATCGGCTTTAAACCTGTCCAACAACCTGACCTACCGTTACAAATTCGATAAAAAAGGAAGAACCCTCTCTACAGAAGTATTTACTGCCTGGAACAATCGTGACCAATTTTCAGAATTGGAAGCAGCTAGCAAGGATTTTAGAAGAAAAACGCAGGATACTACCTTCCAAGAGACCAAATCCCTTAACAAAGGATTCAACTACCGCGTCAACCTGACCTTTACTGAGCAGCTGAGTGCCAAAGCGATCGGAACCTTTGGCTACCAAATCGGAAACAACAAAACAGCTGCCGATCAAAAAACCTATATCCTGGACTCGGAACGCAGAGCCCTGCTCGACACGGCCCTCAGCAATGAATTTGACAACAAATTCATCACCCAGCGCTTGCGCTCTGGCTACGCATACAACAACCAGGCCTGGTCTGTCAACCTAAATCTAGACTACCAAAATGCACAGCTAAACAATCAGGCATTTTTCCCTACCGAAGGCATCTTCAATAGAAGCTTTAATAACATCTTACCTAGTGCAAATTTAAATTACCGCAATAGAGAATCTGGGTTCAGCTGGAGAGTACGGTACCGCACCAGCACCAATGAACCTAGCGTCAGCGATTTACAAAATGTGGTCAACAACCAAAACCCCCTTAACCTACGTGTAGGTAATCCAGATTTGGGCCAAAGTTACAACCACAATATTTTCGCGAACATCAGCAAAATCAATCTAGAAAAATCAAGAACCCTCTTCCTATTTGTCACCCATTCGGCAACTTCTGATTTTATAGGAAATAGCACCTTCTTGACTACCCGAGACACGCTAATCAACAACGAAATTCTTCTTCGTTCAGGAGGGCAACTTTCCCGACCGGTCAACCTAGATGGCAACATTCGATCTAGCTTCTTCTTGACCTATGGCGCGCCGCTTAAGAAATTGAAAACCCAGTTTAACATGAATACTCGGGTCAGCTTCAACCGTACGCCGGGTATCATCAACGGGGTAACCAATCTAAACGACAACCTCACGCTAAGCCAAGGCCTGACCTTCAACTCCAACATTAGCCAGAATGTTGATTTCTCGATCAGCAGTACCGGCTCTTACAACATTGTCAACTCTTCCTTGCAACAAAACTTAGAAAACAACTACTACCAGCAAGAGTCTACAATGCGCCTCTACTTCTCTTCTAAGAATGGCAAGTTTTTTATGGGCAATAACGTAGCTCACTCGCTATATACGGGCTTATCTGAAGGCTTCAACCAGAATTTCTGGCTTTGGAATCTCGAAGGAGGCATCCGATTTGCGAAAAACAACAAGGCAGAACTCAAGGCTGTGGTATTTGATGTGTTGAATCAAAACAACAGCATCAGCCGTACCATCTCCGATGTGGCCGTGACCGACGTCTTTACGAACGTGCTCACCCGCTACGGCATGATCACCTTTACTTATATCCTAGGCAACTTCAAACAGCCAGCCGCACAGCCCCAAGAACCTTGGATGATGGGAAGACCTCCGGGCGGTAGAACTTGGTAAGCACAATTTGGGGTAATCGCTAAAGGAAACTCTTGGGCGATTACCCTAAAAAATTTAGAAATTGGTAGCTTTGCCAAAGGATTAACAGGCACGTCATGTATCAGGAGAAAATCGAAGCAATCAAAGCGGCTATCACAGCAGCAGATGCAAACACCCCAGACCAACTGGAGGCCTACAGAATGGAGTTTATTTCCAAGAAAAGTGTGGTCGGTGAATTGATGGGAGCCATGGGCAGCATTCCAAATGAGGAAAAACGCGCCTACGGCCAATTGGTCAATGGAGTAAAGCAACTTGCAGAAGAAAAATTTCAAGCCCTGATTGAGAAGGTTGCTGCAGCCAATCAAAAACAAAAGACGGCCGATATTGACCTGACCTTGCCTCCCTCCAATTCCCCATTGGGAGCGATTCACCCGCTTACAGCTACACGCCAGCGCATTATCGAAATCTTTGAGCGCATCGGCTTCAACCTGTCTGAAGGTCCTGAGATCGAGGACGACTGGCACAACTTTTCGGCACTGAACTTCCCGGAAAATCACCCTGCTCGCGAGATGCAGGACACTTTTTTTATCGAGAAAAATCCAGACATCGCACTACGAACCCATACCTCCTCCGTGCAAGTGCGCGTGATGGAAAATCAAAAGCCGCCTATCCGAACCCTCTCTCCTGGACGCGTGTACCGAAATGAGGCGATCTCTGCCCGTGCACACTGCATCTTCCATCAGGTAGAAGGACTTTATGTAGATGAAAATGTTGGCTTTGCCGACCTGAAGAATACCTTATATCACTTTGCCAAAGAAATGTTTGGCAAGGAAACCAAGGTGCGCTTTCGTCCATCATTCTTCCCGTTTACCGAGCCCAGCGCAGAGATTGACATCTCCTGCTTGATTTGCGGAGGCAAGGGCTGCAACGTATGCAAGTACAGCGGATGGGTAGAAATTGGTGGAGCAGGCATGGTAGACCCTAACGTCCTAGAAAATTGCGGCATCGACTCCAAAAAATACACCGGATTTGCCTTTGGAATGGGTATCGAGCGAATTGCAATGCTCAAAAACCAAATCAAAGACTTGCGCTTGTTTACAGAAAACGATGTCCGCTTCCTAAAGCAGTTTAGGCCCCTGTTGTAGGCCAAAACAGTCGAAATTCTATAAAGAAGCTGTGTTTTTTGCGCAGATTTTTAAAGAAAAAACACGCAGATTTATTTTTCTTGGACTATTCCCACTCTTTAAATTTTTAGGCCATGAATGAAAAGCGAAAAATCACCTTAAAGGACATCGCTAAGGAACTCAAGCTTTCTCCTTCGACCGTATCCAGAGCGCTCAATGGCTACCCTTCCCTATCGGAGGAAACGATTCAGCTCGTCAAAGAATATGCGACCAAGCACCAGTATGTACCCAACACGATGGCGGTCAATTTTCGAAAAAATCGGACTTCCATCTTGGGGATGATTGTGCCACAAATCGTCCATCACTTTTTCTCCACCACCATCAGCGGAGCCTTGGAGGCCGCCAAAAAAAGAGGCTACAGCATCTTACTTGCCCAATCCTACGACCACCTCAAAGATGAAGTCTTGGCCAGCCAATACCTCCTGGGCATGGGGGTGGACGGACTCTTAATTTCAGTTTCCAACGAAACCAAAGAAGCCGAGCACTTGCAGGCATTTTTGGATGAAGGCAAGGCAGTGGTGCAGTTTGATAAAATCACGGAATCCTTATCCAGCCCGAAACTTGTGGTCGATGACTTTGAAGGTGCCTACCAGGCTACAAGCCATTTGATCCATCAGGGGTATCAAAAAATCGCGCACCTCAGCGGAAGGATGGAAGTAAAAAATGCGGAGCAGCGCTTTTTGGGCTATAAAAAAGCCCTCGAAGACCATGGCCTTGAGCTCCAAGAAGAATGGGTAAAGCCTTGCTTTGAAATTAGCGAAGAGGAGGGATTTTCCTTTGCCAAGGCCCTGATGGAAAGTCAGAATTCACCAGACGCCTTATTCTGCATCACCGACTTGGTGGCTTTGGGGGCTATGAACTACCTTAAGTCAGCCAATTATTCCATCCCGAGCCAAGTGGGACTTGTGGGATTTAGCAACTGGATGTTTGCCGAATTTACCAGTCCTACACTCAGTTCAGTAGACCAGTTTGGAGAAGAAATGGGCGCCAAGGCAGTGGAAATGCTGCTTGACCAACTCCAAAATCCAGGATCGAACCATACGGATACCGTCCAACTTAAAACCAAACTCTTGGTACGGGGATCCTCTGAGAAATCCTAAGTCCCCAAAGCATACTTACCGAGGTTCCAGAATCCGGAAGCCATAAGGTTCCAGCACCAAATGCTCGTGATCAGGCCCTAGCGTATAGCTGGTCTGGGTCCAGTGATCAAAAAGCTGCGTTGCCTGCTCCCCTTGTTCCCGAAACGCATACCAAGTGAGCCCCGCAGGGCGATCGCTGAAGTTAAACAAGCAATAACACCTGTCTTCCCCTTTTCTGCGGATCAATCCCGCTACATGCCTATTGTGTGGAGTCATCCACGACACATTGCTCAGATCAGCAAACAGTTCTTGTGATTTCCGGATGGCCAATAACTTTTTGGTTCCCTCAAAAAGTTGAAACTCCAAGGTGCCCTCTGTTTTTCGACGGTTGACCTTTTCCCAATCCAGCAGTGGGCGATGCATCCAGCGGTTGTCGTAGCTTTTGGAAGGATCCTGCTGGAACCGGTAATCGTTGGTGTAGCCTACTTCATCTCCGTAAAAGAGCATGGGTAACCCTCCCAAAAAGATGGAATGGGCTTGCATAAGCAAGATTTTTTGGATGCTCTGCTCAATCGCAGGTCCATTGCCCTCAAAGAGTGCCTTTTCCAAGCCACAGAGGGAGGCGAGCGTGCCACTGATGCGCGCATCTCCTGTCTTGGGGTTGGAGGAGAAAAGCGCCCCACGGGCAGGACTCATCCATTGGTCTCCTGAATAGGAATAGTATTCTTTCAGAAATTTGCGGTGCAGGTAGGGATCCTTTCCTGTTTGCGCGATGCTGGCATCCTCGTAGCCGAGCCCGATGTCATCGTGGCAGCGGGTGTAAGTAATCCATGAGGTGCCGTAGGGTTTGCGGAGAATGTCTCCTTGGGCCTGAAGCATCACACTGGTATCTCCAGAGGCGAGCATATCCCACTGCAAAGCCATCTGAGTGGCATTGTAGGCAAAGTCGCATTCTTGGGCCACAAAATCTCCTGTTCCAAAGTAATTCATAATGTCTTTGGGCGCTACGATCGCCTCTCCGAGCAGTGCCATTCCTGGCGTAGCCACATGGACGCATTGCTTGATTAATCGAAGGAGTGTGTGCGCTTGGGGAAGGTTTTGGCAAGAGGTGCCTGTTTGCTTCCAAATAAATGCGGGAGCATCGATGCGAAGCAGGTCTACCCCGAGGTTGGCATAAAATAACATGGTCTCCACCATCGCCTGCAAGACTTTGGGATTGCTAAAATTCAGGTCCCATTGGTAGTTGTGAAATACCGTCATCACCCAGCGCTTCATCTCCTCATTCCAGGTGAAGTTGCCCGGGGCACTTTCCGGGAAAATCTCCGGCATGGCCTGCTCAAATTCGTTGGGAATCCAGCGATTTTCGTAGGTGTAATAGTAATTCTGGTATTCTTGATC
>CAMDLI010000123.1 GCA_945901615.1 Spirosoma fluviale
GTTGGAATGTAATTGGCAACTAGGGTAGGGATTCCTATTCCCAGATTGATATACTGCCTATGTTCTACCTCTTGAGCAATTCTTTTGGCAATTTGTTCTTTTGTTAACATGGCTTTAGAAAAGTTTGCGTTAAAAATTAAAACGGGAAAATTTGGCTCGTTTGTTAACGAGTTATTGTCCGTTGCTCAATTCGTTTTTCATAGTTATTCCCTTGGAATATCCGTTGGACATAAATCCCCGGTGTATGGATCTGATTTGGATCCAGACTTCCAGCAGGAACCAATTCTTCCACCTCCGCAATCGTGATTTTTCCGGCCGTTGCCATCATGGGATTAAAGTTTCGAGCTGTACCCTTGAAAATCAAATTCCCAGCAGTATCACCTTTCCATGCTTTGACCAATGCAAAATCAGCTTCTAAAGCAAGTTCCATGAGGTACAGTTTTCCGTTAAACTCACGAACTTCCTTACCTACAGCAACTTCAGTACCTACTCCTGCTGGGGTGAAAAATGCGGGTATGCCGGCACCTCCAGCACGAATTCGTTCTGCAAGGGTACCCTGAGGGAGAAGTTCCACCTCCAGTTCACCCGATAAAAGCTGCCGCTCAAATTCATCATTTTCTCCAACATAGCTGGAGATCATTTTCTTCACCATCCGCTTTTGAAGAAAAAGTCCAATGCCAAAATCATCCACGCCAGCATTGTTGGAAACGATGGTCAGGTCGCGAAGCCCCTTTTGAAGTAGTGCAGTAATGCAATTTTCAGGAATCCCACTCAAGCCAAAGCCCCCCATCATGAGTGTGGCCCCATCCTGAATATCCTTTACTGCCTCTTCTGCATTCTCAACTGTTTTATTGATCATAGCCTTTAGTGTTATAAGCTAAAGATAGCTTGTTCTCGGTCTATCATTAACTGATTTTTGAGAGCTTCCAAACTAGCAAACCTTTTTTCTTCTCTTAAAAATGCTTCGAAGAAAATTGCAAGCTCTTGCCCGTATAAATCCCCTTGAAAATCAATCAAATGAGCTTCAATTGTCTTTTTGTCCCCTTCCACAGTAGGCCGATCTCCAATATTTAACATGGCCTTGTGCCGTTGGCCATTGATTTCCGCATAAACCGCATAGGCGCCATCTCTTGGAAGTAGTTTGTAGGGGTCCTCTACTTGAATATTTGCGGTTGGGAATCCTATGGATCGCCCAATTTGTTGTCCCTTGACCACCAGACCACTCAGGCTGTAAGATCTTCCTAGATATTTACGTGCAGTACGGATATCGCCTTCAGCTAGGGCAACTCTGATTTTGGTGCTCGAAACGCCCAATTCATCGACATCCTGTCTTGAAATTTCCTCTAATTCAAAACCGTAAAGATCGCTGTGGCTTTGGAGGTATTCAAAGCTACCCTCCCTGTTTTTTCCAAATCGGTGGTCATACCCAATCACCAAGGTTTTGGTTTGAATTTTGTCCACCAAAATTTTTCCAATAAACTCCTCCGAACTCATTTGGGAAAATTCCTCCGTAAAGGGAAGCACTAGCAAATGATCGATTCCCATTTCATTTAAAATGCTGACTTTTTCAGAAAAAGTGGAAAGGAGTCGAAGGGTATTGTTTTTTGGTTGCAAAACCAATCGAGGGTGCGGCCAATAGGTGAGGAGTACAGTTTCTCCTCCTTTGCTATTGGCAAGTTCTTGAAGTCGATTCAAGATTTTTTGATGTCCCAAATGCACCCCATCAAATGTTCCTGAGGTCACTACGGCATTTTTAGGCGGATGAAAATCAGTTAAGCCCTGGTAGATTTTCATTGTGCCTAGATTTAATTTCTTCAACCAATTGAGACACCTCATGGGCATTTGTCAAAGAATAATTGCCAATGCGTGTTCTACATAAGGATTTTAGGTAGGCACCCACACCTAGTAGTTCACCTAAATCTCTAGCCAAGCTGCGGATGTAGGTTCCTTTGGAACAGCTTATTCGAAAGTTTACTTCGGAATTTTCAAATCCTGTAAGTTCAAATTCTCGAACCTCCACTGGTCTTGGCTCCATTTTCACGTCAATTCCCAATCGTGCAGAAGCATACACTCGCTTCCCATCCACTTTAATTGCAGAGTGCATGGGAGGGATCTGTAAGATGTTGCCGGTAAGTTGCTGAATTGCCGCCTGCACTTGTTCCAAGGTTATGGAAGAGGGATTGGCAACTGGAATGATGGGTTTTTCGAGATCAAAAGATTCTGTAGTGGCGCCGAGTACAAACGTTCCAGTGTACTCTTTTTCCTGTCCCATGAATCCCTCAATTTGCTTGGTCATTTTGCCTGCACAAACAATCAGAAGGCCAGTTGCCAAGGGGTCAAGAGTACCTGCATGACCTACTTTTTTGATGCGCAAGGTATTTCTGACTTTTTTAACCACATCAAAGGAAGTCCATTCCAAAGGTTTGTTGATCAGAAAAACTTCTCCGTAAGCTTCTTGCTGCATGGGTAAGGAATTGCCTTAGCTGAGAATTTGGAAATTAAGATTTTGGAGACTTTGCAAAAATGGCGTAAAACTCAAGAATAAAGCCAGAAAAGGTGATAATAGGCCCTAAGGTAAGCCCCATAAATCCATTGCCATGCGGTGTAGCATCCATACCCATGATGACAAAGCCTAAAACAATCAATCCCAAACCTAGAAATAGGAAGAGGTAATTTTTCTTCGAAAAAGGAAATGAAGTATTGCTCATGAGTTAATACAGTTCGTCCAAGGACATGTTTAAGTATTTATTGACAGCACGCAAGGTACTAAATCCGGACAGTAGACCACCCATGATTGTTAATGCAGCAAAGAGTAGAAGCATAAGCTCAGTATTTTGTAAGGCCGCAAAACCCTCGATATTTCCTTTGGTATATTCCAATAGAGCAAAAAGAATTGAAGAGGCTAAAACCCCTGCCAAAACTCCAAAAATAAAGGCTCTCACTAGAAATGGCTTTCGGATAAACCCTCGAGTTGCTCCTACCAGTTGCATGGACCGTATCAAAAAGCGTTGGGAAAATAGAGCCAATCGAATCGTATTATTGATAAGCATGATCACCGTCACAATGAGGATCAGAATAAATCCTCCCATGATTAGCGATACTTTGAAGAGGTTTTTATTGATTGAATCCACTAAATCAGTCATGTAGGAAACTTCAAATACGCCTGGCTGAGTTTCCAACTCTTTTGCGATTAAGGTGAGCTGTTCGGAACTTTGAAACTCTTCAGCAACCGAAAACACGTAGCTATCTCGAAGTGGGTTATCCTCTAAAAATTCGGTAAAATCTTCTCCTGTGTTTTTGATAAAGGTTTCCGCAGCTTCTTTATTTGAAATAAATCGTAAGTATAGGCTATCTTCTGTTCGTAGCACAAAAGGTCTTTCTGCCAAATCCTTCCGTAAATCTGAAAGTTGCTTTTGGCTTAGCTCTTTATCTAAAAAAACCTGAATCTCAATATTCTCCCGAATCATTTTGGTGAGGGAGCTCGCTTGAATCAAAATAATTCCAAAAAGCCCCACGATAAAAAGTGATAAGGTCGTGCTGAATAGGACGCTACCAAACTTAAAATACCCAAGTTGTTTTTTTGCTTTTGCTGGATTAGCCATGAAATATCAAATTCTAGTCAAAAATAGAAAAGCTTACGCGATTTACCCAATAACAAGAGGAGAAAGGATGGGAATCACCCGCTCTTCAGCTACACCCCAGATATAATCCGTCTTTTTCCCATTTACTAGGAATAGCCCAGTAAAATTCCCAAAACTGGGCAGAACGAGAATATCCTCGGAATAATGGAAGCAGGGGATACGTACCCTTTGCTTTGCTTTTCCTTTGAGTAAAATTCCGGGATGAATATGGCCACAGATAGTAAGCACACCTTCTGGAGGGGGAGTAGGTTCATGAGCTAGAAGTAAGGGGCCTAAAACTATCGGATGGGCATGAATCTTCAAATGAGGATCCTGGTACTTTTCTGAAGGTAAAATATCATGATTGCCAACTACCAAATGAAAAGACGAAGTTGGAAATAGCCTTAAAAAATAGAGTAAGGTTTCCCATTCCTCATTCCAACTGCTGTGAAACAAATCTCCCAAAAAGTAGACCTGCTTTGGGGAATAGGTTGAAATTAAGCTATTCAGTTGGATGTAATCCTGGTCATGGACTTTTTCAGGAATTGGAATACCAGATTTACGAAAGTGAGCCGCTTTTCCAAAATGGAGATCAGCAATCAACAATACGCTTAAAGAATCTATCCAAACTGCCTTTTCTGGCAATAGGGTTAAGTTCAGTCCCTTATAATCAAAAACTATTGAGCCCATAGAAATTATTCATACTCACACCAACACAAACAAAATCATTTCCAATTAGTATTGTATAAAACTAAAACAAATGAAAAAAGTATCCCTACTCTCCACGCTATTCTTACTTTTCTTTTTCACTTCATTTCTTGTGAAGGCGCAATCTGAAAATGCAATCTTGGGCGTATGGTACAACACTGAAAAAACCGCTAAAGTTGAAATTTTGAAGAAAGGATCTGCCTTTATCGGTAAAATAATATGGTTGAAAGATCCAAATCCAGGAGGTAAACCTGCGGTAGATAAGGATAATCCAGATGCCAAACTTAAATCTCGGCCTTTGATGGGATTGAACCTTTTGGAGGGCTTGAAATTTGATTCTGGGATGTGGGAAGATGGGACCATTTACGATCCCAAAACAGGCAAAACCTATTCTTGCCAGGTGACATTAAAATCGAAAGATGTTCTAGAAGTTAAAGGATACATTGGGTTTTCTTTGATTGGTCGAACTGTGGAGTGGACCAAGGCGAAACCCTAAACGTTTTAAAACTTCTATCCTTTAGCTTCGGTAAAAATCTTCAATCAGGCTTGTGAGCTGGGTAAATTCAATCAAAAAGGCATCGTGGCCTGCGGTTGATACAATTTCACCATAGCTTCCCGAGGGTACAGCCTGGCTCAAAAACCGCGCTTCTTCCGCTAAAAATAGCAGATCTGAATTGACTCCTACAGCAAACACTTGCGCCTGGATTGATTTGAGAGCCATTTCAACACCCCCTCGGCCTCTACCTATGTCATGGCTGTCCATGGCTTTGGTGAGCGTCCAATAGGAGAATGCCTGAAATCGTTTGGCTAGTTTGGAACCCTGATACCTGAGGTAGGAAGCCGCCAAAAACCCATCTATTTTTTCTTCTTTTTCTTGCTGTTTGGTGTTGATGTCGGAAGGATTTCTGTAGCTGAGCATGGCTATTGCTCGCGCTGCTTCCAGCCCCTTCTTGCCGGCATCTTGATGCTCTTGCCCCCAGCTGCTATCTGCAGCGATGGCCATGCGTTGTGCCTCATTAAAACCAATAACCCAAGGGGAGGTTTTTGCAGTTGATGCAATAATTATGGCATGTTGAAGTCTTTCACCCAAGCTGTAGGCCCACTCCAATGCCACTTGCCCGCCTAATGATCCGCCAATAAGCGTATGAATTTGTTCAAGTTTCAAATGCTGCCGAAGCATTTCTAAACTTTGTGCCAGGTCCCGTGTGCTAAGTGTTGGGAAACTATAATAATAGGGGGTACCTGTTGCTGGATTTTCACTTAAGGCATTGCTTGATCCATAGCCACTACCGAGCAGGTTGGCACAGATGATAAAGTGGGAGGAAAAATTGTAGAGCGCATTCTCTCCAACCAAACCTTTCCACCAATCTGCAACCTGGGCATCTCCTGTAAGTGCATGCACAGCCCAAATCACATTTGACCCATCTGCATTAAGATTCCCATAGGTGGTATAAGCCACCGTATAATCCTCCAAAACCTCACCTGATTCTAACTGTAAAGGGGCTGAAGATTGGAAATTTCTTGTAATCATTCTTAAAAAAGATTGCGATTTAAGTTGAAAAGTAGGAATTTTTTTTTATCCATACTTGCATG
>CAMDLI010000124.1 GCA_945901615.1 Spirosoma fluviale
GGAAATTCGAACTTCTTGAAAAAAGAAGTGCCGTGACGTTCACCTGAAACTAGGTAGTGTTTGCTTTTTGTGTTTTTCTCTGGAAACACTTGCTCGGGCACAAAAGGCCTAACCTGTGCTAAAAGCGCAGTTGAAAGCAGTAAGATCGGGAAAAATAGGAGTTGTCTTTTCATGGAATGGGTTGTTGACTAGCTAAAAATAGGGAAGAGAAGTAGAGAATTAGTTGCCGTTAAAAAAAAATGCGGTCGAACCCAGGTAAAAACAAAAAGGTCTCGTCATAGACAAGACCCTTTTCAGAATATAAACCCAAATATAACTTTAGAGATTAAAAGTTCTTTTTTAGTTTGAATTCTTCGGCCGATTTAAATTGGACAAGTCCTTTTTGAATTTTATGTTGAAAAACTCAAAATTAAATTTGGCTGCAGAACACTCTCACAAAGGAAATAGATTTTATACAAAATTGCAAATTGAAAAAATAATTTTGGAATATTTTAAACAATCTATAATTTCATGCATCCTTTATTAAAAATCATCTAAATCACACACCAAAAAATGGACAAAATTTTAGATATCGATAATGTTGATCTGAAGATTATCTCCTTGCTCAATGAAGATGCAAAGACTCCATACACTGAAATTGCCAAAAAAGTATTCGTTTCTTCCGGTACAGTCCATGTGCGGATGAAGAAATTGGAGGACATGGGCGTCGTAAAAAGCGCGACTCTAAATATTGATTTCTCCAAGCTAGGCTACGATATATCCGCATTCTTGGGGATCTACCTGGAGAAAAGCTCACTGTATGATACCGTGATTGAAAAATTGAAAGGAATTGCTGAGGTAGTCAGTGCTTACTATACCACTGGAAATTACTCCATTTTTGCTAAAATCATCTGTAGAGACACCAATCACCTCCGTCTTGTGCTGGATAAAATCCAAAAAGTGGATGGCATTGACCGAACAGAAACTTTAATTGTCTTGGAAGAAAGTATCAATAGACCAATCTCGTTTTTTGACAAGGAGAAATAATTCTATTTAGATTAAATCTAGATAAATAAGGGAGCGAAAGCCTTTATTTCTACAGAAAAATGTGAAGCAAAAACTTCACATTTTTTTTTCGCCCCTAGTCAACTGATTTTTAGTAGTTTGAGAACAGTCTTCGCTAAAATACTAGGAGTCACAAATGATTTTTAATGGGCCAACGAACATATTTTTTTGTTTGAATGTTGTACTTTTGCGATCAAACTATAATTAGTCTAAACAACTCAGTTCATGAGCAAAGACAACCAGATCTTAGAAGACCTCAACTCGAAAGAATACGAGCATGGATGGTCCGTTAATTTCGAGACAGATGAGGCCCCAATTGGCCTAAATGAAGATATAATTCGTTGGATTTCAACTAAAAAAGAAGAGCCAAGTTGGTTGCTGGATTGGAGATTAAAGGCATTCAAGATCTGGCAGGGCATGACCGAGCCTACTTGGGCCAATGTCAATTACCTAAAGATGGATTTACAGGCTTTGCGCTATTACTCTGCTCCCAAGCAAAGTAAAAAGGCGAAAAACATAAACGAGGTAGATCCGGAGTTAATTGCCATTTACGAAAGATTAGGAATTTCCCTCAACGAACAGAAAAGGCTTCAAGGGATTGCGATTGATGTAGTGCTTGATTCCGTATCTGTGGCCACTACGTTTAAAGAAACTTTAGGTAAGCTTGGAATCGTTTTTTGCTCCTTTAGTGAGGCAGTAAAAGAACATCCAGAGTTGATTCAAAAATATTTAGGTTCCGTAGTTCCGATGACGGACAACTACTATGCTGCATTAAATGCCGCTGTATTTTCGGATGGATCGTTTTGTTACATCCCCAAAGGGGTGCGTTGTCCCATGGAATTGTCTACCTATTTCCGGATTAATGCCGCAAATACGGGTCAATTTGAGCGTACGCTGATTGTAGCAGATGACTCTTCTTATGTGTCTTATCTAGAGGGTTGTACTGCTCCACAACGTGACGAAAATCAACTGCATGCTGCAGTAGTAGAAATCTACGCCGGCGCACATGCAGAAGTCAAATACTCCACCGTTCAGAACTGGTTTCCAGGTGATAAAGATGGAAAAGGCGGAATTTATAATTTTGTAACCAAGCGTGGAATTTGTGCCGGTGACCATTCCAAGATTTCTTGGACGCAAGTGGAAACTGGTTCGGCCGTAACTTGGAAATATCCTTCTTGCATTCTTAAGGGAGATTATTCGATTGGTGAATTTTATTCCGTAGCAGTTACCAACAACTATCAGCAAGCAGATACAGGAACTAAAATGATCCATATTGGTAAAAACACCAAGTCAAGGATTGTATCCAAAGGTATTTCTGCTGGTAAATCTCAAAACTCCTACCGAGGGCAGGTTCAGGTGATGAAGCGGGCACACAATGCACGTAACTTTTCACAATGTGACTCCCTATTGATGGGCAACCAATGTGGAGCCCATACCTTCCCTTACATCGACATTGCCAATCCTTCCGCCAAGGTGGAACACGAAGCCACAACTTCAAAAATCGGTGAGGATCAAATCTTCTATTGCAATCAACGAGGTATTGCCACTGAAGATGCGGTAGCCTTAATTGTGAATGGCTATGCCAAAGAGGTATTGAACCAGCTCCCAATGGAGTTTGCCGTGGAAGCTCAGAAATTATTAGCACTTACCCTTGAGGGTTCGGTAGGTTAACCTACCACGGTGGGTTTACCTACCGCGGTAGGTAAACCTCGCCGATAATCAAACGCGTACCTTAGAATAACTAGCTCATGCTTTCTATAAAAAATCTACATGCCTCCATTGAAGGCACTCCTATCCTTAGAGGGATCAACCTTGAAGTAAAAGCAGGCGAAGTGCATGCCATCATGGGTCCCAATGGCTCGGGCAAATCTACCCTAGCCTCTGTACTTGCGGGAAGAGAAGAATACGAAGTCACTGAAGGAGAAGTTTTATTTCAAGGAAAAGAACTCCTAGCCCTCTCCCCAGAAGACCGCGCTCGTGAAGGTGTATTTTTGGCTTTCCAGTATCCAATTGAAATTCCCGGGGTCTCTACGACCAACTTCTTGCGAACAGCGCTCAACCAGGTTAGAGAATACAGAGGTCAAGAACCTTTAGATGCTGTCAAATTTCTTTCGTTGATGAAAGAAAAAATGGCCTTGGTGGAAATAGATCAAAAACTATTGAGCCGCTCTTTAAATGAAGGCTTCTCTGGTGGAGAGAAAAAGCGAAATGAGATTTTCCAAATGGCGATGCTGAATCCGGTACTCTCCATTTTGGATGAAACTGATTCTGGTTTGGACATTGATGCGCTTCGAATCGTATCCAATGGTGTTAATAAGTTGAAATCTGATACGACAGCAACCATTGTGGTTACCCACTACCAACGCCTTCTCGACTACATCGTTCCTGATTTTGTTCACGTCCTTTACAAAGGAAGAATTGTCAAGTCAGGCACGAAGGAGCTTGCCCTCGAACTCGAAGAAAAAGGCTACGATTGGATCAAAGAAGAAGTTGATTCTACTGCCACCGTCTGATCCCAACCGCCACACACATGAGTACCTTGACCCAACAGGAATTAGTTCTTGGTCTTTTTGAAGCAGCACCGGCTACTTTTCTTTCTTTGCGCCAACTGGGTAAGGAAAGTTTTTATGCACAGGGGATGCCAGCTCTCAAATCCGAAGAATATAAATTCACCCCAATAGCCAAGAAATTGGAGAGCTGCTTGACTGATTTTTCTCCAGCTAAACCGGTAAAAATTAGCGCCGATCAAGTTAAATCGGCTGTATTTGCTGGTTTTGAAGGAGTAGTATTGGTTTTTTCCAATGGCCAGTATTTGCCTGAACTATCCAATTCAACGGAAGGTCTTACTGTAAATCTACTTTCTAAGACTGAAAACACCCCTCTGGGAAGCATTGCCAAAGCGGATAAGGATCCGTTCACTGCCTTAAATCAGGCGACTTTCACCGACGGACTACACGTTTCCATTGACAACAAGAAGGTAATTGAGTCTCCTATATTATTACTCCAGTTTCACCAAGCACGGGGAGGTCAAGTGATATCTCCACGGATTTGGATCGAAGCAGGGGATTTTTCAAAAGCCACATTTATCGATTACCAGGTCTCCTTGGATGATGCCCCCTACTTTGTAAATAAGGTAGTAGAAATCAAAGGTGGAGTTCATGCGAACATTACCTACCACAGCTTACAAGAAGAAAGCAACCAAGTGATTGAGGTGAGCAACGTAGTGACGGATATCCAACAGGATTCCCAGTTTACTTCTACGCAAATCACCCTTTCTGGAGATATGGTTCGTAACAACCTGACCCTAAACTTATTGGGTAGCAACTCTGTAGGAAATATGTATGGCCTCTATTTGCTAAAAGGAAAAACGCATGTAGACAACCATACCAACGTAGACCATACGATCCCCCATGCGGAATCGAATGAACTTTACAAAGGCATTTTGGCAGACCAAAGCCGCGGCGTTTTTAATGGTAAAATTTTCGTGCGCCAAATCGCACAGAAGACGAATGCCTTCCAGCAAAACAATAACATCCTACTTTCGGACGATGCGATCATCAATACCAAACCTCAACTTGAGATTTGGGCAGATGACGTGAAGTGCTCTCACGGATGTACTGTAGGACAGCTTGATGAAGAAGCCCTATTCTATCTCCAGGCAAGAGGAATCGACAAAATCACAGCAAGAGGACTATTGCTGTATGCTTTTGCAGGTGAGGTGCTTGACAAAATCGAGGAAGATAGCCTTCGCAATTACATTGTAAATCAAATCCAAAAGCGACTCGGAAGTAATTTCTAAGCCATGTCCATCCAGGTCAATTCCATCAGGAGCCTTTTCCCAATACTTCACCAAGAGGTAAACGGGAATCCCTTGATTTATTTTGACAATGCTGCCACCACTCAAAAACCACAGGCAGTACTGGATGCACTTACCCACTACTACGAGAAGGACAATTCCAATATCCACCGAGGTGCGCATACTTTGGCAGATCGAGCTACACGACAGTTTGAGGAGACCCGCGAAAGCGTCAAAGCATATATTGGGGCTCAAGAATCAGCAGAAATTATTTTTACCCGAGGAACTACCGAAAGCATCAACCTCGTAGCCAAAACCTTCGGCACTAAATTCATTCAAAAAGGAGATGAAATACTCATTTCCACGCTTGAGCATCACAGCAACATTGTGCCATGGCAAATGCTTTGTGAGCAAACTGGCGCCATTCTCAAGATAATCCCAATTACGAATGCTGGGGAACTGGTAATGGAAGAGTTTGAAAAATTACTCAGTTCAAAAACCAAGTTGGTCAGTATCGTCCATGCATCCAATGCGCTCGGTACCATCAATCCTGCAAAAAAAATCATCGATGCAGCCCATGCCGTAGGTGCAAAAGTGTTACTCGACGGTGCACAATCCACCTCCCATTTGGACGTGGATGTACAAGCACTCGATTGTGATTTTCTTGCTTTTTCTGCACACAAACTATA
>CAMDLI010000125.1 GCA_945901615.1 Spirosoma fluviale
GAACCTGGTGGCGGCCCCTTCTGGATCCAAGAAAAGGATGGAACCCAGTCTCTTCAAATCCTAGAAACTGCTCAAATTGACACTTCAAATCCTGAATCCTTAGGCCATCTGCAAGCATCTACCCATTTCAATCCTGTTGATTTGGTTTGTGGAACGCGGGATTACCGTGGGGAGGCATTTGACCTGCTTCAATTTCGAGACATGAATACCGGATTTATTACCGAAAAATCGAAAAGTGGCAAGGTGTTGAAAGCCCTTGAACTTCCTGGTTTATGGAATGGAGCCATGGCGCATTGGAACACCCTTTTTGTGGAAGTGCCCTTAATCACTTTCAATCCGGTAAAAACCATCAACGACCTGCTTCGCGAAGAACACCAAGCCTAAACAGTTATTTGCCGAACCAAGGTCAATAAAACCCCTTTTGGATTTGCTCAGTTAAATAGGCTTTGAGTTCATTTCCTTCCTCTACCTTGATTTCTCCTGGAAGACTGAGGATAAAACGAGCCAAACCAGGTAAATGTGGGACTTCCCCTTCGAAAAAGTAATGGTTCCGATTCTTGATTTGGATAAAGGGTCTCGCTGTAGGGTACTCCTCTACCATCAATTGGTAGGCTTTTTTGCTCAGCTTTAGTTTGATGTGAAACTTTCCTTTGCCTGTAAATCCAAACAAGGCCTGCTCCGGAAGTTCATGAGCAGATTCAAATTTCCAGCCTTCTGAAGCGATGACCACCTCTCCCATCCGCTCAAGTTTAAACATTTTCATGGTCTTGCTTTCCTGTTCAAAGGCATGGATATGTTCGTAATCCGAGGTAAATCCAACTGGCTCTACCAAGCGATCTGATACGGTATCACTACGCAAGGAATAGTAATCTTTAATCCAAACTTGCTTCTTCTGGGTGATTCCCTGGGCAATTAGGTCCACCATTCGCCCAAGGTTGGCCTTGAAAAGGTCTTCTGTTCCCAGTTGAACTTCCGATTGGAGATTCAACTTTTGAACTACTGCATCTTTTAACGCATTTCCTTTTCCTTGGCTTTCCAATAGCGTACTGAGCCATTGGTTCTCCTCAGCGGAAAAAGTGGGATTGTTACTTGGCTTAGGGAGGTACTCAGGACGCTCCTGGATTTTGTACTTGCTAAATTCCTTTACCACCACAAATCCCAAGGCTTCCAACAGTTTGAAGTACCTGTAAATGGTCCGTTCGTCAGTTTGCAACAATTCAGCAAGGCGATGAACTGGCTTGCCAATGGTGCCTTGCAAGAGGTTAATCAATTTGAATACGCGTAAAATCTTTTGCTGTTCAACGGGGCTGGATTGGGCCATATTTTTGACGATTAGTGTCCAAAAATACAACTATGAAAATTATCAAACTAAGTATTGACACTAATTGTCGATTTATAAAGCTGAAAAAATAAAGGTCTCAATCCCCTAAAGAATTGAGACCAAAAATGAATTTGACCCAAATAAAGAAACCGATCAGGACAAGAGCCTACTTGTTGATCGTGAGTGTAGAACCTGAAACAGAAGTGCTATACACATCTAAAGGTTGGCCAGCCGGGCCTTGCACCACTTTTCCTGCGGTATCAAAAATGGAATTGTGACAGGTACAGGTAAATTGATTATTAGTAAAAGACCAGCTATCAGAACATTGTGAGTGGGTGCACACAGAAGTCAAAGCCACATAAGCACCATTGAGATTTGCTACCAAGGTTTTGGCAGAGGTGATTAACAACCAACCTCCTGAAGCGGCTAGCTTGTTTTGAATAGTCAGATTCACCTGTACCGTGTTTCCTGAAATGGTAATTCCATTGGGAGCGGTTGTAGTTGGCGGCGTAGTCGTATCGTCGGGTTCCTCAGAACTAACACAGGAAGTAAAAAAGGAGATCCCAAAAGTACCGATGATGGTAGCTAAACCTGCTTTTTCCAAAAATTGTCTTCTGGATTCAGAAAGACTACCCGATTGCAAAAATTGATCGTTTTTCATTTCAAATTGATTTAGACATGCTTGTAACCCACAAGTAATCAACTCTTATGAAATGAAAAGGTTCGGAAATTTTTAAAAATGTTTGGGCTTTAGAATTTCGCTTACCACGACTGCATCTCGAAAAGACTTGGGATTTTTCAATAACTCCGCATAAGGATTCCTTTGTTCCTTTTGTATTTCATAAGAAATCGGTCTCGACTGCTCAGAAATAAGGCTAGGATATTCAACAGGGCTGTTAAGATGCTTGGATTTGGATTGTGAATAGCGCTGTTCATAATCCAAGCCTTCGGAGAGAATTACCTCCTGGGAAGAAGTGGATTGAATAACAGGCCTATCCTGTTTCGGTGGCGTATACGTAGATTTTGGGATAGGAACTGGTACTGGCTCTGGCTCCAATTCAGGAATAGTAGGAGTTTGTGCTTCTCGGATTTCTTTAAGAAGCTCCTCGAAGGTAAAGCCTTTTTTAGGTGGTTCGGGACTCCCCTCCCCGCTTTCTGGAAGCTCTCCAGTTTTCTTTTTAGCGGTTGCTTTATAGATAAAATAGCCTACGATAGCCACGATATATATGATCTGTCCAAAATCCATGAAGTTAAGGTACTTTAAAAAGTTGTAAAAAAGAATTACGCTTCATTTTTTGAAAATGTAGCTCTAGTTTTCTGAGCTGATTTTACCCTGATTTATTCCTTTTTTTTGCCAATATCCAAGATTCGAAGTATTTTGAACCCTTATTCCCAATTAAAATTATCAATGCTACTTAGTAAGCTGGAAATCAAAGGATTCAAAAGTTTTGGTGATAAAATGGTCATCCACTTTGACAAGGGCATAACTGGTGTGGTGGGTCCAAATGGTTGTGGCAAGTCCAATGTAGTGGATGCCATACGTTGGGTCTTGGGAGAGCAAAAATCTCGTATGCTCCGTTCAGATAAAATGGAGAATGTTATTTTTAACGGGACAAAAAATAGAAAGCCAACCAATCTAGCAGAGGTATCGCTCACTTTCGAGAACACAAAAAATTTATTACCCACTGAATACACCTATGTCACCATCACACGTAGGTACTACCGAAGTGGAGAGAGTGAATACCAAATTAATGGGATCACCTGCCGATTAAAAGACATTACCAACCTATTCCTCGATACAGGAATTAACTCAAACTCGTATGCAATCATAGAATTGAAGATGATCGATGAGTTGCTTAATGATAAGAACAATTCCCGACGAGAACTTTTTGAAGAAGCTGCTGGCATTTCCAAGTTCAAAAATAGAAAGCGAGAAACCCTAAGGAAATTAGAGGACACCGATGCGGACTTGTCACGCGTAGAAGATCTACTTTTTGAAATTGATAAAAATTTAAAATCTCTAGAAAAGCAAGCAAAGCAAGCAGCTAAATATTTTGAAATAAAAGCTGATTATCGCGTTGCAAGCATCAATTTGGCAAAAAAATCCTTGGAACAACTTCAGTTGGGATTGGTGGATGCACAAACTAAAATTCAACAAGAATCTGACCACAAGCTAGAAATTCAATCACAAATAGTTGCACTAGAGGCTCAGTTAAGTTCCTCCAAATCAGACTTGATTGGAAAAGAAAAGTTGCTAGCCTCAAGGCAAAAAGCGCTGAACGAACAAGTAAACAAAATCAGGACCTTTGAATCGGACAAAAAGATAAAAAATGAGCGCCTTCGATTTCTAGAGGATCGTTCCCAATCCCTCCGCGAACAGATTGATCAAGATCGCAAATCAAATGAACGAGCTGCTTTTGCGATTCGCTCCCTAGAGCAAGAGAAAGATGGTGCTAAAAAGATTTTAGCAGAAAAGGAATTCTTGGTTACCCACCTACGCGAAGATTACGAGCTCCAAAAAACGACAACTGCTGCAAAACAAGAACATCATAAGGAGTTAAGTCTTCGAGTATCTCAAATCAAAGAGCGCGTATATCAAGCTGGAAAAGAAGTTGAAATCAAACAAATTCAATGGTCTACCCTCAAGCAAGAATTGGAAAGAACGTCCTCAGATGACAGTTCGCAGACAGCCAATTTAGCAGAGTTTGAACAAAGTCTCGTGCTAGTAAAAGTGCAATTGGATAAAGCACAGCAGGATTATGACCTACTCAAACAAAAAAAGGAAGATCAAGACCAAAAGGTAGAGGAGACCACGAAAGTCATTGACGTAATTCGAGAGGAACTAACTCAAATAGCACGAAAACTCGATTCGAAAACCAATGAATTCAACCTAACAAAATCATTGGTTGAAAACTTGGAAGGCTTTCCTGAAGCCATCAAGTTTTTAAAGAAAAATCAAAGCTGGGCCAAGGATGTCCCCCTACTTTCTGACCTCCTTACAACAGACGAAAAATACAGAGTAACCATTGAAAACTATCTTGAAAATTACCTCAACTACTATGTTGTGGATACTGAACAAGAGGCCATTTCAGCAATTCAATTACTCAGTGATGCAGCAAGGGGAAAAGCCAATTTTTTCATTCTAGAACAGTTTGAAAAGTTTTCTCCTGGCAAGGTTCAGGCATTTCCAAATGCACTAGCAGCAACCAAAATCATTGATTTTGAAGCCAAATACAGTCGTCTCATCAATTTTATCCTGGACAATGTCTACATCGTTCAAGGCGATTACTCGGATTTTCCAAGCCTAAATGAAGGCGTTTTTCTATCGGAATCTGGCAAATACATCAAAAAGAAATTCTCGCTCTCTGGTGGTTCTGTGGGATTATTCGAGGGCAAACGAATTGGTCGAGCCAAAAATCTCGAAAAATTAGAAAAAGAAATCAAAGAACTACATAAACAAGTAAGTACCTCTCGTGCCAACCTAGACCAAAAGCTCGGAGACTTAGCCAAATTGAAGGAGCTGAGCTTTAAGAAGGAAATGGAACAAAGTCAGGCACGACTGCAAGAGCTAAACTCAGATTTCGTATCCGTTCGAACAAAAAAAGAGCAGCTTGCTGAATTGCTGAACTCCAATGCAACCAAGCGCGAAGACATTTTAGCGAGAATTGAATCAATCGATGAAAGTTTGAAAGAGATTCAACCTCGACTAGTTACAGAAAATGCCCTTTTTGAGGATTTAAATGAGCAACTGGAACAGGTAACTGAAGAGTTGGAATCGGTTTTAAAGATCCTATCTGAGAAGTCGCAGCTCTTCAATCAAGAAAATATTACCTACATCCAACAGCTCAATCGGGTGACTAGTGCCGAACAAGAAATCGAGTTCAAACAAACGGCATTCGAGAGCTCAAAAGATAGAATTGAAAAATATCAAGAGGAGCTTTTATTGTTGGATACTGAAATCAAAACCCTCCTAGACAGCCATGAAGTTAAGGATGAGGAGTTGATTGAGCTCTATTCAGAAAAGGAGGGAATTGAATTAGGGGTTACGGAAGCTGAAAAGAACTATTATAGTGAACGAGGAGCAATTGATGAGCTCGATACTCGAATCCGAAGTTTACAAAAAGCCAAAGAATCCTACGATGAATTAGTCCTAGCATTACAAAACCGAATTAATGAGGT
>CAMDLI010000126.1 GCA_945901615.1 Spirosoma fluviale
GAGGAGTTTGCTCGAAATATTTGGGCTTTGCAATTCTATTGTAATGGGATAAACCTAAAGGACTTAGTTAAACTCAAGTGGTCAGATAGGGTAGGTGAAAGTTTTGTGATTAGAAGGGAGAAAACAAAAAATACGACAAGAGGGAATCCTCAAGTTGTTCGAATTCCAATTACAGAAAAATTGAATAGGTTTTTAGGTAAAATTGGGCAAAAGGATAGTCCCTATGTGCTTGGATTCCTTAAGGAGAATTCAATGGAATCTACAGTTTTGAATAAGAAGTGCAAGGTGGGAAAATTGATAAATAGGAATTTGGTAGAATTGGGGGAGAGGCTTGGACTCTCAGTTAAATTGACTACCAAAGTAACGAGAGATGCGTATGCGACTACCTTGAAAAAGGGGAATGTATCCATAGAGAAAATTGCTGAGATGATGGGGCATACGAGTACTATGGTTACCAAAAATTACTTAGATTCATTTGACCATGAACAGATTCATGAAATCAATCAAGTACTACCATAAAAAAGACCCGGAAGGGTCTTTTTTTTTGGTTATAGGGGAATTTTTTTTCGCAAAAAAACTGAAAAAATAACTAGAAAAATGAGATAAAAACTAGGAAATTAAAAACCCGTACTATCTTTTAACCTATTGAAAAACAACACTATATGACATTAGAAAACTATTGAAAAATCATTAATCTCGTCTTGTAATCAGTAGGTCGCTGGTTCGATCCCGGCAAGGGGCTCTTGGTTATCAAGCACTTACGAGAATTTTCTTGTAAGTGCTTTTTTATTTGGCTAGTCCCTAGCCAAACGGCTGTTCAATAGAAATACTTTGTTTTGAGAAATAGTGTGGACCATCATCACCTATGTACAAACAATCTTCTAACCTAATTCCAAATTCTCCAGGAATGGCGATGGTAGGTTCATTGCTAAAACACATTCCAGGCGCAATCTTGGTCATGTTCCCCTTTACAAAATTTGTCCACTCATGGCCTTCTAAGCCGATTCCATGTCCTGTTCTATGTGGTAGTCCTGGTAGTTTGTAATTCTTACTAAACCCAGCCGATTCAATCACCGCCCTTGCAGCAGTATCTACAGACTCACATGTTGCACCTATTTTTATTGCGGCGAATGCAGCATCCTGTGCTTCTTTCTCGAGGTTCCAAACATCAATCTGACGTTGACTTGGTTTGCCCATAACAATCGTTCTGGAGATATCTGATGCATACCCCTCACAACTTGTTCCACCATCAGCCAATACCACATCTCCTTCACGGATGATCTGCGGAACAATACTGCCATGTGGCATAGCAGAATACTTTCCTACGATAACCATGGCACCGCCACTATAGCCAAGTTTTCTAAAAGCTGCAGAAATATTTGCACTAAACTCTGCCTGTGGCATATTTGGTCGGAGCGTTGCAAACGCGGCCTTGTAGGCTTCTATGGTGATATCGCTCGACTTTTGCATCAATGCAATTTCAGCCTTGCTCTTATACATCCTACATCCTGCCGTTACAGGTGTGGCATCTACAATCTCAAAGCCAGGTGCAGCCTTTTTTACGCCATCGGCGATAAAAAATCTAACACGTTCTTCCATGCCAATCCTTTTGTGTTTGACACCCCTATCTTTTACGATACCCGCAATCAATGCATAAGGACTTTCGTGTTCTTCCCAGCAACGTATCTCATCTCCAAAAACCGGGTTGATTAGTTCCATAGCACGTTCTTCCTCAAATTTCGGACATACATAAGCGATGGAACCTGAGGCTGGAATAACCACCCCAAAAGGTCTTTCACTTTGTCCCCATCTCATGCTGGTAAAATAAAATGAAGAAGCAGTTCCTTCTAAGAAAATAGCATCAATTTTTTCCTTAGACATTAAATCTTGTGCCTTTGCAATTCTTTGTTTTCTTTCCTCCACGGATATCGGAACAATCCCATCAATCATGGGCTTCAAGTCTCTTATACTTGAGGGAAGATCATACTCTTCCTCCGTCAAACTATTCGCTGCAAATAGGTTTCCTGATAGAGACATTGCTCCTGATGTAAGAGCAGCTATGCTTAAAAATTTTCTCCGACTTTGTGACATATAAATGATAGTTGTGCTGATTTAAATGTACAGCTAAATCTTTTCGTTTTTGAAAGCCTGCTAGGTGTTTTTTCTGGAAAACTTAACACGCTACAAATCCACCAGTCGCTATCCATTTTAAAATCACTTTTTTTCTGATGACACCGCGTGTATTTTGGTGGAATTACCCCACTTTGGAGCAAAAAATTACATTTTCCCAATGCAGAAAGTTTTTAAGAGCCTTGTCTTCCTTTGCGCCAGTCCGCCGCGGCGGAAAGTCATACCGAGCGGACCATAATTTCTTTGCGGCTCTGCGTCTTGGCGAGAAGAAAAAAAAAAGAATTGCGCGCAAAGACGCCAAGCCGCAAAGGCCTCCGGAAGGTAGACAGGCAAGATGGAATCATGCAAGCCTTGAAATGATCAAAAACCAACTAAAGGTTTGGGTTAATCCAAAAGCAAAGTTACATTGTATTAAAGTACATTCCTTGGGAGATTAACCCAACTAAGAAAACTGGAAGGCAATCAAAAAACTATGAAATGATGAAGAAAATACTTTTTATAAGCTGCTTGTGCCTTTTCCTTAATCAAGGTTCGGCAAAAGCCCAATGGCGAAACCTCTTTGATGGAAAAACATTTAATGGCTGGACAAAATACCTGGGGGTGCCACATCAAAGCAACCAAGGAATAGACCTGCCCAAAGACGCTAATGGAGAATACACCAAGGCCTTTGGCATAAATAACGACCCGCTGAATGTTTATTCTATCGTGATGGAAGAGAGTCAACCAGCCATTCGTGTAAGTGGACAAGTGTTTGGAACGCTAACTTTCATGGAAGAATTTGAAAATTACCATATCAAGTTGGAATTCAAATGGGGGCAAAAAAAATGGGAGCCTAGGCTTCAGATGGTCCGAGATGCGGGCTTAATTTATCATGGTTTCGGAGAGCAAGGAAGTACTGATCGCAGCTGGCACCCAGGTCAAGAATCTCAAATTCAAGAGGGCGATACTGGCGATTATTGGCCAACAGGTGATGTTACGATAGATATACCAGCGGTTAAGTCAGATACTTCCGATTGGTGGTTTTACCATCCTGATGCACCCTTACGCACACAGGTATTTTCAAACAAAATGTCTGAACGCCGTATCATCACGGATTTGGAGAGAGAAAAACCAAATGGCGAGTGGAACACGGTTGAGGTAATTTGCTCGGGAGATAGCAGTATCCACATCGTGAATGGAAAAGTAGTGATGCGTCTTTATAACTCTCGCAAAATAGAAAATGGTCAACCTATCCCTCTTACTAAAGGTACCATAGCCTTACAGTCTGAGGGAGCGGAATTGTATTATCGAAACATAAAAATTAGACCGCTAAAAGCAATTCCAAAAAAGTACAAGGAATGACAAGTTTTGTAACATGGAGTTTTGGAACATGACTTACACTTCCTAGCTGGTTCCCTACCCCTACCTGTTGAAGTCAATCCGAGCGGACTTTAATTTCTTTGCGCTTGTCCGCGGCGGCGGACAGGTCTCAGCGTCTTTGCGAGAAGAAAAAAGAAAAAAAGAATAGCTCGCAAAGTAGGGAAGGCGCAAAGAATTGAGAACTATTTCTATGCGGCTCTGCGTCTTTGCGAGAACTAAATAATCCCCCTAGCCCCCTTGTCAAGAGCCAGTCCCGGAGAATTGCGGGAGGGAGTTGCCCCACCTACGACTTTGCACCCTGTCTGCCGACAGGCAGGTCTCATTGGATTTAAAGGAGTTTCAGCATTGTTACTTCTTTATTTATTGGGTATACTCGTGCTTTCAGAAAAAATACAGTCCAAATTCACCATGTCTAGTAAATTAACCGAAACACTTCAACTCCCTTGTGGGGCTACATTAAAAAACCGCTTGGGTAAATCCGCCATGAGTGAAAACATGGGTTCCCGTGGCTATACTTCCAATGAGAAATTTAATCGACTGTATACCCGCTGGGCAGAAGGAGGAATAGGACTGCTGATTACAGGGAATGTGATGGTGGATCGATTTGCATTGGGAGAAGCCCACAATGTGGTCATAGAACAAGGAATTCAAGATGCAAACTTACCTCTTTGGGCAGCCGCTGGAAAAAAGGAGGGAACACACATCTGGGTGCAACTCAATCATCCCGGCAAGCAATCTCCCAAATTTCTAAGTAAAGAGCCAGTAGCACCTTCTGCAATACCTTTAAAAAAGCCTTTGGATCGTTTATTCAATACTCCAAGGGCGCTTTCTGAAGAAGAGATTCTTGACATCATTGCACGTTTTGGCTATGCGGCAAAAGTCTGCAAGGAAAGTGGATTTACTGGAGTGCAGATCCATGGGGCACATGGGTATTTGGTCAGCCAGTTTTTATCTCCTACACACAACCAACGTGAAGATCGCTGGGGAGGCTCACTTGAAAATCGCATGCGATTTGTCAAAGAAGTGTATTTGGCCATACTCAGGGAAGTTGGTGATTCGTTTCCTGTAGGAATTAAATTGAACTCTGCCGACTTTCAAAAAGGTGGGTTTACCCAAGAAGATTCCATGGAAGTAGTCAAGCACTTGAGTGATTTGGGGATGGATTTGATTGAAATATCGGGAGGTACCTACGAATCTCCAGCCATGATGGGGGCTGCACAAAAAGAGTCTACCAAGACGCGTGAGGCCTATTTTTTAACTTATTGTGAAGAGGTTCGTAAACTGGTTAAAAGCCCTTTGATGCTTACAGGTGGTTTTCGGTCCGCTGAGGGCATGAATGCAGCCTTGGCTTCGGGTGCTTGTGATGTAATCGGAATAGCCCGTTCGCTTGCGATTCACCCTGATTTCCCGAATCAACTTTTGTCAGGTGCATCAGATAAGAGCCAAGTAAAACCATTGACGACAGGTTGGAAATTCCTAGATAAGACCTTCCCATTGGAAATCATTTGGTATACCGATCAGCTACACCTGATGGGGGAAGGGAAGGAGCCTAATTTGAAAAAGTCAGCACTGGGCTCTGTGTGGACTATGGTCTACAAACTTGGTAAAAATGCCATTAAAAAGGTAAGGTAGTCCAACTTCTTACCTTCCTAAGAGCATGGTCCGTGTGATCTGCTGGTTGTTATTCTGCAAGCGGGCATAATAAATCCCAGGTGCATAACCCTCATTCTCAAACGTAATTTTATGGTTACCAGGACTAACTTCCTTGTCAAGCAGTGTTTTAATTAGCTTCCCTTCTGTTGAAAAAATCTGGATCAATGCATACCCACCTTGGGTTTGGTACGATAGGGTAGTGGATTGCTGGAATGGATTTGGATAGTTGGTCAATGTAAGCGTGGTCTCGCTTACTGGGAAAACATCAGCATTGCTTGACATGCAAGGTGCAGAGCTTTTGATGACTTGAAGATTTTGAAA
>CAMDLI010000127.1 GCA_945901615.1 Spirosoma fluviale
ATAAAGTAGTGTTATTTTGATTCTAAACTTAGTGCCACCACGAATCTGCTGTCGTCTGTCGACTGTGGACCGTTGACAAAATGTATGCAGCTAAACTTCAGAAAATCCGGTTCCGGCCCACCCTTGGTTATCCTCCATGGACTTTTTGGTTCTTTAGACAACTGGTTTTCCATCGCCAAGGAACTAGTGGATCACTATACCTTGTATCTCGTAGACCAGCGCAACCATGGGGACTCTCCGCATGGTTCCGAATGGAACTATGGGGTTATGGTGGAGGATTTGCGGGAGTTGCTCGATGCCGAGGGCTTGGATTCCGTGTACTTGATGGGGCATTCCATGGGAGGGAAGACGGTGATGAATTTTGCGGTGGCCTATCCTGAGCGGGTACGCAAACTCATCGTAGGAGACATTGCTCCGAGGCACTATCCCATTCACCACCAAGTGATTTTGGAAGGATTAAATGCACTTGATCTCTCCCAACTCCAGTCTAGGAAAGAAGCGGATGATCTACTCGCTCCTTACATTCCGGAACTGGGAATTCGCCAATTTTTGCTTAAAAGTTTGGGTAGGGATGCGAACGGATTCGCATGGAAAGTTAACCTTTCGGTGATCACTCAACACATCGAGGAGGTGGGGAAAGCCTTGGATGAAGGAACCGTTTTTGAAGGACCTACTTTATTTTTGGGAGGAGCCAATTCCTCCTATATCCAAGAGAAAGACCTTTCGGATATGAAGCGCCATTTCCCAAATTACACCTGGGTTTCTATTCCCAATGCAGGGCACTGGCTACATGCCGAGCAGCCACAAGCAGTGGTAGCAGAGATGCTAAAGTTTTTAGGCTAGAAGGTCAACTTGGCGGACATTCCGCCAAGTTTATTGTTGCTGTATTTTTCACGCTCCGCCGCGGCGGAAAATGGAAAAAAACACGCTGATTTAGTTCATTAGGCCTACCCGCTTTTTTATCAGTATCCAAGAAACCTAGGTTAGAACTTCAATTTGGTGATCTAAGGACAATCGTCTTTGGACGATTATCTTTTAATCTGCGCTATTTTTCAAAAAAGATCTGCGTGAAACTTATTTCACGCAGATCTGAATGGAAAAAACACGCAGATTTAGTTCGTAATAAATATGTTGGTGATTAAACAAGTATAGGTTTGAAGTTCAATTCAATGAGCCGTCGACCGTTAGCCGTCGACAATTTTACTTCACCTTCTTTCCATGCTTCATCACCATGTCCACATCTTGTAGCAAGTTGATGTAGCGCAAGACATCCCCCTTTACGGCGATGATATCGGCATATTTTCCTTCGGAAATGGTACCGTAATCTTTTTCCACTTTCATGGCCACGGCTGGCCAGTAGGTAGCCGCTTTGATGGTGAGTAAGGGGTCCATTCCAAACTGGTTGACCCATACATCCAATTCATTCCAGGTGCTTTGGCTATGGAATTTCATCGGAATGCCACTATCCGTACCGACGAGCATCACGACGCCACTTTCTTTGAGTTGGGCAAACTTACGGTCTAAAGTAGGTTTACGAACAGGAGTGAGCTGGAAGTAAGACATCCTACCAGGGAATCGGAGTGAAGCACGAATGTCTCTGACGATGGAGTCCGGAAGCCCCAAATGCCAGGAGGGATCGTCTAGTTTTTCTGGATTGTCTCGCACAAACTCGTAATTGAAAAGACCTTCTACGGTTGGCGTCCAGAAAAGTGGGCCCAGGTTCATTTTCGCTGCGCGCTCTTTCATCAGCTTCATGATGTCTTCTGGATATTCTGGGGCACTACTCAAGCCAGTATGCTCAAAATTATCCACCCCAATTTGGAGTCCGATTCGAATTTCGTCAGGACGGTGGGAATGGCCCACCACCATTTTTCCATACTTGTGCGCTTCGTCGACCACAGCTTTGGCCTCCTCCAAGGTCATTTGGTCTTGGTCGATGAGTTTGATGACATCCACCCCTGCATCGATCAGTTTCTTTACTTTTGCTCGGGCGTCTGCTGCACCGTTTACCCCCCAGCGGAATTCCTCGGTGTTGGGATAGGGTGCTTTTTGTATAAATGGCCCAGACACATAGATGGTAGGGCCTGGAATTTCTCCGTTTTGAATGCGTCTTTTGACATTGATGCTGGCCTCAAGTGGCGCACCCAAGTCTCGGGCAGAGGTCACACCTGCCATCAACAATTGATGGGCTGAAGAAGGCATAATTACCGACTCAAATACATCGATATAGGTGCTATCCCAATGCGTGTAGTCGCTGTGCCCATTGAGCATCAGGTGCACGTGCATGTCCCAAAGTCCAGGCAATACACTCATGCCTTCGGTGGAAATCACTTCCGCTCCAGCAGGAATGGCCAAGCTTCCCACCTGTCCAATGGCCTTGATCCGTTCCCCTTCCACGATAATCACTGAATTGCGAATAGGAGTGCCTCCAAAGCCATCAATTAAGGTTCCCCCTACTAGGGCTTTGAGTTGTTGGGAAAAAGAGGGGATGCTAAGCAAAAGCAAGCAGGCGAAGAGGAGGGATTTTTTGAGCATGGCTGGATTTGGAGAAAGTATATGCCCGATTAAGGTACGGATTTCGCACATTAAATTTTAACTTTCGAATTCAATTCCTACTGTACATGCCCCAAGGAAAATTATTTTTAATTCCCAATGTGCTCGCTGAAAACACAGCAATGGAAGTAATTTCCCCACAAGTTCGGGAGGTAATTGCCCATACAACCCATTTTTTGGTTGAAAACTTACGGACGGCACGTCGCTACATCTCTAGCTTGAAGCTGGGGATTAACATCGAAGAGCTGCACCTGGAAATTCTAGATAAGGATACCCCGCCCGAGCAAATAGCTCGCTTGATGCTGCCGCTCTTGAAGGGAGCCGATATTGGGGTGATTTCTGAAGCTGGCTGCCCTGGCATTGCCGATCCTGGTGCCCTTGCTGTGGCCTATGCACATCAAAAAGGAATTCAAGTGGTGCCAATCTCGGGTCCCAGTTCCATGTTTCTGGCGCTGATGGGCTCTGGCTTTTCGGGCCAGTCCTTCGCTTTTCATGGTTACTTGCCCATCGATAAAAAAGAAAGAGCTGCCACTTTAAAAAAATTGGAGCAGGAATCTATCCGTGAAAAACGAGCCCAGCTCTTTATGGAAACGCCTTTTCGCAACAATCAATTGCTGGCCGATGCGCTGTCTACATTGGCACCACACACCAAGTTGTGCATCGCCAAAAACCTCACCGCTGCCGATGAGTTAATCCAAACCAAAACCATCGCGGACTGGAAAAAACAGCCCTTAGACCTACACAAAGTTCCCACCGTATTTATCCTCCAAGCCTTCTAGCATGTTTACCATCGACGCACACCTTGACCTGAGCATGAATGCGATGGAGTGGAACCGGGACCTTACCCGCCCTCTCGCTGAGATCAATGCCCGAGAGCAGGGAATGAACGACAAGCCCGATCGAGGAAATGGAACCGTATCGCTTCCTGAACTACGGAAGGGAAACGTGGGCCTAGTGGTCGCTACGCAAATAGCCCGCTTTGTAGCGACAGACAATCCGCTTCCGGGTTGGTACTCGCCGCAGCAAGCTTGGGCCCATACCCAAGGGCAACTTGCCTGGTATCGGGCGATGGAAAAGCAGGGCGAATTGAAACAAATTCGGGACTGGCAGGAGCTGGAGGGGCATTTGGCCTACTGGAATGCTGGGGAAGATAAAAGTCAAAAAGCAATTGGCTACATCTTGTCTCTAGAAGGAGCCGACTCCATCGTGACGCTTGACTACCTGGAAACAGCCTACGAAAACGGTTTGAGAGCATTGGGACCTGCCCATTACGGTCCAGGACGCTATGCCTATGGGACGGATTCTTCTGCTCCACTTTCCCAACAGGGGAAGGACTTGCTGCGCAAAATGGATGAATTGGGAATCATTCTAGATGCTACCCACCTCTGTGATCTCGCCTTTTGGGATGCCTTGGATCATTTTAAAGGACCCGTATGGGCCAGTCACAACAATTGCCGTGCGCTAGTAGACCACAACCGACAGTTCTCCGATGAGATGATCAAGGCCTTGATTGCTCGTGGAGCAGTGATTGGAGGGGTATTTGATGCCTGGATGCTAAGCCCGGGCTGGATACGCGGGGAAAGTACACCAAAGGAGCGAAACGTGACTTTGAACACCCTATTGGATCACTTCGATCATATCTGTCAGCTTGCAGGCAATGCCAATCACATCGGCATAGGCTCAGATTTGGATGGAGCATTTGGAAAGGAACAGTGTCCCGCTGATCTGGATTCGATCGCCGACCTACAAAAAATCCCCACCCTTCTCCAGCAGCAAGGCTATTCCCCTCAGGATATTGAGAAGGTGATGCATGGGAATTGGCTTCGGTTTTTGAAGAAGGCCTGGAGCTGAGGACATGCTCATTTTTACCCGCTCAACCCGGTATTGAAGAGGAGGAACTTTAAGTGCGCAATAGGCTAGAGCAGTGGCCTAAATTGCTTTAGGAAGCGCACATCATTTTCTGTAAATAAGCGCAAGTCTTTGATTTGGTTTTTGAGCATGGCAATTCGCTCAATACCCATTCCAAAGGCAAAACCGGTGTATTTTTTGGAGTCGATGCCACAATTTTCTAGGACATTGGGGTCTACCATGCCTGCACCACCGATTTCTACCCATCCGCTGTATTTGCATACGTTGCAGCCCTTGCCTCCGCATATCAAGCAAGAGATGTCAATCTCTGCGCTGGGCTCGGTAAACGGGAAGAATGAGGGGCGAAAGCGCACCTTGGTTTCTTTGCCAAACATCTCTTTAGCGAAGTGGTATAAGGTATTCTTCAGGTCGGCAAAACCAACATTTTCATCTACATAAAGTCCTTCTACCTGATGGAAAATGCAGTGTTGCGGGCCAACCAATCCCGCAGCTGTTGCTGCCAACCACGGTGACCGCTGCGCCTTAGCCCAAAGGCAATGTTTTGCGCCACCGATAGGTGGGGATACAGGGCATAGCTCTGAAACACCATTGCCACGTCCCTGCGGGAAGGGGGCAGGTTGGTTACGGTGCGCCCGCCCACCAACACCTCCCCTGCGCTTGGGGTTTCCAAACCGGCCAACAGGCGCAACAAGGTGCTCTTGCCGCAACCGGAGGGGCCCACAAGTAATAAAAATTCACCGTCTTTAATCTGTAAATCAATTCCGCGTAAAACCTCAACCGCAGCAGCACCACGGCGGGGGGGATATTGCTTGCGCAGGTTTTGAAATTCAACCTCAGCCAAATGGGCAGGGCGAGATGTTCAACTTTAATGGGGGATTGGCTAAGGCATTTTGCAGTTCATCGACCAGGCCAAGAT
>CAMDLI010000128.1 GCA_945901615.1 Spirosoma fluviale
TAAGCTGGATCATAAAACGTAACGGGATACTCCTGCCATTTGCCTGCTTTGTAGGTATGTACATCCACTAAGCGGGCCCCTTGTGCTTCATTGAGGTAAAAACGGGTATCATTCATGCCAAGTGGATCAAAAATTCGTTCTTTCAAGAATACATCAAATGGCTTTCCTGAGACAACCTCTACCAAATAGCCCAAGACATCTAGCCCTTCGCTGTAGGTAAACTTGGCACCTGGCTCGTGGTGCAAAGGCAGTTTGGCAAGGCGCTTCACGCTTTCTCCAATTGTGATTTTCTCCGTTGTAAACAAGTCCGTTACACCTGCTTTGTGATAGATCATTTTCATGCGCTCGTCTCCATCAATCACCCCATAGCCTAGGCCTGAAGTATGTGTGAGAAGGTGCCGAATGGTGATGACCTTAGAACTTGGCTTGCTCGTATAGGTGGTGTCTGCATAGCGGAAAGAAGCCAAAACCTGGGGATTGGCGAATTCAGGGATGTACTTGGAAATGGGGTCGTCCAATCCGAATTTGCCTTCTTCCCAAAGCATGAGGATGGCCGTGGAGGTGATCGCCTTGGTCTGGGAAGCAATGCGGAAAATGGAATTTTTCTCCATCTTTTTTCCGTCGGCTACGTCGGCAAAACCTTTGGCTGAATGGTATACAATCTTTCCATCTTTGACAACCATGGCTACTAAGCCGGGCACCTCTTCCGCTTTAATGGCCGCTTCAAGCATGGCGTCGATTTTAGCGATTCGGTCTTTTGAAATTCCAGGAACAGGGCTGTTGCCTGCGGGACTGATCGTTTGTGCAAAAACTGTAGCCACTAAACCAAGGTATAGCAGGCAATAACTAAGGAGTTTTTTCATGGTGATTATGGGTTTGAAGAGTAAAAAGTAAGCAAAATCGGAAACAAAAAAACCAGATTTCTCCGGTTTTTTTTGGTGTTCCATGTTGAAAGTAAATTACTTACTCTGGTTTGATTTCAAAATAGTATTCGGTACCATCCGCGAACATGCCCAAGACCACAATCTCCTCCCCTTTGGAATCCTCTAAGAAGTCGATCATTTCTGCTGCACTGCTTACCCGCTTGCGGCCCTTATCCGAAATCACCGAGGTGATGATAAATCCATTTCTGGCTCCTGCAGCTCTCCAAGCTTCGTTGGCATTGGACTTGATAACAGCGCCGCCCTCAATTTTCAATTGCTCTTTGGTTTGCTGTTTGACATCCTCCAATTGAAGTCCCTCAAAGGACAATACTTTTGGCGCTTCTTTCTTCACAATATTTGTGTCACCGGAGAAGTTTTTAAGCGTAGCAGTTGTTTTGAGAGTTTTCCCTTCTCGCAAGTAGCTCACCTCCACTTTATCACCTGGTCGCTTTCTAGCCACCAATTCTTGAAGATTGGCCACACTATTTACCGGCTTTCCGTCAATTCCTACGATAATATCTCCTTCTTTAATTCCAGCCTCTTTACCAGCAGAATTATCATTTACTCCCCCAACATATACTCCTTGTTCTACAGGGAATTTCTTACCTAGGTAGTCAGCCAATTCAGGACTCACATCTTGGATTTGCACACCCAATAGTCCACGCTGCACTGCTCCATGATTCAACAAATCGTCCATTACCTTTTTTACCAAGGAACTCGGTACAGCAAAGGAGTAGCCATTAAATGTGCCTGTACTGGAGGCAATGGCAGTATTGATGCCGATTAATTCACCTGCCAAATTCACCAAAGCTCCCCCGGAGTTGCCCGGATTAACCACGGCGTCGGTTTGAAGAAAGGATTCAATCTGAAGGTTATTTTCTACACCCTGTAGAATCCCTATGTTTCTCGCCTTGGCGGAGATGATGCCGGCAGTTACGGTTGAGTTGAGATCAAAAGGATTGCCTACGGCTAGTACCCACTCCCCAATTTTGGTTTGATCTGAATCGCCAAACTTGATGAATGGGAAATTCTCCCCTTCAATTTTCAGCAAGGCCAAATCGGTAGTTGGATCGGTACCCACCACAGTCGCTTCGTAGCGCTTGTTGTTGTCCAATGAAATATCCACCCGCGTGGCCCCTTCGATCACGTGATTGTTGGTGACGATGTAGCCATCCGGAGAAATAATTACCCCCGAACCAGAGCTCATCGGCATTTCCTGCCTTGGATCTCTTGGGCCTGAATCAGGCTGAGGAATTCCAAAAAACTCCTGAAAAGGATCCCGCTGTCCACGTGAACGTGGAGAATACGCTACTTGGCTTTTGACATGCACTACTGCAGGAGTGACTAGCTCTGCAGATGCGATAAAGTTGATTCCATCAGGAACTGTAAATTCCTTACCTCCTAGCAAATTGACAAAACTAGATTTTTGTTTTTCATCAAAGGTGCTGGCATTTTGCGGTCGGATCAAAAAACTCACTCCCGCAACTGCTACGAATCCACCCACCAATGCGGCCACTAGGACCCCGAGAAAGAATTGTTTTTTACTCATTGTTATCGCTATTTAAAATCTAATGATTTATTATAATTTTTTCTATTTCAATTTTTACGCCGAATTTATCCTTAGGTAAATTTCATTAACAAGAATTAACCAAACTCATTTAAGCTATCTAATTTAACAAACCAAACGACTAGAAGTTTCGGTTGCTGCATTAAAAATATTTCCGATACAAACTGACTAATTGTCAGCAGAAAAGCGGATTGCAGCCAAAAATCATAAAAAAAATCCTCCAAATTCGATTTGGAGGATTTCATGAACCAAGCTATTCTTAGGAAAACTTAGGCCTTTTTCACGTTGATTGCGTTGGGTCCTTTTTTACCCTCCTTAATGTCGAAAGTGACTTTGTCGTTTTGAGCAACTTTGTCTACTAAGCCTGTAGCGTGCAAAAACACGTCATTTTGAGTTTCGTCATCAACGATAAATCCAAAACCCTTGGCTTCATTGTAAAATTTTACTGTCCCGGTAAACATAATAAATTGTGATAAATTGGAAATAAAAGAGGCTTAAAAATAACTATTCAATTAAAAAAAACAAAATAATCGTTTTTTTTATCTAGAAATGAAAAAAATAATTTTGATTCGACACGCCAAATCGGACTGGGACAATCCTTCACTTCCAGATTACGATCGCCAACTAGCCGACAGAGGGTTGCGAGACGCACCCCAAATGGCTATTTCCCTTAAAAATCGAGGAGTCCACCTAGACCTAATTTGTTCCTCCACTGCCCAAAGAGCCAAACAAACCGCCTGCATTACCGCAGCCGTGCTTGGGTATCAGGAGTCAGAAATTAAATGGGAAAAATCCCTTTACCATGCTTCAGCAAGTTATTTGCTCCAGTTTATTCAGTCGCAATCGGATCAAGTCCAAACCCTAGTACTGGTAGGCCACAATCCTGGGCTCACCGAATTGATTAATATACTGGGAGTGAAATTGGACAACCTACCTACCTCCGGTCAATTTGCCTTTTCGCTATCTACAGACCACTGGAAAGAATTGAGCCGAGATACTTGCACCTTTGCATGGTGGGATAGTCCTAAAAAATAAGTGCCTACCTTTTACTTTTCACAAGTAACGAAGCGGATTCAATCAGTTCGTAATTCGAATTACAAGATGTATTGCGATAGATCTCGATTTTTCACCAAGGAACTCAAGCGTTCTATTACCATCTCCTTAGTGATGCTAATCCTTGAATTTGGACCTATAATATCAGGTACTTCAAACAGAAAATCATTGAGCAGGTGACTCATCACGGTGTGGAGTCTACGGGCACCGATATTTTCCACTTCCTGATTAATCAAAAAGGCAAGACTAGCAATCTCTTCAATGGCATCATCCGTAAAATCTATATACACTTCCTCCACTTCAAAAAGTGCCTGGTACTGCTTGGTCAAGGCATTTTTGGGTTCCTTCAATATTCGGGTAAAGTCCTCCTTAGTTAAAGCCTGAAGTTCAACACGAATGGGGAAACGGCCCTGCAATTCTGGAATCAGGTCGGATGGCTTGCTCACGTGAAAGGCTCCAGCAGCAATAAAAAGCACGTGGTCGGTTTGAATGACTCCATACTTGGTGGTCACAGATGATCCCTCCACAATGGGAAGTAAATCACGCTGCACACCTTCCCGGCTCACATCCGGTCCTCCTCCTCCTTTTCCAGACTTGGAAGCAATTTTGTCAATCTCATCGATGAAAATGATCCCATTGTTTTCCGCCAATCGAATCGCCTCCTCCTTAACTTCATCAAAGTCAATCAGCTTAGACACTTCCTCTTCTAAAAGGACTTTTCGGGCCTCGGAAATGGAAAGTTTACGCTTTTTGGTTTTCTTGGGCATCATGCCCGAAATCATATCTTGGAGACCGGCCATGCTCGCATCATCCATCATGCCATTGCCCACCATGCCTATTCCCATGGGCGCTGGGGCTTTGACTTGAATTTCGATCTTTCGATCCTCCAATTCTCCTTGACGGAGTTTTTCTCGAAAGCGGTCACGAGTACGTTCGTTGAGTTCCTCATCGGAATTAGGTACCGAACTGCCATCAGCTGGGTAGGAATTGCCGCTTGTAAATCCCATTCCTTTGACCGGAGGAATCAAAATATCCAACAATACTTCCTCCACAGACTCAGCTGCCTTCAATTTCACTTCTTCTTTTTTGGCGTCTCGAACGAGGTGAACGCTCTGCTCCACCAGGTCACGAACCATGCTTTCCACATCGCGGCCTACATAGCCTACTTCGGTAAACTTGGACGCCTCCACCTTGGTAAAAGGCGCATTTGCAATCTTGGCCAAGCGTCGTGCAATCTCCGTTTTACCTACACCCGTGCTCCCAATTAGCAAGATATTGTTGGGTACAATGTCTTTTTGGATATCCGAAGTGACCCCCATGCGTCGAATGCGGTTGCGCAAGGCAATGGCCACATTGCGCTTGGCATCCTGCTGACCAATGATGTATTTGTCAAGCTCTGCGACAATCTGTCTGGGGGTAAGGCTAAGGGGATTAAGCATCTGCTTGAACTGTTGGTGGTGAATCAATACAATCGAAAATAGAGCACACTACCGCAAATTAGGCGGAAGGAGTAGGCTCCGGACTCAAATTAAATTTTAAAGGACGATCCACTTGAACTGCAGTCAAAGCAATGGCAAGCACTTCATCCACTTGGGTTACGTAATGGAATTGGATACCCTTCAAGTAGTGCGCATCAATCTCTTCGATGTCCCGTCTATTCTTGTGACAAAGAATGATCTCTTTGATACCTGCACGCTTGGCAGCCAAGATTTTCTCCTTGAT
>CAMDLI010000129.1 GCA_945901615.1 Spirosoma fluviale
CGTCCTTTGGCTCAAGGAGCGGGCTTAGAACTAGCCATTACCCGATCTCCTACCCTCCGCGATGCAGTCAACGCAACCGGAGGAAGTAATGGTGCCTTTATGCATTCGGGGGTATTTGCCTCCCTTCAAAATGTAGTGGGCCATTACAACAATATCCCTGCACAAGCAGGAAACAATAACCTAGATGCTCGCTTGAACCCAGGAGGAAATCTACAAAAACTCAACCTGTCGGGAGCCGAAATCAATGCCATCGTCGCATTTATTCAAACACTCTCAGGAAAAGATGTATACACCAACGAAAAATGGGGAAGCCCTTTCAATTAAGAGAATAACAAGTTAGGCCGATTTAAAAACAAGAAAGGCGACTCTTTGCAGAGTCGCCTTTCTTTTTGGAGTGCGCACGAGAAGATTCGAACTTCCACACCCGAACGGGCACCACCCCCTCAAAGTGGCGTGTCTACCAATTTCACCACGTGCGCGATTGGGGATTGCAAAAGTAGAAAACCGAGCTTTGGGAAGCAAAGCTTCGCTCCGCTTTTCTTTAGTTTTTTTAGCACTTAGCCGAAAACCTTCTTTTCAGCGGACTGAAGGGTATTGTAAAGCAAGGCAGCGATAGTCATTGGGCCCACGCCACCCGGTACAGGGGTGATGGCCGAGGCAATCGGTGCTACTTCTTCGTAGCATACATCCCCTATCAACCGAAACCCGGATTTCTTAGACTCGTCAGCGATGCGGTGGATACCCACGTCAATCACAACAGCCCCTGGCTTGACCATATCAGCAGTTACAAATTCAGGTTTACCAATGGCAACAATCAAAATATCAGCAGTCTTACAAATCGCTGCCAAGTTCTCGGTCCTGGAGTGGGTCAGTGTCACGGTGGCATTGCCAGGGTAGCCATTGCGCGCCATCAAGATACTCATCGGGCTGCCCACAATATGGCTACGGCCGATGACCACACAGTGCTTACCGGAGGTTTCGATCTGATAGCGCTTGAGCAGTTCCACAATTCCATAAGGGGTGGCAGCCACGTATGCAGGCCAATTGAGGGTCATTCTGCCCACGTTAGCTGGCGTAAAGCCATCCACGTCTTTTTCTGGACGGATGCAGTTGGTCACCTTGTCTACTGAAATATGCTTGGGCAAGGGAAGTTGCACAATCAATCCGTCAATGTCCGCATTTTGATTGATCTCCTCCACGGTTCGAAGCAATTCTTCTTCACTCACTTCCGCAGCAAGTTGAACCAGCGTGGAAGTAAATCCTACTTCTTCACAGGCCTTCACTTTGGCGCCCACATAGGTTTGGCTGGCACCATCTTCTCCTACCAATATAGCTGCTAAGTGAGGCTGCTTTCCACCTGCTTGTTTAATTTCCGCTACCCGCGCTGCAATTTCATTTTTGATGTCTTGCGCGGTTTTTTTGCCATCTATTAGGGTTATCATACCAGTTATGGGAGTCTTGAATTTTTTAAATATGAAGTACGAGATACGAAGTACGGAACCAAATCAAAGACAACCCTACTTTGTGAAATTCAATCGGGCAGTTTTTAAGCTAGCCACAAAAATGGAAATCAATTCGTCTACTTCTTTGGTCAGTCGGTCAATTTCTGGATGCAACTGCTCATTACTGTTGATTTTACTGAGCAGTTCCAAAAAGAACTGACTTTCATCGGCCTCTTCCTCTACAATTTTTAATTTATTTATAAAGTCTGCGTTCGACTTTGCTCGCATGGCTGCTCTGTAGTTTGCAGCCACAGAGCTAGAACAACGCAGAAGCTGATTTATATAATTATTATATTCTCTTGTATGGGGTAAGTGAGAACAGAGAAACCAAACATCAAGTGCGAATTTTTTAGTTCTGTCCTTCAATGCCTGGCTCATCGCTTACGTTGTTTAACTGCCCATACTCTATTATTTCAACACTCTTTATCTCGTATTTCGTACCTCACCTGCTTGCCGCAGGACTACCTACCGCAGGCAGGCAGGTAATTCATATTTCACTAATCTAAATTAAGCAGCTTCATAAATGAATTTAAACACCTAAATGCTTGAATCATCTTTTGCGTGATTTACCTAACAATAACTCCGTATTTCGTGCCTCGTAGTTCGTATTTCCCTAATCTAGTTTCAACACCGCCATAAAGGCCTCTTGCGGGATCTCTACATTACCAACCTGGCGCATGCGCTTCTTCCCTTTTTTCTGCTTTTCCAAAAGCTTACGCTTCCGCGAAATATCACCCCCATAGCACTTGGCCAACACGTTTTTACGCATCGCCTTTACCGTTTCTCTCGCAATGATTTTTTGTCCAATGGCCGCCTGTATGGCGATTTCAAACATTTGCCGTGGCACCAGCTCCTTCAGCTTGTCGCAAAGACGCTTGCCCCAATCGTAAGCCTTATCCCGGTGCACAATTGCAGAAAGCGCATCTACTGGCTCCCCATTGAGCATGATGTCCAGACGAACCATGTGCGACTCCTGAAAGCCCTTCAACTCGTAATCCAAGGAAGCATAGCCCCTGGAAATAGTCTTCAAGCGATCAAAGAAGTCGAATACAATTTCTGCTAAAGGCATGTCAAACTGCAGTTCCACCCGATCAGAAGTCAAATACACCTGGTTTTTGATTTGTCCTCGCTTGTCCATGCAAAGGGAAATAACTGGTCCCACGTATTCTGCAGCGGTGATGATGGATGCCTTTACAAAAGGCTCCTCGATATGCTTGAATCGGGTTGGATCAGGCATATCGGATGGTGCATTGATCACCTGGTACTCGTCGTTGGTCATGAGCGCCTTGAACTGCACAGAAGGTACCGTAGTGATGACAGTCATGTCAAATTCACGCTCCAATCGCTCCTGCACAATTTCCATATGCAGCATTCCCAAAAACCCGCAACGGAAACCAAAACCCAAGGCCGCAGAGGTCTCAGGCTCCCAGACCAGGGAGGCGTCGTTGAGTTGCAATTTTTCCATGGACGCACGTAGCTCCTCAAATTCGGTGGTGTCTACGGGGTAAATCCCCGCAAAAACCATGGGCTTCACATTTTCAAAGCCTTTGATGGATTCTGAGCAGGGGTTTTTCACGTGTGTGATTGTATCCCCTACCGCCACCTCTTTGGCCACTTTGATACCGGAGATCAGGTAACCCACGTTTCCAGCACTCATGGTTTGCTGTGGGATCTGGTTCACACCCAAAATACCTATCTCGTCAGCAAAATACTCCTTGCCGGAGTTGACAAACTTGATTTTGTCTCCCTTATTTAGGGTTCCGTTAAAAATTCGGAAGATTACCTCCACCCCACGGAAGGAGTTGAACTGCGAGTCAAAAATCATCGCTTGAAGTGGCGCTGCGGGATCTCCCTTGGGTGCAGGTATTTTTTCAATCACCTTGGCCAATATATCCGTGATGCCAATACCTTCCTTACCCGATGCTAGGACAATGTCCTCGCGATCGCAACCCAACAAGTCGATGACCTCGTCGGCCACCGCCTCAGGATCTGCACCAGGAAGATCAATTTTATTCAACACAGGAATGATTTCGAGATCATGCCCCAAAGCAAGGTATAGGTTGGAAATGGTCTGCGCTTCCACGCCTTGGGAGGCATCTACGATCAATAAAGCTCCTTCACAGGCAGCGATAGATCGCGACACTTCATAGGAAAAATCCACGTGACCTGGGGTATCAATTAAGTTTAGAATGTACTCCTCTCCCTTGTAGTTGTACTTCATCTGAATGGCGTGGGACTTGATGGTGATGCCACGCTCGCGCTCCAGATCCATGTCGTCTAGCAACTGGTTTTGCATCTCTCGGTCGGTAACCGTGTTGGTCGTCTGCAGCAACCGGTCTGCTAAAGTACTTTTGCCGTGGTCAATGTGGGCAATAATGCAGAAATTTCGAGTATTTTTCATAAGCTTAAGTCATACAAAAGTAGGAAAAAAGAAGCTTTCTTGGTTAGGACAGGTAAGAAATAGACTAGCCTATTTCAAAGCTTTTTTCTCCTTCCTTTGAACACTATCCTAATCTCCTGTTCACCCGTTTTGTTTTGAGTAAAATTCAAGAGTGTCAGCTAATTTTTTGGAGGGTGGGGAGCGGCTATTTTCTTTTCTAAGTTACCTTTGCCATCCCAACCTATCCTTATCCCATGCAGGAAATTGCAGAACGGAAAAAATCCCAAAACATAGGCGAATACCTTGTGTACATGTACCAAATGGAAGACCTCATTCGATCCTACCAAGGGAATATGGAGGAAATAGGCCAGTATGTGGTCTCCCATTACCCGGTATCTGAGGCCGAAAAGGAGCGCATCAAAACCTGGTTTTCTGGCTTAGCAACGTCCATGAAGCAGCAGGAGTTGATGCAAAAAGGACACCTTGAAGAACTCCAAGACTTGGTTCAGCAGCTGCTCAAGCTCCATTACCAACTGCTCAAGACCGATGCCAATTACGTAGCTACCTTTAATTCTGCCAAAGCTCACCTGCTCGAGGCAGTGGAAGCTGCCCAAACAGAAGAGATTGGGAATGAAATTCAAATCTGCCTGAATGGCGTTTATGGCTTGCTGCTCTGCCGTTTGCTTGGGAAAAATGTGAACGATCGTCAACTCGAAGCAGCCGATGCTTTTGGCAATGTCCTTAGCCATTTGAATTTCAGCTACCAGCAGCGGATATTTATGACGCCGAACTGAAAGAATTTTAGGTAAAAAAAACGAAAGTACCCCATGCCGAAAAGTGTGTTTGTTGAGTTTTAAAATGTTTAGAATAGTAGTCAACCCCTGAAATGGGATCTTTAAACAACTCTTCGCTACACTCATTATCAGCATCAAACTTGTTGAGCGTATAGGTAAAGTAGGGTGAGAATGCGTTTTCAGTTTTTAAATAATCATTTCGATTATTCAATTTTATATTTTCAAGAATAGAAAGTCCGACATAGGCAGTAGCTCAACCTACGGATGTTCCTCCTCCTTGCTTTCCAACTGTACCCCCTTTAGAAATAACTGGACAGTAAAAAATTGAACCCTCTTGTTTTTACTTGGACTACTTCAGATTCTGATTTATAACAGCCTTGGCTAGCTTAACCCCTTACTCCAGGCATCCATTTTTTTTTGCAAACCAGTGAGAAAAAAATAAGTATGAGAATTAAACTTAGCTTTTTTTAGTTAATTTGAGGATTAAAAGGCGAATTCCTCTTCAGAAAAAAGGGATTTAATGGGGATTTCGCAAATTTAATTTAGATTAAATTCTTTTATCAAAAATTAAAAGCAATATT
>CAMDLI010000130.1 GCA_945901615.1 Spirosoma fluviale
CCAGAGGGATGAACATCAACGAGTTTGCGCCAAATCTCTCCTTCTTCTTTTCCAACGGCATCGATCCGGAATATGCGGTGATCGGAAGAGTAGCTCGCCGAATCTGGGCCAAGGCACTCAAGTTGAAGTATGGAGCAAATGATCGGGCGCAGCAGCTCAAGTACCATATCCAAACCTCCGGTAGATCCCTACACGCCCAGGAAATTGACTTTAATGACATTCGTACCACGCTGCAGGCTTTGTATGCGATCTATGACAACTGCAATTCCTTGCATACCAATGCCTATGACGAGGCGATTACTACCCCTACCGAAGGATCCGTACGGCGCGCTATGGCCATTCAGTTGATCATAAACAAGGAGTTGGGCCTTGCCAAAAACGAAAATCCGCTTCAGGGTTCCTTCATTATCGAGGAGCTGACGGACTTGGTGGAAGAGGCTGTTTACCGGGAATTTGACTCCATTACCGAGCGTGGTGGCGTCCTCGGTGCGATGGAAACCATGTACCAGCGCGGCAAAATCCAGGAGGAAAGTTTGCACTACGAAATGCTCAAGCACACGGGGGAGTTCCCGATCATTGGGGTGAATACCTTTTTGTCCAGCGAAGGCTCTCCGACCTTGATTCCAGGAGAGGTCATTCGTGCCACTTCAGAGGAGAAGGAAGGGCAGATTCAAACCTTGTCGCAACTCCATCAGGCTGCTAGGGATCAGGTCAGCGAACAGCTTAAAAAGGTGAAAAAAGCAGCGATTTCCAATGAAAATGTGTTTGAATGCTTGATGGAAGCTTCAAAATACTGTTCTTTGGGTCAACTTACCCAGGCGCTTTACGAAGTAGGTGGGCAGTATAGACGAAATATGTAATCACTTAGTAATTCATAAACCAATTCCCACATGGCAAATACCCGAAGCGTAACCGTTCGCATGACCTCGGATCTGACCTATACCGCACAGAATCCACAAGGCCATGCCGTACACATCGACATGAACGACCCTGAGCAGAAGCAAGGGCAATCGCCGATGGAATTGTTGCTTTCTGCACTTGGAGGCTGTGCTTCTGTGGATGCGGTGTTAATGATGAAAAAGAAAAAGCGTGAGCTCCTCGATTTTTTTGTGGAGGTAGAAGGCCTGCGAAACGATGGGGTACCGGGTTATTACACCGATATCACACTCCATTTTGTGTTGGTGTCACCAGATGCGACTTCGGAGGAATTTGAAAAAGTGGTAGCCTTGTCTGTGGAAAAATACTGCTCCGTGGCTTCCTCCTTGTCCTCCAAAATCACCTTTACTTCAGAAGTTCGCCGCACCGCATGAGAGTGATCAAAGAAGTGACTCGGGGAGAGATTCGGGTGAGTATCTTTTCCTGGAACTCCAAGTATATCTTCAAATACGAGTTGGGGCCGATGGAGCAGACGTTCAAGGTGAGTGAAACAGATATCTTGGAAGAGTCGGAATTGGAGAGCTTTTTGGGCGGCGAGTTTTTGGAAGAAGTCAAACAGCGGTTTGAAGAAATGGGGGCATCGCTTCTTAGGAAAATTGGGTAATGGTCAACAGTTGACTGTCCACAGACGACAGCCCATTGAATCGAACTACAAACTCTATTTTTAGGGGTCAGGCGTAAATAGATAGTTTGGACGAATTAAATCTGCGTGTTTTTTTTCCCTTTCAGATCTGCGTGAAAATATCGACCACGCTCTGCAGGCAGATCACGGATCACATCACTTAAACGGACATCCATCTTATTTTCTTTTGGTACTAGATTATTTATAAAATAAATAGTATTTTTCTAACAGTATTTTAAAAATAGTGCCTGTTTTCTTTTTAAGGAGCGATGAAAATAAGGATTGGTAGCTATTGTCAACTGTAGATTGTTGACTCAGGGCCTTTATTCCAAATCATTGATCACTTCCATAGAAAGGAGGTATAGTATTAATTCATTCTGATTATCCGTTTTTCACCAGTAACCAAAGAGAACGAACTTTGAAGTTCAATTAGGTTAGCTGTGGACAGTTGACTGTGGTCGGTTAACGATTATCCGCTTGATAAACATTCAAGTTGAGCCACTGGTGTGATTGCGGATAATCTTATAATTCATTTTTATAAACAATTCTGCCTATGAAATTTTTATCCTCAATTACCGTCCTGTTTTTTGCTGTTGTCTTGCTTTCCTGTCAATCTGGGGTCAGCGCTCCAGAAAAGGAAGATTACTATAAATTGGAAGGGTTGGTGACTCAAATTGAAGACCAAATTCAATCTCTCCGCACTGAGATGGAGCAAATTACCGACTACAACGAGTTTCTTTTACAAAAACGAGATTCCATACTAGCCAGTTCTACTGACTTCAAATACACGATGGAAGGAGCCTTTTCCACCAACCTTCCAGGTCAGGATTCTTCCTTGAGTACGGTGGTGATTCTTGATTCCAGTTCTGATCCAAAGAAAGGGAAGCAACTTATTCAGCTCACCAATTCCATGGACAGCGTGTTTGCTGCCTTCATGCAAAAAAATCCGAAAGCGATTCAGATTTACTCTAATTCACCTTTGGGCGCAAGCCGCATTTATCCGGCCTTTGATGCCAAAAATATTGTGGATCCTAATTTGGATGTAACCCAGTTTAATTTTTTCTACGAGGCTGACCTGGCCCACAATCCCACCAAAGAGACGGTATGGATTCCCGAACCCTATGTGGATCCGGCCGGAAAGGGATGGATATTTTCCTTGGTGCACCCCGTATATGATGGGGAGGAGCTTTCCTCCGTGGTGGGCATAGACTTGAGTATTGGAGATGCGATTGATAGCTACTTAGATGCAGTGGATGGGTATTTTGTGTTGGTGAATGGCAATGGAGACATCATTGGAGGTAAATCTGAGGCCATCGAATTGTTGGGCATGCCCTTGCTAAAAAACCATGTCTATCGGGAGACGATACAGATGGACAACTTTAGAGGTGCCGATTTTAACCTTTCACGAAGTAAGAATGGGGAAGTTCGTGAGATGGCAAAATCCATCCTTGTCGATAAAAAAAGTCATTTTGATTTTGTCCAGGATGCCCGCATGTCACGGATCTTGGGATATTCTTTTTCTCAAGTAGATTGGTACCTCTTGGAAATTAAGCTCCCCAACTAAGGATGAAAAAGAATTTTTCCAATCGTGGCTTTAGAACCTCCCTAATTCTGGGAGTATTCCTTATTCTCCTGGTCATGGTGGTTGGGGTTAGCTTTTTTTGGGCGATCTATTCTACCCAAGTAGACCGAAGGAAAGATTTTTTGGGGCAGCAGACGGATTTGGCTGGTAGAGGATTAGAAAATGAGTTGGATCGTTTTGAAGAGGAGGCGACCATTTTTTTAGGGGAATTAGAGGAGCATACTGCTAAGAATCGCCAGGATGAACTAGGGAAGCTGGCAAGAAAAATGCTTACCTCCTTTCCTCGATTGGTAGATACCTTGTGGGTAGCAGATCCACAGGGACTTGTAACCAGCTACGTATATACGGAGCGAAATGATTTTATCCAAAAAGAAGTTCCTCAGTTCCCATTGGATTCCGTCAAGCCTCAATTGCTATTGGAAGGGAAAATGGGGCATCGAATAATTTTTTCCACAACTATCGCTCGTTTTGCGCAGGATTATCTGGAAAATTTCTATCAGGTTCCGGGTGGCGGTAGTTTTTTGTATTTGAATGGAAACCTGACTGACATCGGATCTACTAGTCTTCCTCACCTCAAAGAAGTAAAGATTGAGGAATTTGAAGGAGTCAAAAAGGACATCTACCAAGGGGTGAAGGGATTGTATCCTGTTACTTGGCAGCAAGAGGGTGCCCTAGTCAATGGGGTATTGGCCCAATACCCTTTATCATTTGGGGATTTGGTTCATCACATGGGACTAGTGATTGTATTGCCGCTTGATGACCTCCGCACGGGGGTATACCGTACCTATTTCCTGCTATTTGCAGGCATGATTATTATCATGGTCATCTTGCTATCCATTTTTGTGATTTCAGTTAAAAATTACCTCCAATACACCAAAAACCGAGAGGAGGGTTATAAGGAGGTAAGCGAACTCTTTGATCAGCAAAATATGCTGCTCCGGGAATTGCGAGGCTTTGTGTTTTTTCACAACTACAGAGGGCAAATCTTACGCACCAGCCATGAGGTGGAGGAAGTGCTTGGCTATTCGAGATCGGATTTTAATATGGCATTCAACGATGGATCTACCCATCCCTTGGTGGAAATGGTCGAGGAATCCATTAAAAATGCCTACTTAGAAAGAAAGGAATTTGTGGATATGGAGTTTGATATCCAGCGTGGAGATGGGCGTCAAATTCGCCTCCGTATTTTTGAAAAGATCACCTACGATGAACTCGGTCGATTTGCCGGTGGCTTGGGCATATGCACCGATATTTCTGCGCAGCATGCGGCCAAGTTGAAAATTATCCAAAGTGAAGACCAAGTGCGTGCGCTACTCAATAACCTACCGGATGAAATTTTCATTTACGACAATCAGGGTGAGGTACTCGAGTTTCATGTGCAGCCCCGTGGAAATTACTTGGATCTCACGCAAGCCAGAGTTGGCAAGAATTTAGGGAAGTTTGTCCCTAAAGCGCAAGCTGCCGGGGTCATAGCCGCCTTTCAAGAAGCCAGGCGAACTGGAAAAATTCAAACCGTCAATGTGAATTGGACGGAGCCAAATTCCCAAAGGCAGATGTACTACGAAATGCGCTTCTTCCCCTTGGATGAGAATCAAATGATCTCCATTTCGAAGGATATCACCAGTCAGAAAATCTGGGAAAAAGGCCTGTTGGACGCAATGCATGCTGCCGAGCAGGCGAATAAATCCAAGTCGGAATTTCTGGCTAATATGTCCCACGAAATCCGTACCCCGCTGAATGGACTTTTGGGTATCATTGACTTGCTTGAAAGCACCCGTTTGGACCAGGTGCAGTTGCAGTATTTGGAGATTATCAAAAATTCAGGAAGTTCCTTATTGAGTATCATTCGGGATATTTTGGATTACTCCAAGATCGAAGCTGGGAAGGTGGATATCCGTGTCAGCGCCTTTTCGCCAGTGGAAGAAGTCAAGGCTCAATTGGAGATTCTGGGTGCAATCGCACAGAAGAAAGAAATTTCGCTCCTGCTCGAGGAGGAACTCGGTTCCCCACTCGTGGTGGAAGCGGATCGGGATAAGATCAACCAGATTCTACTCAACTTGATTGGCAATGCGCTCAAGTTTACCCCGGAAGGAGGGAAAGTAACGGTGAT
>CAMDLI010000131.1 GCA_945901615.1 Spirosoma fluviale
AACACGAAGTGAATCCCTTAGACTGGAGATCGTAGATTTCTACTTGGGGCACTTGGACTACATCAACAACTGGGATTTGGTGGATACTTCGTGTTCCCAAGTCCTGGGCGCTTTCTATTGGAAGAAGGACAATTCCCTCTTTTTCTCCCTCGCCGAATCTCCTCTCCTCTGGAGGCAGCGCATCGCCATGATCAGTGCATTTTATTGGATTCGGAAAGGTGAGTTTACCGATGCCCTGGCACTTGCAGAAAAACTCAAAAACCATCCCCATGACCTGATGCACAAGGCCGTTGGCTGGATGCTTAGAGAAATAGCTAATCGAAATTTCGAGGTCGCAAATGAATTTTTAAAGAAGCATTACCGCACCCTTCCTCGAACGATGCTCCGATACGCCATCGAAAAGTTCCCGGAGGAGTTACGGCAGGACTTTCTGAAGGGCAGGATTTGAAATACCGATAAAAGGCCTAAATTCAAGAATAGTTATATTTTTTTAATTATTCATTTTTTTAAACTATGGAAAATTCCCTTTCTAAAATCGTTGTTGACACCTGTTATCAGGTGCATGTTGGGCTAGGCCCAGGCTTATTTGAATCCGTGTATGAGGAAGTGCTCTATTATGAGTTGTGCCGGCAAGGCTTACAGGTTAAGCGCCAATATCCTGTACCTATTGTTTGGAATGCGGTGAAGATGGAACTAGGTTTTCGCGCAGATTTGGTTGTTGAAGACCTGGTTTTGATTGAGATCAAGTCGGTAAAAATGCTAGAGCTTGTCCACAAAAAACAGCTAATGACCTATTTGAAACTGACTGGATTTAAGTTAGGACTACTGGTTAACTTCAATGAGGCACTAATCAAAAACGGAATAGTTCGGATTGTAAATAACCTATAAATCTCTCTTTTTGGCGCGCACAAGAAAGAAAAAAAGATTGGCGCGCAAAGACGCTAAGGCGCAAAGAAATAAAGGGTTGACTCAAGAAGACGTGAAGCCTGCCCACGGTAGGTAAGAGCAAAGAAAAAACTCTTTGCGTCTCTGCGACTTTGCGCGAAAAAAAATAAAATATCTCGAAGAAGAAAAATTCAATCTTACTTTTACGGCTAGGCGGCCTATCCGCCATGACGGACAGGCAGTCTCCACGTAAAGAAAAAAGAATGGCGCGCGAAGACGCTAAGGCGCAAAGAAAAAACTCTTTGCATCTCTGCGCCTTTGCGTGAACCTACTTTTTATCAAAAAATTAATCGGAAATCCCGTCGAGATCGCTTAGTTCCAACCAAGACAATTCCAGTTCTTCCAATTCTCCATCAATCGCCTGAAGCCTGTTGGTCCAAGTGAGCAACTGACTGACATCCGGGGTACCGGTGATCTGATCCGTGATCTTCGCCTTTTCGGCTTCGAGTTTGGCGATGGTATCGTTGATCTCCTTAAACTCCTGCTTTTGCTTGTAGCTGGCTTTGACTTTAGGAACTGAGGCCGACGCGTTAGTACTGGCTGGGGCTGGGGCAGCGCTCGGGAGTTCCTTCTCCTGCTTTTTTTCTGGGCCGGCAAGCTTTCTTTCTTCATCCCACTCACGGAAGTCGGTATAGTTGCCAGGAAAATCACGAATTTCCCCTTCTCCCTCAAACACAAACAAGTGTTCGACCAAGCGATCCATAAAGTAGCGGTCGTGAGACACGATGATCAAGCAGCCCGGGAAAGTATCCAAAAACTCCTCCAGGATATTCAAGGTCATCAAATCCAGGTCGTTTGTGGGTTCGTCAAGGATGAGGAAGTTTGGATTTTTGATCAGCACCAAAAGCAGCTGCAAGCGTCTGCGCTCACCTCCGCTCATCTTCCCGATGGGCGTAAACTGCTGCTTTGCCGGGAATCCAAACTGGGTTAAAAATTGGCTCACCGTAATCGTCTGTCCCTTGTCCAGCACCACCACTTCCGCAATTTCTTTGACCACATCGATTAGGCGCTTTTCCTCGTCAAAGCGATCCTCCTCCTGGCGGTAGTAACCAAAGGCAGTAGTCTGTCCAGCAGTCACCTTCCCTTGATCGGGATTAAGTAGGCCCGTGATCATTTTCAGGAAGGTCGTCTTTCCTGCTCCATTCGGCCCGATGATGCCGATGCGGTCTTTCTTTTTAAACACGTAGGAGAAGTCTTTGACCAAGGTTTTGTCGTCAAATGCCTTGGAGATTTTCTCGATTTCCAGAATTTTGTTTCCCAGACGCTGGGTAGAAACAGTCAGTTCAATATCCCGCTCCTCCCGCTTCGTAAAGGCTTTTTCCTTGGTTTCCTCAAAGGCATCCACGCGGTACTTGGCTTTGGTACCTCGGGCTTTGGGCTGTCGTCTGATCCAGTCCAGTTCCTTTTTGTAGAGGCTTTTGGCTTTCTCGATCTCGATGTCCTCGATCTGCATGCGTTCCGCCTTTTTGTCGAGGAAGTAGCCGTAGTTGCCTTGGTAGCGATGGATCTTGCCTTGGTCCAATTCCAGGATTTCGTTGGTCACTGTTTCTAGGAAGTAGCGGTCGTGGGTAACCATGAATAGAGCCAGGTTGGCCTTGGAAAGGTAGTCTTCCAGCCACTCGATGGTTTCTAGGTCGAGGTGGTTGGTGGGCTCATCCAAAAGTAAAAGGTCGGGCTTCTCCAAAATCGCTTTGGCCAGAGCTACTCGCTTGCGCTGTCCTCCGGAGAGGTTACCTACGGGAAGTTCGGTATCGTGGAGGCCGAGCTTGCCCAGCACTTCCTTGACCTGGTATTCAAAGTCCCAGGCTTGGAGGGCATCCATTTTTTCGAAGAGCTTGGACATCTGATCCGAGTTGTCTATGCCGCGTTCGGCATCGAGCATGGCCTTGTGGTAGGCTTCGATGACTTGTAAGATTTCCGAATTACTTTGGTCGAAGATGGTTTGGTAGATGCTCAGGTTGCTTTCGAAAACCGGATTTTGGTGCACGTAGGCAATTTTGACCGACTGGTTGAGGGCCACTTGACCCGTATCGGCGATTTCTTGTCCCATGATGATCTTCATCAAGGTGGACTTCCCTGCCCCGTTGATGCCCACAAGGGCTATTTTTTGTCCTTGGGCGATGCCGAAGGAGATGTTGGAAAATAGTTTGCGCTCCCCAAAGGCTTTGCTGAGGTTCTCAACGGATAAGTAATTCATGCCGCAAAAGTAAGGGAAAAAAGGGGCTTCGAGAAATACGGTTGAAATACTATAGAAATAGGACGGAAATAAACCGAACCTGCCCGCCCGCCGCGGCGGGTAGGTAGACAGGCAGGCTCGGAAAACAAGAGACTAAAGTGTTAGCTAATCAAACGGAACCCCGTTTTTTTTTGATGTGAATTTCCTGCTTGCGTTAATCCTTAATGCAGCGAACAGAGTAACCGTTCGTACGGGCGCCGTTGGTCATGAAGGCCTCAATGCTGTTGAAGAGAAGGGGTTTGGAGTTGGGACCATTAACCGTACTGCTCCAATACCAGCTGACGCTACCGGCACCGGTGAGCAAACCATCTAAGTACGCACGGTAGCCCGCCAAAGGCAATCTAAGGGGAGATGCAAATGCGTCACCGCTTGTGGTAGAACTCCAACTTAAGCGTTCAGCATTCCATTCTGTGTCTGTTGGGATCCTATACCCAGTCGGGCAAGGGTTGTTTACTCCACTTACACCCTGCCATAAATTATCGTTTTTTGTAGAGCGCCAATCGCCAGAATTATTAGGGAGAATAAAGTTGCCATTTGATGGTTGGTCAATGCTACTCAAGGTGGAGGTAGTGCCATTAACTGGAGTTCCTGTAGTGGAATTAGTCCAAGTAATCAGTTCGTGACCATCCGACCCTCTTCCCCATTGGTATAGACTTCCATATGCGAGGTAATCAGTACTACTAGTGGCTACCCGCGTAGCCCCTAAGTTTCGGTCCATCCAGATTTTTCCTGTGTTGGAGACTACTGTATTTGCATAAGAGATAGTTCCTCCTGTCCATACCGGAGCTCCATTGTAAAAAGTAAGGGTCTGTCCATTGGAACCCGCAGCTACTTTAACCCAGGCTGATCCGCTCCAATACAACATGTCCCCTGGAGTGTTTGAAGTGGGCAACCCAGGTGCCCAACTAAGTGTCCCTGACCCATTCGTTGTTAATATTTGCCCATTGGTACCGTCGGTTCTTGGATAGGTAACCGCACCCGCCGTAACCGTTCCGCTGGTTTTCACATTGGTAACCGAAGCATTTCCAAGCTGGATGGTGTTACTAGCTGCCACAACGGCTCCATTTCCTAAGGCTGTGGCATTGGTTAAGGCACCAGTTCCTACATCTGCCCCGTATCCAAGTGCAGTATTGTTAGATCCTGTGGTGTTTGATTGAAGTGCGGAATTCCCACTTGCAGTGTTAGCATCACCTGTGGTATTATTCCTGAGTGCACTGAACCCAGTTGCCGTATTATAAAATCCTATGGTGTTTAGAAAAAGTGCAGCCTCTCCGGTTGCCGTGTTTTCTTCACCTGTGGTGTTTAATAAAAGTGCGACATTCCCACTTGCCGTATTAAAATTTCCTGTGGTATTTGAAGAAAGAGCACTCGCCCCAATTGCAGTGTTAGAATCGCCTGTGGTGTTACTATTAAGTGCACTTGTCCCAGTTGCCGTATTTGAAGCTATATTTCCATTACCGCGCCCTACGGTCATTCCATTTACTTTCAAATCAAAGGCCCCTAGGTCCACTGCTTGCGTAGCTCCAGAATAGGGAACACCTGATCCTCCTCCTGAAGAAAGCGTCGTCCAAGTCAATGTCCCGCTACCTGTGGTGGTCAAGACTTGATTGGCAGATCCATCGGTGTTAGGATAGGTAACCGCACCCGCCGTAACCGTTCCGCTGGTTTTCACATTGGTAACCGAAGCATTTCCAAGCTGGATGGTGTTACTAGCTGCCACAATGGCTCCATTTCCTAAGGCGGTGGCATTGGTTAGGTTATTTGCACCAGCATTTGTATTATTTCCTAAAAATGTATTATTACTACCAGTAGTTAGAGTATTACCCGCATTATATCCTATTGCTGTGTTAGAACCCCCAGTTGTATTAGCACCTAGTACATTATATCCTACACCCGTATTGTTACTACCTGTAGTGTTATTAGTAATGGAAGTTGCTCCTATAGCAGTATTACTTTCGCCTTCTGTATTGTATACTAAACTAGTCCTCCCCATTGCGGTATTATTACTTCCTGTTTTATTAGCGTATAAGGCAGCCTGGC
>CAMDLI010000132.1 GCA_945901615.1 Spirosoma fluviale
CTCCTCCTAGTCTAGTGATGGCCACGCTGACATTCTCAGGTGGAATTCCGAGCAATGCAGCCGTTTCTTGACGTGCACGGTCTGGTGTTTGCGTTGGACCAACGAGCTCTACCTTGTCTCCTTGCACATTTGCAAAGAAGTTTTCCGGCTCCATTGGAGAATGAGCTAGAAATGGACACTGGTATTCCGCAGTTACAATTTTAGCAGCTGATTTAAATGCAGCCGCTACGTTGCCATCTTTACGTTTTTCTTCGGCTTTGCCGGAAGCAAGTAATTCTGCAAAAATGCGATCGTGGTCGGCAGTACTTTCTACGACTCCATCGGCTTCGTAATTAATCTTCAGTAATTTTTTAGCCTTGAGTAAAGGCCATGTGGAGGTTCCTACCACCGCTACACTGGATCCAAAAGTAACCACGTTGGTAACTCCAGCTACAGCCCGTGCAGCGCTGTCATCTACCGAACCTAGTTTCATTCCAAATGGGGCGCGTTGGATCATGGCGTATTGCATTCCCTCTCGCTGGAAATCCAGACCATACATGGGCTTACCTGTGTAGATGTCTTTGGCATCCACGTTTTTGACAGGAGTTCCGATGATGGTAAAGTCTTTCTTGTCTTTAAGCGTCACCTCTTCAGGCGCGGTAAGTGTGGTAGCCACTGCTACAAATTCTCCAAAATGACCTTTTTTGCCCGATCCTTCGTGGCTAATCATTCCCTTAGAAACGGTGATTTCTGTTGCGGAAACTTTCCAGGTTTGTGCGGCGGCTGCCACCAAAAGGAACTTGGCTGTTGCACCAGCTTTTCGTAGTCTTTCCCAGCTATGCGGCATGGCACCAGAGCCACCAGTCAGCTGTCGTTCGTATTTTTTTGGATCTAGGTTGGCTTGAACCACCCGTACCTTTTCCCAATCGGCTTCTAATTCCTCGGCAACGACCATTGGGAAGGAAGTTTTGATGTTCTGACCCAATTCTGGGTTGGGAGAATAAATGACTACATCTCCGGCTGGGGAAATGGACAAAAAGCTATTGAAGGATTTGGCTTGCGCTAAAACTTGCTCGATGCTGAGTACCTCCATTTTCGGAGAGTCGCAGCTAAACCAGTTGAATCCAATAACCAATCCACCTGCAGTGGTTCCAGCGATTTTCAGAAAGTCTCTTCTGCTTGTTGCTATCTGTGTTTTCATAGTTATTTGGATTTAGCGGCAACTGCCACAGCTTCTCTAATTTTATGATAGGTGCCACAGCGGCAGATATTTCGATTCATCGCATTGTCGATTTCCTCCAAAGTTGGCGATGGATTTTGTTCCAAAAACGCTGCTGCAGTCATGATTTGTCCCGACTGGCAATAGCCACATTGGGCCACATCTACCTCTTCCCATGCTTTTTGTACCGGATGATCCCCGTCCTTTGAAAGCCCTTCAATGGTCGTTACTTCAGAATTTCCAATGCTGGAAACAGGTGTAACGCAGGAAAAAGTCGCATTGCCGTTTACATGTACCGTACAAGCGCCACACTGAGCGATGCCACAAGAAAACTTAGTTCCAACGAGGTTTAATTGATCACGTAAAACCCAAAGCAAGGGAGTGTCGTCTTCGACAGCTACCTGGTGAGTGGTTCCATTTACTTTTAGTGTAAAATTTGCCATATCTGGTTTGTTTTTAGGCTTTTAAACTACAAAAAAACCGTTGTAAAAACCAACCAATTTTTTGAAAGGATAAAAGAAAGGTTGAATTGCAACAGGTTTTGAATTGGAACCCGGCTGCGCGAACTTTTGTATCTGCCAGCTTTAAAAACAAATCCAATAAAATTGGTCTTTTGTTGCGGGGAGATTTTTTTTAACTTCGATTTATCTTTTTTACCCAAACCTGAAACAAATGTCTCAAACCATCAAAGCAGCCATAGTCGGAACTGGATTTATTGGCCCTGCACACCTAGAAGCACTCAGAAGAATCCCGAATGTAGAAGTAGTCGCCTTGGTAGAAGTAAACCAAGCCCTTGCAGATGAAAAAGCGAAGCAATTGGGCATTCCAAGAGCCTATATTTTTGCCGATATGCTCAAGCAAGATGATATCGATGTAGTCCATATCTGTACCCCTAATTTCCTGCATTACAGCCAAGCCAAGGCAGTAATGGAAGCCGAAAAGCATGTGATTTGCGAAAAGCCACTTGCAATCAGCCTTGAAGAAGCGGAAGATTTGGTAAAAATTGCCAAAATCACAGGTTTGGTGAATGCGGTACACTTCAACCTGCGCTATTACCCTATGGTAAGGCAAATGAAAGTGATGCGTGAAAAAGGAGAATTGGGTGAAGTGTATTCCATCATGGGCTCTTACTTACAAGACTGGCTTTTCCTTCAGACGGACTACAACTGGAGACTCGAACCAGACAAATCTGGCGATTCTAGAGCCATTGCTGACATTGGTTCCCACCTATTGGACATTACCGAATACGTGACAGGCTTAAAAATCACCGCTGTAATGGCTGATTTCTCAACTGTCCACAAGACGAGATTGAAGCCGCTTAAGGCTATTGAAACCTATTCTGGTAAAATGTTGACCCCAGCCGATTACCAAGAGGTGCCCATCAACACGGAAGATCATGCAACTGTACTCCTTCGTTTTGACAACGGCTCCAAGGGTTCCATCACCGTATCCCAGGTAAATGCAGGACGTAAGAACAGACTCAACATAGAGATCGCTGGTTCGGTATCCGCTTTTGAATTCAATTCAGAACGTCCAAATGAATTGTGGATTGGCAAGCGTGAAAAGGCCAACGAGCAACTCATGAAAGATCCTTCCTTGGTGCATCGAGAAGTTAGTTCTTTGGTTAGTTTCCCAGGTGGACACAACGAGGGCTTCCCAGATACTTCCAAGCAGCTTTTCAAAGAGGTGTATGCAGCGATTGCAGCGGGTAAGCAGCCTGAGCATCCTAGCTATCCAACCTTTGCAGATGGCTGGCGTGAACTGTTGATTGGAGAGCGCATTGTGGAGAGTAACAAGAAGCAGGCTTGGGTATCTATTTAAGGTTTTTTACCAAAAATACCCCTCAAAAACCCAAACTATTCAAAGCAGTTAAAGGTTAACATGCTAGCTAATTTTCAACAAGAGCCAATTTATTATTCTACTTAAATCACAAACTCATGAAATTACAAAAACTAATTCTCGCCTTTTCGCTAAGCGTGTTCTTTGCCTTGGCAGCAACGGCACAAGACAAGCCTAGCCCTGCACAAACTGCAGAAGGTCAAGTGGCAGGAGCAAAAATCACCATCAACTACTCTTCCCCAGCCGTTAAAGGCAGAACCATTTGGGGTGATTTAGTTCCTTTTGGAAAGATCTGGAGAGCTGGAGCAAATGATGCCACCACTTTCACTACCTCCAAAGACATTACCATCGAGGGCCAAAAATTGCCAGCAGGAACCTACAGTTTCTTCATCATTCCTGGAGAAAGCCAATCTACTTTTGTGTTCAACAAGGTAGCTAAGCAGTGGGGTTCTTACACCTACGACGAGAAGCAAGACATCCTTCGCGTGAATGTAGCTTCTCAGCAAAACTCCACGCTAGAGGAAAGATTGGTCTATGAAGTAAAGGCTGATTCTTTCGAGATTCGTTGGGAATATGGAAAAGCAGCTGCCAAAATCGGCGCTTAAATTTCCTGGTTTTCCAAACAGGGCCCACGGGATGTTTTCCTGTGGGCTTTTTTTTGAATCAATAAAATTCTAGAATCCAGGTTCTGGATTGTATTTTTGTCGTACATGCCTGATTTTAATCCCAGTTCCTACGATTTACCTGTTGCGGAAATTATCCCTGCAGTCAAACAAAGCCTTGCCAATACTTCTTCCTTAATCATTCAAGCCCCTCCAGGAGCAGGAAAAAGTACGCTTTTGCCTTTGGCATTGTTGAAAGAACCCTGGCTTGCAGGCAAAAAAATCCTGCTGCTGGAACCTCGCCGCTTAGCTACCAAAAGCATTGCGCAGCGAATGTCCAACATGCTGGGCGAGGAATTGGGGCAAACAGTGGGCTACCGTATTCGATTTGATAACTGCGTCACTGCAGCTACGCGGTTGGAAGTAATTACGGAAGGTATTCTCACCCGGATGCTCCATCAAGACAATGCCTTGGAGGATGTCGGAATGGTCATTTTTGATGAGTTTCACGAGCGAAACCTATTTTCCGATGTGGGCCTAGCACTTTGCCGAGAGGTGCAGCAGGTACTTCGAGAAGAGCTTCGAATTGTGCTGATGTCTGCCACGATAGACTCGGAACAGCTTTCCAAACTTTTGGATGCGCCCGTAATTCAAAGTAAAGGAAGACAGTATCCCGTAGAGGTCAACTACCTTTTGGAGGTAGACGAATATGCCATTGGAGAGGATGCAGCAAGGCAAATTATCCCCTTGACCAAGCAACATCCTGGAGATTTCTTGGTGTTTCTGCCTGGTCAAGGTGAAATAAGAAAGGCCGAGGAGGTTTTAAAAAAGACCTTGCCAACGGATGTTATAGTTCCTCTTTTCGGACAACTCTCTTTTTCAGAGCAGCAGCGGGCGATACTCCCCCATCCCAGTGGAAAGCGCAAAATTGTGCTTGCCACAGATATTGCAGAAACATCCTTAACGATTGAAGGAGTTACCGTCGTCGTAGATACCGGCTTTGTGAAGTCCAACCGTTTTGATCCACGCTCAGGACTCTCCAAACTGGAACTCCACCGCATCAGCAAGGATTCTGCGGATCAGCGAAGCGGTAGAGCAGGAAGGTTGGCAGCGGGTCATTCTTACCGACTCTGGACCAAGGGTACGCAAGCACAATTGGCGGATTTTCGTACGCCCGAACTCCTAGAAGCCGATTTGACGAGCCTTGTTCTAGACATGCATGTCTGGGGCAAAAAGGACATTCGCAGCATGACCTGGCTCAATCCGCCTCCAGTGAATTCCTTGGTGTCGGCAGAAAAAGTGCTGGAAGCCATTGAGGCCCTCGACCAAGGCCAACTGACCTCACATGGGAAAGAGCTGCATCAGGTACCCGTACATCCGAGAATTGCCCACATGCTCGTCTATGCCAAAAAGGCAAACCTCCTGCCTCTAGCCACAGATATTGCCGCCATTCTAGAGGAAAAAGACCCGCTTGCATCCCAAGCTGGCGTAGACCTCAACCTTCGAATTGAAGGATTGAGACGCTTTCGAGGCCAGGTAAATGGGGCATTTGCCTACAAAAAGATTGA
>CAMDLI010000133.1 GCA_945901615.1 Spirosoma fluviale
CATCCACCACATCGCCAGGGGCAACTTGATTCACAAACACCACCTTCCCTTCGTGGTAACCTAGGCACTTGCCTTCGGTAGCAATCCGTTCGATGGTCAGGTTAGTGATGACCTTATGTTTCATTTTTCTCGACATGGCTGTAAAATTAGGAAAAAAGGGACAGGTTTAGACCACATTCTCTAAGCCAGGCAAGTCTTGGTACTACAATTCTCCTCCTTACACCTTTGTTTCTAGCAATTTTCTATCTTTAGGATCAAATGTCGGGTATGAACTACAACGGTAAAGTGGTCCTTATCACAGGAGCCACCTCAGGAATAGGAGAGGCCTGTGCAGCTGCCTTTGGTGCAGCAGGTGCCAAACTAGTCATCACAGGAAGAAATCCACAAAAGCTTGAGGATTGTGCAGCTCAGTTGCGCGCCAAAAACTATCCCGTACTTCCTATCCTAGCTGATGCAGGTTCAGAAGCCGACAACCGTCGCATGGCTGAGGAAACGCTAGCGCACTATGGTCAGCTAGATATTTTGGTCAACAATGCAGGAATCTCCATGCGGGCCTTATTTCAGGACCTGGACCTGGACGTGTTTCGAAAAGTGATGGATACCAATTTTTGGGGAACTGTCTATGCAACCAAGTTCTGCTTACCCGCCATTTTGGCTTCCAAGGGCTCTATTATTGGGATTTCCTCCATCAATGGGTATCGGGGTACACCCGCCCGCACCGCGTACACGGCGAGTAAGTATGCGATGAATGGATTTTTTGAGTCTTTGCGTACTGAGGTCATGAAAAAAGGCGTTCATGTGCTCGTGGTCGCTCCTGGTTTTACCAGTTCCAACATCCGAAATACCGCTTTAACTGCCTCAGGGGCGTCACAAGGAGAATCCCCACGCGACGAATCCAAAATGATGTCTTCCGAAGAAGTAGCAGACCACATTCTTCGTGCCACTTGGAAAAGAAAACGTGACCTGGTACTTACTACGCAAGGAAAGCTGGCGGTGTTTTTAAACAAATGGATTCCAGGAATTCTGGACGGCATCGTGTACAATCAGATGGCCAAGGAAAAAGACTCGCCTTTCACCTAATTCCAGGTAGCAGCCATCAATTGTAGCCTACTAGTCGGTATACGACCAGACCAATCCATTCTTTTACCAACAGTTGCCAACTGGATATCGCCCCTGGACCTGGATAAAGGAGCGATGGGAGATCATACTTAATATCGTGGCTGTAGTAATCTACTGGAAAGGGGATGGTGTTGAGCCCTACTTTGTCAAAGCATTTTTTCGATCGAGGCATGTGAAATGCTGAAGTAATCAGCACAAACTCTTGATCGGTTGATATTCCATTTTTCTCCAAAAATGCTTTTGTAAAAAGTGCATTTTCTCGGGTATTTACGCTTTTTTCTTCAATTAGAATATCGGTTTCCGGCATGCCTGTCATGATCAAAAAGCGCTTGAGTAATTCCGCCTCGCTGCTGGTATTTGTTGGATTCAAGCCCTGGCCTCCGGTAATGAGTATTTTCTTGATCTTGCCCATGCGGTAGAGCTGTAAGGCCTGCGTGATGCGATCTGCCCCTCTTCCAAAGAAGGTCCGATCGGAAGTAGTTTTGTTCAAGTTGGTGACCCCAGTCAGGACAATGCCGATTTCAGAGGGAGGAATTTCATCAAAGGATTTGTAAGGTGGTTCCCAAGCGAGTAGCCCTAGGTTGGAAAGAAAAGGATTGGAAAATAAGAGAAGGAGCACAATTCCTGCTCCTAGGATTTTTCTTCCGGTGGACTTGGGCGTAAAAAAGAAAGCGGCTAGCAGGACTAGGATGATCAATGTAAATGGCAAAGCCAAAAAACTGAGGAATTGAGAGAAGTAGAAAAACATAGTTGCTGGGGTTGAATGCTAAAAACCGAAATCCATTGGCGAGCAGTTTTTTCTGACTCTTTCCGCTTCATTATCTGCCGCAAGATTTTTACCCTTCAAATGTGCATATTTTTATTTTTTGTTCGTAAAAATTTGCTGTAGAAAGCTAATTTTGAATATGCCTTCAGACCAGCCCAACCTCATTCCTTTTTTAGAAAATTTAGCCGCTCAATTAGACGGTTCGCTCCACTGGGATTTACTTACACAAACCTTGTATGCAACGGATGCATCCGTGTATCGGGAGGTTCCTTTGGCAGTAGCTTTTCCCAAAACGGAAAAAGACATACAGCGATTGATTCAATTTGCCACGGATAATGGGACCTCCTTGATCCCACGGACGGCAGGCACTTCACTAGCAGGGCAATGTGTGGGCAATGGAATTGTGGTGGATGTGTCTACGCATTTCAACCAAATTCTTGAACTAAATGCAGAAGAGCGTTGGGTTCGGGTACAGCCAGGGGTGGTTCGTGATGAACTCAATCGGTATTTAAAGCCTTATGGCTTATTTTTCTCGCCCATTACTTCTACTGCCAATCGTGCGATGATTGGCGGGATGGTGGGAAACAACTCCTCAGGTACTACTTCTATCGTGTATGGTGTCACCCGTGACAAGGTGATTTCATTGGATACCCTACTCAGCGATGGAAAAAAGGTGGTTTTCCAAGCACTTTCTCCTGAAGATTTTAAGCAAAAGTGTGGACAAAAAGATTTGGAGGGAATGCTCTACCGGCAGGCCTTTGAGGAGCTAAGCCTTCAAGAAGCTCGGGAAGAAATCCATGCTCAGTTCCCTAAAAAATCCATCCATCGACGCAATACGGGCTATGCAGTCGACGAACTTTTAAAATCTTCCCAATTTGAAGGAACAGTGGATTTCAATTTTTGCAAGCTTTTAGCCGGTTCAGAGGGGACTTTGGCAGTAACTACCGAAATTAAAATCAGCCTTGATCCGCTACCAGATCCCATAGAAATTGTGGTGGCTGCACATTTTGAAAGCATTCACGAGAGCATGAAATCTGCTCAGGTGGCCATGAAGCATCCCGTGACGGCAGTGGAGTTGATGGACAAAATCATATTAGACTGCACCAAGGAAAGCATCGAATATTCCAAAAACCGCTACTTCGTGGAGGGGGATCCCAAAGCCCTACTCATGATTGAGTTTAGAGGAAAGACCCTCGAGGAAGCTATGGCAAAGGGAGAAGCCTTGATTGCTGACTTGAAGGCTGCGGGCTATGGCTATGCCTATCCAATCATAGAACCTGCAAAAGTAGCTTCTGCATGGGCGTTACGAGCGGCTGGACTAGGCTTGCTTGGGAATATTCCTGGCGATCCCAAGGCGGTGGCCTGTATCGAAGATACAGCGGTGGATATCACTGATTTGGCAGATTACATTGATGAGTTGGATGGGATTTTGGCAGGTTTTAATCAAAACCCTGTCCATTATGCCCATGCGGGGGCAGGAGAAATTCACATGCGCCCCATTTTGGATTTGAAAAAAGCCGAAGATGTGGAGGAGTTCTATCAGATTTCCCTTGCTTCAGCCACGTTGGTCAAGAAATACCAAGGTTCGTTATCCGGGGAGCATGGAGATGGCCGCGTACGTGCTGCCTTTATCCCGATGATGGTGGGAGAAAAAAATTACCAGCTCTTCCGACGCATAAAGTATACCTGGGATCCAAAAAATATCTTCAATCCAGGTAAGATTGTGGATGCCGCCCCGATGAACAAGTTTCTCCGCTACGAGGTAGGGATGCATACGCCGGATCCAGAGACGGTTTTTGATTTTTCAGCAGCCGGAGGAATCTTGAGATTGGCAGAGAAATGCAACGGCTCGGGCGATTGTCGCAAGCTACCTGGTTCAGGAGGCACGATGTGTCCTTCCTTTATGGCTACTCGTAACGAGCGGGATTCCGTCCGTGGCAGAGCAAATACGCTACGCGAGTTTTTGACGCTCGACAAAAAGGAAAATGCCTTTGATCACCCCGAAATCAAGGAGGCGCTGGACTTGTGCTTGAGTTGCAAGGGATGCACGGCAGAGTGTCCATCCAATGTGGACATGTCCAGCATGAAGGCGGAATTCTTGTATCAATACCAAAAGACGCATGGAGTACCGCTTCGATCCAGGGCTTTTGCATACATCAATGACCTCAATCGTTTGGGATCATTGGTCCCTGTGGTTTCTAATTTTTTCTTGACCAACTCCTTTACGGGAGGTCTGTTAAAGTCATTTTTAGGAGTGGCCCCAAGTCGAAATCTACCGGAAATCAGTTCGGTCAGCTTGCGGGCTTGGTATAAAAACAACTATGCCGCCCTTCCTGCTCCAGCCAAGATGATCAAGACGGTGTATTTTTTTGTAGACGAGTTTACGAATTACAACGATACCCAAATCGGGATCAAGGCCATCTCCTTGCTTAAAAAATTAGGCTATGAGGTCAAGGTAGTCAATCACGAGGAGAGTGGGCGCTCTGCGCTCTCCAAAGGATTGCTGCTCAAGGCAAAAAAACATGCAGAAGCCAATGTGCGCATTTTTGAAAACTTAATTGACGGCAACAGTCCATTGATTGGCTTGGAGCCTTCAGCAATTTTAGGATTCCGTGACGAGTACCCACGCATTGTGGGTCCAGAATGGGTGGAAGGAGCCAAAAAGCTCAAGTTTCACGCGCAGCTAATCGATGAATTTTTGGGTAAGGAAGTTGCCGCAGGCAATATCAAGTCTAAAGAATTCACCACGCAATCACAAAAAATCAAGTTGCACGGACACTGCCACCAAAAGGCGCTTTCGTCACTGAGTTGGACACAAAAAATTCTTTCAATTCCGGCTAATTATGTCGTAGAAACGATCCCTAGTGGTTGTTGTGGGATGGCTGGCTCCTTTGGCTACGAGGCTGAGCATTTTGCCGTATCCCAGCAAATCGGGGAGCTGGTCTTGTTTCCAGCGGTAAGGAAGGCTGAGGTAGATACCTTGATTGCAGCACCGGGCACCTCCTGTCGCCATCAGATTAGTGATGGTACGGGAAGGAAAGCCTTGCATCCGATTGAGATCCTTTGGGATGCCTTGAAGCGCTAAAAGACAGGCATCCCCATCCAACTTTCTTCTTTTTCAGAAGACTGACAATTCTTGTCAAATTACAATCTTCCAAAAGGGATTGAGTCTGGACTTGGCTATATTCGAGTTCAATTTTTTTCTATGGCAAAACCTTTTCTCCTCTACAGGTCCTCGGCAGGTTCGGGTAAGACCTATACGCTCACTTTAGAATACCTGAAGTTGGCACTGAAAAACCC
>CAMDLI010000134.1 GCA_945901615.1 Spirosoma fluviale
CTCCAAGATCCGGAACAAGGATTTGTATTACGGAAAAATGATATCCAACGTGGAACGCTCAATTATGGTAATTTCTTGACGGAAATTGGGTTCCAACTCTCCTATGATTTCCCCATCCCCAATCGAAAAGAGGCCCTTGTTGTGATTGCAAAAGCGGGATACGCATTTAGTCCATTTGAGGACAGTTGGAAGATGAATGGATTGTCTTTTGACAATGCGCAAGCAGGTGCATTTTTTAGGGTGGGTACTGGGATCAGCTTACCAGACCGGAATTTTAACTACAAGGATGCCACGATTGGGATATCCTTGATTCGGGGCTTCCACTTTTCGAAACCAGAAAAGTTCAATGCCTACCTTCAAGAGCAGGGATACCAAGCCTTTGAAGGCAGCCCTTCCCAGTTGGGGCTACGTATTTTTGGGGAAACAGATGGCCTTCTATATGGGATGGATGTGTTTAATGTCGCGCAAAAAGGAAGGGCAAGTACTACGCAATCTCATAGTTTAAATAGCCTTCGAATCTATGCTAATGTTGGTAAAAAACTCTTTCAATATAAAAATTGGGGGATAGGTGCGATGGGAGGTCTTGGCTATGGCAACTTGAAGTATTCGCTACTTCAGGATGTAAAGCCTGATTTTCCTGCTTTACTCGATCAACGAAATTTTGATGGATACCTCCATAAGTCAGGGATTTTTCTCAAGCCAGAGCTGCTGTTGGAATATGGTCTTCCCATGACCAAAAGAAAGATTTTTGATGTCGTTTTTTCCACCTCTGCGGGTTACGAACAGGCAATTCCTGGTTTTAAGCTCGGAGGACTGTCCATGAATTCCTATCAGTCTGGACCATTTTTAACTTTTGGGATAGGGATTCGTCCCTAATTTCCTTCTGTTTTTTTCAAAAAAACTATTTTTTCTGCGTGAAAACTGGATTGATTTTTCGGTTTTTTGGATTTTAGTATTACTTTTGCAGCTACTTATCGAGAAAGACCGAGGGATGGGCCCTTTGACGTCTTAGCAACCTGTAATCAAGGTGCTAACTCCCCTCTTGGATATGCCAAGAATAGATGAGAAGAACAGAAAATTGACCTACTTTTTCTCCGTGTCTTGCTCGATTAGTTTTTTGAACGTAACCAAAAATGAGACAAAACAGAACGGAACAACTGCTCCATGCAGTTAAAAACAGGATTTTAATCCTAGATGGTGCCATGGGTACCATGATTCAACGCTACACCCTTACCGAAGAAGATTTTCGGACTCCAGCTTTAAAAGACCATCCCAAGTCTTTAAAAGGTAACAATGACCTTCTTTCATTAAGCAGACCCGATATCATTCGTGCGATACACAAGGAATACCTTGAGGCTGGTTCGGATATCATTGAAACGAATACTTTTTCAGGAACGACCATTGCTCAGGAAGATTATGGTTTGTCCCACCTGGCTTATGCCATTAATTTTGAATCCACTAAAATTGCTCGAGAGGTTGCAGATGCATTCACGGAGACTACCCCAGACAAACCTCGATTTGTAGCGGGTGCGATGGGTCCAACCAACCGAACTGCATCTATCTCTCCTGATGTAAACGATCCCGGATACCGCGCCATCACCTTTGATCAGCTGGCCGAAGCTTATGCGGAGCAGGTCAGAGGCCTATTGGATGGGGGTGCCGACCTAATTCTGGTAGAGACCATTTTTGATACACTCAATGCCAAGGCCGCTCTTTATGCCATTCAGGAAGTGTATGAGGAACGAAATATTCCCCTGGATGCGAGAGAAGGAGGAATCCCAATCATGATCTCAGGAACGATTACCGATGCTTCTGGACGAACGCTTTCTGGACAGACCACCGAGGCCTTTTTAATTTCGGTATCTCATGTTCCTTTATTTTCTGTAGGCCTCAACTGTGCCTTGGGAGCGAAGGAACTTCGACCTTACTTGAAGGTGCTTGCACAAGAGGCTCCATTTTATGTGTCTGCCTACCCCAATGCTGGTTTGCCCAATGAATTTGGTGCCTATGACCAAGGAGCAAATGAAATGGCAGATCAAGTACGAACCTTTTTGAAAGAGGGAATGCTGAATATTTTGGGAGGCTGCTGTGGCACTACTCCTGACCATATTCGTGCTTTGGCACAGCTTGCAGCCGAATATAGCCCAAGACAAATTGATCAATTAACTGAAGAGGAGGAGCAACATGTCTAAGCCTAACTATTTGAAACTTTCTGGCCTTGAGCCCTTGGTATTTTCACCTACCATCAATTTTGTAAACATCGGCGAACGAACCAATATCACTGGTTCCAAAAAATTTGCCCGCCTCATTCTCAATGGCCAATACGATGATGCCCTAGATATCGCCTTAGACCAAGTTCGAGGTGGTGCACAGGTGTTGGACGTTTGTATGGACGAGGGCATGCTGGATGGCGAGTTTGCCATGGTCCGCTTTCTCAACTTGATTGCTTCTGAACCGGAGATTAGCCGTATTCCAATTGTGATTGATAGTTCCAAATGGAGCATCATCCTTGCTGGATTGAAGTGCGTACAGGGAAAAGGCATCGTGAACTCGATTTCCTTGAAAAACGGGGAAGAAGAATTTATCCAGCAGGCAAAGACCATCAAGAAGTTTGGTGCTGCAGTAGTGGTGATGGCCTTCGATGAGAAGGGACAGGCAGATACCTACGAGCGACGCATTCAGATCTGTGAGCGAAGCTATCGAATCCTTGTCGATCAGGTAAAATTTAACCACCAGGACATCATTTTTGATCCAAATATTTTCCCAGTAGCTACAGGGATGGAAGAGCACCGCAAGAATGCGGTTGACTTCTTTAATGCAACGCGCTGGATCAAGCAAAATCTTCCTGGTGCGAAGGTAAGTGGTGGGGTCAGCAACGTATCTTTTTCCTTTCGTGGAAATGATCCCGTTCGCGAAGCCATGCATGCCGCTTTCCTTTACCATGCAATCCAGCATGGGATGGATATGGGAATTGTCAATCCTACCATGCTCGAGGTGTATGCCGATATCGATAAAGAATTATTGGAGCGGGTAGAAGATGTATTGTTTGATCGTAGGGAGGACGCTACCGAGCGACTGCTAGACTTTGCCGAAACGGTCAAGTCTGCAGATAAAAAAGAAGTGGTCAACGAGGCCTGGAGATCAGCGCCCGTAGCCAAGCGAATTGAACATGCCTTGGTAAAAGGGATTTTGGACTTTATCATCGAAGATACCGAGGCTGCACGCCTTGAATTGGTCAATCCACTGAAAGTGATTGAAGGTCCTTTGATGGATGGAATGAATGTAGTGGGCGACTTATTTGGTGAAGGGAAAATGTTTCTTCCTCAAGTAGTCAAATCGGCTCGGGTAATGAAAAAGGCTGTAGCCTATTTGGAGCCCTTTATGCCACTTCCTGAGGAGGGTCAAGAAGCCTCTTCCTTAAAGAAAATTCTCCTGGCAACCGTAAAAGGCGATGTCCATGACATTGGTAAAAACATCGTAGGAGTAGTTTTGGCTTGCAATAGCTACCAAATCATCGACCTCGGTGTGATGGTAGATGCACAGAAAATTATCGATGAGGCAATCAAAAATAAGGTAGATATCATTGGATTGAGTGGATTGATTACTCCATCCCTAGACGAAATGGTCAATGTGGCTTCAGAAATGGAGCGCCAAGGGCTGACGATCCCATTGCTTATCGGTGGAGCTACTACTTCTAGAATTCACACGGCAGTGAAAATTGATCCTATGTACTCCGGTTGTGTCATTCACGTCACTGATGCGAGTAAGTCAGTTCCAATCGCAGGGGAGTCCATTTCACCTGAAACTAGAGATACCTACCGCATCAATCTAAAGGCCACCTACAAGGCCTTGCGGGAAGAGCACGAAGCCAAGCAGGCTGTCAAGCAGTTGATTTCCTACGAGGAGGCCATGGCCAACCCCGTGCCAATCGAATGGGCAGGAATAACTCCTGTGAAGCCAAAAGTTTTGGGTAGGACAGTGATTGAGGAGCTAAATCTTTCGGTGTTGAGAAAATACATTGACTGGACGCCATTCTTCAGTACCTGGATGCTCAGTGGCAAGTACCCAAAGATATTGGCCGATCCTGTGGTCGGGGAAGAGGCTACCCGCCTTTTTGCAGACGCAGAAGCCATGCTGGATACCTTGATCAAAGAAAAATGGCTCACTGCCAAGGCGGTATGCACCTTGCTTCCTGTACAGCGTGAAGGCGATGATGCCCGCGTGCTGAACGAAAAAGGAGAGTCCATTGCCAACTTCCACTTCTTGAGGCAGCAGGGCAAAAAGGGTAAAGGAGTACCTAACCGCTCCTTAGTCGATTACTTACACCCTGAGCAGGTGGACTATTTGGGTTGCTTTGCTGTCACCTCCGGGCTCGGCATGGAAACCAAGTTGGCCGAATTCCAAGCTGCACAGGACGATTACAACGACATCTTGTTTAAGGCCCTGGCCGATAGATTGGCAGAGGCGGCTACCGAATACTTACACGAATTGACACGAAAGGAACTTTGGGGCTATGCCCCTCAGGAGCAGCTATCTAATGAGGCCTTGGTCAGCGAGGAATATGCAGGCATCCGCCCAGCACCTGGCTATCCAGCCTGTCCTGAGCACTCCGAGAAGGTGACTATTTCCGAATTGTTGGATTTAGAAAATACGATAGGAATCACCTTGACCTCGAGCTATGCCATGTACCCAACTAGCTCCGTTTCTGGATTCTTCTTTGCACACCCAGAGAGTAGCTATTTTGGCTTAGGGAAAATTGGTGCCGACCAGGTAGCAAGTTATGCAAAGCGAAAAGGCATCAGCCTTCAAGCGGCTGAGCGCTTACTATCTCCAAATTTGGCCTATACTCCAACCGCAATTCTTGAGACTATACCACAATGAAAATCACTGAGCATATAAAAAACGCAAAAGGGACCCTCTTTTCCTTCGAAATCCTTCCTCCCTTAAAAGGGCAAAGTTTGAAGGAGCTCATGGAGGGTATTTCCCCTTTAATGGAGTTTAAACCGCCATTTGTGGATGTGACCTACCACCGTGAGGAGTACATCTATAAGAAGCATGCCAATGGACTTCTAGAGAAGGTAAGTACGAAAAAACGCCCAGGAACTGTTGGGATTTGTGCTGCCTTGATCAACCGATTTGAGGTAGATGCCGTACC
>CAMDLI010000135.1 GCA_945901615.1 Spirosoma fluviale
GGAAAAGGGATAAACGGGTGTTACATGGGTTGAAATTCGTAATCCGCATAGGTTTCTTGTACCTGGTCCAAAATCGATAAAACTTCTGTATAACGCTCTGCTGTGACCATCTCCGTACGGAAAGGTTTGAAGTTGGGCATGCCTCTAAAGTAATTGGTATAGTGGCGACGCATTTCAAGAATACCTTGCTTTTCGCCTTTCCATTCGATCGAAAAATCCAAGTGCTTTTTGGTGACCGCAATACGTTCCGTTAAGTCCGGAGCCGTAAGTTTTTCGCCCGTGGCAAAGTAGTGCTTGATTTCGTTAAAAATCCAAGGGTAGCCAATGGATGCCCGACCAATCATCATGCCATCTACATTGTATTTAGCGCGGTATTCGGCTGCTTTTTCGGGGCTATCAATGTCGCCATTTCCGAAAACAGGAATGTGGAGTCTAGGATTGTCTTTGACCAAGTTGAGCCAAGACCAATCTGCCTCTCCCTTGTACATCTGTTGGCGGGTACGGCAATGTATAGAGATGGCCTGAATACCGATGTCTTGGAGGCGCTCAGCCACTTCTACAATCCGAATTGTATCCTGACTCCAGCCGAGTCTGGTTTTGACAGTAACAGGTAGATTTACACGCTTGACAATTTCTGCGGTCATGGAGACCATCTTGTCGATATCTAATAAAATTCCAGCACCGGCGCCTTTACAGGCCACCTTGTGGACGGGACAGCCATAGTTGATATCCAAAATATCAGGACCAGCAGCTTCCGCAATGGCAGCGGCTTCTCGCATGGATTCAATTTCTGCTCCAAAAATCTGAATGCCTACAGGGCGTTCGTAGTCGTAAACATCCAGCTTTTGCACGCTTTTGGCCGCATCGCGAATCAGCCCTTCGGAACTGATAAACTCGGTATACATCAAGTCAGCGCCATTTTGCTTGCAAACTGCCCGAAAGGGAGGGTCACTTACATCCTCCATGGGAGCGAGTAAGAGTGGGAAATCTCCCAATTCTATATTTCCAATTTTTACCACCTGACAATCTAAATTTCGTGTAAATTTAGCCCAATTATGGAGATTTACGAAACCCAGGCTGAAATAGCCTCCCGAAAGAACTGGTTTTTGTCACTGGTAGTCATCACATTAGTGGCATTTGGCACCTTAGTCCTACTTCAAGGCATTGCAGTAGTCCTTATTCCCCCCATTTTTCAGATCAGTGTAGAGGAGTTGATGGGCCTTGTGGGTGGCGATTATTCAGTTCCCAATGGACGCATGGCCTTGCTTTTTGCCCAGGGGCTGGGTTCTGGTTTGGGATTTTGGCTAGCCACCTGGGGAATCCTTCGGTTTTTGGAAAAAGCGGACTTGCATTGGTCCAAACAAATCGCGCGCGTTACTGGTAAAAACCTGGCCATAGTCTCTGCAATGACTGTAGGAGGCATGCTTTTCAATGGATTGCTGATGTATTGGAATTCACTGTTGATCTTGCCTGAGTTTCTATCAGGAGTTGAGCTATGGATGCAAGAGATGGAAGCCCAACTTATGGAACTCACCAAATTCCTAACAGATTTTCAATCCATCCCAGAGCTTCTTTCTGGAATTTTGGTGATTGGAGTTTTTGCGGGTGTAGGTGAGGAATTGTTTTTTAGAGGAATGATTCAACCCAAGTTTCAAAGCTATCTTGGGTCCCCACATTTAGGAATTTGGGTCACTGCCCTGATTTTTTCAGCGATTCACGTGCAATTTTATGGATTTCTTCCTCGAATGTTTTTGGGTGCCCTGTTTGGGTACATGTACCATTACACGGGCAGCTTATTTTACCCGATTCTAGGCCATATTCTAAATAATACCTTGACCTTGCTCCTGGTTTATGCATCAAATGAAGGCCTAATCGAGATGGATATTCAATCCACTGATGCGGTTTCTTACCCCGGTGCACTTGCAGGAATTTTGGTTCTTATCCTTGGATTTCTTTATTTTAAAAAAGCCAATCGGGTAAAGGATGAAAAACTGGACCAAAGTGTTTGAGGATCAAAATCAAATTCGAGTAGAAATTGTGAAGGGAGTTTTGGAAGATAAAGGAGTGGCTGCTTTTGTACTCAATAAAAAAGAATCTGTCTACCAAGTTTTTGGTACCTATGAGGTGCTTGTTCCCACAGCCCAAACACTTTTCGCACTTCAACTGATTCAGCATGAGATCACGTTTTAATATCAACAAGTACAGCAACTTGGTGCAACGAGCGATCACATCTTTGGTGGGAGCAGCGCTGATCTTAGCAGCACTTATCTATTCGGACTGGACCTATTTCTTGATTTTTGGAACCATCTTGGGAATGTCTCAAATGGAGTTTTACAAACTCTCAGGATTGGATGGAATGCTTCCATTGAAGAGCTTTGGAACTATCCTAGGTCTTTTAATCTTCGCGCTTACCTTCATGGTGGAGAAGGAGCACTTGCCTCATGAATACCTCTACCTGATTTTTCCCTTGGTTTCCTTGACCTTCTTTATCAAGCTCTATAAAAAAACAGATAAAAAGCCATTTACTGGGGTGGCTTTCACCTATTTGGGTATCTTTTATGTAGCTGTACCCATTTCGCTCTTGAATTTGGCGGTTTTTTCCGTGGAAACAGTGTATCATTACGAGATCCTTGTGGGCTGCTTACTCATTTTATGGGCTAGCGATACTGGAGCCTACTTTGCAGGGACGCGGTTTGGGAAAACCAAACTTTTTGAACGCGTGTCACCCAAAAAATCATGGGAAGGGTTTTTAGGTGGGGCTTTTTCAGCCATTTTAGTTGCCTTTGTGATTTCCCAATATTTTACCGTACTCGAAGATTGGAAATGGCTCGTGATTGCGGGAATCATCATCATTGCTGGTACTTATGGGGATTTGATTGAGTCCTTATTCAAGCGCTCCATCGAGATCAAAGACTCAGGTTCTGTACTTCCTGGACATGGTGGATTTATGGATCGTTTTGATGGTTTGTTACTTTCGGCTCCGTTTATCACTGCTTTTCTGAAAATCTTTTAATTCTACCCCTCGCAATAAAAAATCTGCTTAAATTTACTTCACAGTTTACTACCTAACGACCCAATATGGCTTACATAGAACCGGCACCGATAAAGGATAGAGAGAATCCTTTGGAGTCCATGATGGAGAGATTCAACATTGCAGCCGAGAAACTCGGACTTTCTGATGAAGTATACAACGTTTTAAAAAATCCAGCCAAGCAAGTGATTGTTTCCCTACCCATCACGATGGATAGTGGGAAAATCCAAGTTTTTGAAGGCATTCGAGTGATCCATTCCAATATTTTAGGACCAGCAAAGGGAGGAATTCGATTTGCTCCAGATGTGCATTTGGATGAAGTGAGGGCGCTCGCAGCCTGGATGACCTGGAAGTGTGCGGTAGTAGATATTCCCTATGGAGGAGCAAAAGGCGGCGTACGATGCAATCCACGCGAAATGTCCAAAGGTGAGATTGAGCGTTTAGTACGTGCCTACACCATGGCCATGATTGATGTATTCGGTCCAGACAAGGATATTCCTGCACCCGATATGGGTACTGGACCTCGCGAAATGGCCTGGTTGATGGATGAGTACTCCAAAGCACATGGAATGACCATTCCTTCTGTTGTGACAGGTAAGCCTCTGGTATTGGGAGGTTCTCTTGGTCGAACCGAAGCTACAGGTCGTGGAGTGATGGTATCCGCACTTGCGGCAATGCAAAAATTGAAAATCAATCCATTCACAGCGACCTGTGCAGTACAAGGATTTGGTAATGTGGGGAGCTGGGCAGCTCGCCTATTGGAAGAAAGAGGACTGAAGGTGGTGGCAATTTCGGATCATACAGGAGCTTTTTACAACGAGAAAGGAATCAATGTAGTGGAGGCAATTGCCTACCGTGACAGCAACAACGGCACCTTAGAAGGGTTTGCAGGTGGAGATAAAATGGAAAACGCAGGGGACTTGCTCACCCTTAAAATAGACGTTCTGGTACCTGCCGCAGTAGAAGATGTCATTACCACTTCCAATGCAGATCAAATTCAGGCAAAGCTGATCGTAGAAGGCGCCAATGGCCCTACTTCGGCTAAGGCAGATGCTATTTTGAACGAAAAAGGGATCATGGCTGTACCTGATATCTTGGCGAATGCCGGAGGGGTGACAGTTTCCTACTTTGAGTGGGTACAAAACCGATTGGGCTACAAATGGACTGCAGACCGTGTCAATAGACGCTCAGATCGAATCATGAAAGATGCGTTTGATACGGTTTATCAAGCTTCCATCAAATACAATGTACCGATGCGTATCGCTGCATATATTGTTGCAATTGACAAAGTAGCGCAAACCTACACCTACCGAGGTGGGTTCTAAGTCGATTTTTCCAAAAAAATGATAACTTTGGGCGTGGAAAGTAATTTTCACGCCCTTTTTCATGGAGTTAAATTGCGTCTAGGTCCTATTTTTGAATAGTTCCGACGTCTTAAGCAACGATTATGATGACCATACATAAGGAAGGAAGAACCCTTTTATTTTGGCTGCTCTTAGTGCTTTCAGTGGCCAACTATTTGATCTACTACTTTCTTCCAGATGAAAGACTGCTCTTCAACCTTGCTTTAGGGGGAAGCATTCTTTTTTACTTGATCATTCTTCAATTTTTTAGAAATCCAATTTTCGAGGCGCCTCAAGAGGATGGGATAGTTTTTGCTCCGGCGGATGGAAAAGTAGTGGTGATTGAAGAGGCAGTAGAGGACGAATACCTCAAAGACAAACGCAGACAGGTATCCATTTTTATGTCACCATTCAATGTGCATGTGAATCGATCTCCGATTCAAGGCACAGTGGATTATTTCCAATACCATCCTGGTAAATACCTTGTGGCATGGCATCCCAAGTCAAGCACCGAAAATGAGCGCACTTCTTTGGTTATTCGCGATGCGAAAGGGAATACCTTGATGATGCGTCAAATCGCAGGTGCCTTGGCCAAGCGAATCAAGTGGTATGTGACCAAAGGTTCTGCACTTCAGCAGGGGGAAGAGTTTGGCTTTATCAAATTCGGTTCCCGAGTGGACCTGTACTTGCCTCTGGATGCTGAGATCCTCTGTGAGATCGGACAGGTGACGAAGGGAGCACGGACTCCAATAGCACG
>CAMDLI010000136.1 GCA_945901615.1 Spirosoma fluviale
CCAAAATTAAGATCTTGAATCAAGTCTTTGTTGACCCGGATCCCGTAGCGAAATAGGAGACGATCCAAACTATTTTCCTGCGGCAGAGCCAAGGCCCCTTGTCCTGCCAACTGGCTTAAATCCAAACTTGCTCCCTCGGCAGCCACCACCAAGTTGCCTCCTCCCATGACGTATTGATCCAAAAGGAAAAGCTCGCGATCGGAGAAGGTACTGTCTGGGCCCAAAATGAATACTGCAGCAAAAGAACTCAGATCTTCCACTTTTTTGGCCTGCTCCATCGGCACCTTAAACAACTCGTAGCGACCATTGAGTGCTTCCACCATCCCAAAACCATCGTCCTCAGCCAGCTCACCGTGGCCAATAATCATCGCTAAAGCGGTTTTTTGAGGATACAGTAATTTTTGGATGGCCTGTGCAATTTCAAACTCTAAGTTTTCAATGGAGGCATTCAAGGTTTGCTCAGCGGACATGCCTCGCTCCCCTTTCAAGATCAAGGCCCCTGTTTCATAGGTATCATCTGACACCAATATTCCAGGAAAAATAAGTTGCTCCTGCTGCCCAGTAGCCTTGTTGACAAAGAGGTTGGTGGGACGAATCCCATAGTCGGCAAGTGTGTAGATAAATTCTTCCTTTAAGGAGTCGGTCACTTCCAAGGGATCGAAATAGGACACGGTAATGTTCTCCGCCGAGTAGGCATTAAAGGTGCGAACGGTCTCCTCGATGGATTTTTGTAGGCGACGCATCCCTCCCGGAAGCTGCTCTCCGGTCAGTAAAATATCTACATGCAAGGGACGATCTATTCCTTCCAGGAGCTGAAGTGTGGATGGATGTAGGGAATAGCGCTTTTCTTCAGTCAGGTCAATTCGAAAACGGACCGTCAGTGCCAAGCCTGCCAAGACCAGGATGCCAAGCAGCAGCGCCACAAGAGGAAATAGCCGATGGGATAGCAATAGGTTCATTTCTTCTTCAAAATCAAAACCGTTGCCCCAAGAAATACCCAAATCATACCTAGCAGAAAAAAGAGGTCCCTACTGTCAATGACTCCTCTACTCAAACTGTTGTAGTGGTAGCTCAGGCTGAGCTCCTCCACCCAATAGGCCCAATCTCCCGGCACCATCCCTGCCAAAGCGGTCAATCCAAAATACAAGACAAAGCAAAGAAAGACCCCGAGTACAAAGGCCACCACTTGCTGGGAAGTCAGTGAACTTGCAAACAAGCCTACGGCGGCAAAAGTGGCTCCAATCATCAATAACCCGATCCAACTCCCAAAGAAGCCCGCCCAATCCAAGTTGCCCGGAGGGTCGCCCAACAAGGAGATGGAGTAGGCATAGCCCAGGGTAGGAAGGATCGCCATAAAAACAAGTACGAGGAGGGCCAGGTACTTGGCAAATACAATTTGAGTCAAGCTAAGTGGGGAAGTTTGAAGCAGCTCCCAGGTGCCGGCCCTCCGCTCCTCAGCCAAGCTGCGCATAGAGATGGCTGGAATCAAAAAAGTAAATACATAGGGAGTGTATAGAAATAAGGATTCTAAATCTGCATAGCCATAATCCAGCACCGAACTTTCGGGAAAAACCCAAACCAGCAAGCCGATGGCAACCAAAAACAAGACCAGCACCAGGTAGCCGGTTAAGCTGCCGAAAAAAGAAGTAATTTCCTTGAGAAATAAACTTTTCATTGGCCTTGGGTAATTTCTCTAAACAGGGTTTCTAAATTTTTTGCGCCTTGGTCAAGACGGATTAAGCTAAGCTGCCGCTGGCTCACCACCTGCAAAATCGCCTTTCGAGCTTCCCCTGCATCCTTGGCTAATAGCACCAATTCCTGAGTTCCTTTGGTGCCAAAGCTTGGGACTCCGATCCCTTCAAACCAGGATAAGTCCAGCGACTCTTCTGTTTCTAACAATAGGGTGACTTGGGTAGCCGCTGACTTCAAGTCCGCAAGGGATCCTGCCGATCGGATTTTACCTTGGTTGATGATGACCACATCATGGCATACGGCCTCCACCTCTTGCATGATGTGGGTGGAGAAAATAAGCGTTTTGTTTTCGGCTACTTCTTGGATCAAGTTGCGAATATCCACGAGCTGGTTGGGATCCAAGCCTGTGGTAGGCTCATCCAAGATCACCAGAGCAGGATCGTGAAGCAGTGCCCGTGCAATGCCCACCCGCTGCCGATAGCCTTTGGATAGCTGCCCAATTTTCTTGTGTTGCTCCTGTTGAAGCCCTGTTTTGCGAATCATCTCCTCCGTCCGGCGTCGGATATCGGCAGATTTCATGCCGTAGATGCCTCCCGAAAATTCCAAAAACTCGCGAACGTAGGAGTCTAGGTAGAGGGGATTGTTTTCGGGGAGGTAGCCAATTTGAGCTGCCAACTTCTTGGGATTTGCCAAGGCATTTTCGCCCAAGATCGATACCGCGCCCGAATCAGCTGCAAGATAGCCTGTAATGATTTTCATCGCCGTGGACTTCCCTGCCCCATTGGGTCCCAAGAAACCTAAGATTCGTCCTGGGGATGCCGAAAAACTGACTTCATCCAGTGCTTTTTGAGAACCGTATCGTTTACTGAGCTGAGAAACCTGGAGTGACATGCTGGGGCGATTCAAGACAAATCGAGTACCTACAAAAATACAGATTGCCCTTGGAACGACAAGGGCAATTTTTAAGGGATGCTGCTTCCTATTTTTTACCCTTTGGGCGGAGCGGCCTGCACTCCACATCGACCACAAAATAGTTGGGATGCGTTTCGAGGGTTTGCACAATGGTCAGGGCCACATCCGCAGGCTGCATCATGTGTTCGTGTGCATCCATGCCCGGAATGGCATCAAAGAAGTTTGTTTGGATGGATCCCGGATAGATCGTCGACACCTTGATCCCAAAGTCACGAAGCTCCATGTACAGGGAATGAGAGATGCCGCGGACGGCATGTTTGGTGCCTACATAGCCTGCAAAATTACTTACCCCATTGAGTCCTGCTATGGATGCGACGTTGAGGATATGCCCTTCGTCAGCGGCTTTCATAGCGGGGATTATTCTTTTGGTGGTATAAAAAATCCCATGCACGTTAGTATCAAACATGGATTTCCAGTCTGCCGAACTCATGGTTTCTAGCGGTCCGGCAACTCCAAATCCGGCATTGTTGACCAATATACGGATGTCGGCACCGAGGCGAGCAACGGTGGCTTGGTAGGCTTGCTCAACCTGCGCCTCATCTGCCACATCGCAGCTGAAAAAATGAAAGTTGGGATGGGTAAAGGAAGGTTGATTTCTTCCCCAGCCCGCCACGACGGCGCCTTTGTCGATTAGCAATTTGACCACTTCAAGGCCAAGCCCCTTACTTACGCCGGTGACTACCGCCAGCTTCTGATTCAATTCCATAGGGAGTAGTGTTTACGTATTAAAGCCAATTCCAACCAAAAAGTTCTCCAATTCTAGGCTTTATCCAAAAATTCATTGAATTTACGCCCCATGAATTTAAATTAAGCCTCCCCTAGACCAATACCTTCACAACAATCCTATGAAAAAAATACTCCTTCCACTTCTATTGCTGAGCAGCACGGCATTTGCGCAGAGCAAACTTCGCCCCAGCATTGATCAGCAGGCTGCAGCCATCGAAAACAAAGTCATCGACTGGAGACGTGACATCCACCAGCACCCAGAGCTAGGCAACGAGGAAACGCGTACTGCCAAAAAAGTAGCTGACCACCTACGTACCTTGGGCATTGAAGTACAGGAAGGTGTAGCCACTACCGGTGTAGTAGGCATCTTGCGTGGCGGCAAGCCCGGACCGATGGTCGCCCTTCGTGCCGACATGGATGCCTTGCCTGTTACCGAGCGCGTTGACTTGCCCTTCAAATCCAACGTCACTACTACCTACAATGGGCAGCAAACCGGCGTGATGCATGCTTGCGGGCACGACACCCACGTGGCGATCTTGATGGGAGTTGCTGAGGTACTTGCTGGCATGAAGGCTCAATTAGAAGGATCCGTTAAATTTATCTTTCAGCCTGCCGAAGAGGGCATTTATGTTCCTGGAGTGACTTCCTGGGGTGCCAAGCAAATGGTCGCTGAAGGCGTGATGAAAGATGTGGATGCCATCTTTGGCTTGCACATCTCGGCACAAACCGAGGTAGGCAAGATTGGCTACCGTTCTGGACCAGCACAAGCTGCTGTGGACAACTTGGAAATCATCGTGCACGGAACCCAGGCTCACGGCGCTTCTCCATGGTTTGGGGTAGATCCCATTGTGACCGCTTCACAGATTGTGACTGGCTTACAAACCATCCTTTCCCGTAGTGTCAACGTAACTCAAAATCCAGCAGTAGTGACTGTAGGCGCCATTCATGGAGGCATTCGCCACAACATTATTCCTGAAAAAGTAGAGATGATCGGTACCATCCGCACCTTCGGTGAGCAGCAGCAAGACCTAGTGCACCGACGCATCACCGAGATCGCAACCAACATTGCGGAGAGTGCAGGTGCTCGTGCGGAGGTCAACATCACCAAGCTCTACCCTTCTACTGTCAATGACCCGGCCCTTACTGCCAAGATGGTTTCCACCTTGGAGGCTGCTGCAGGCAAGGCCAATGTTCATGTCAACCCACCGGTAACGGGAGCGGAAGACTTTAGCTTCTACCAGCGCGAGAAGCCGGGTTTGTTTATTGGTTTGGGAGGCATGAAAAAAGGAGCTGACCCTACCAAAACCCCTTCCCACCACACCCCAGATTTCTACTTGGACGAGAGTGGCTTCGTGTTGGGCGTTCGCGTGATGAGCTACTTTGTGGTAGACTACTTGGGAATGAAAAAGTAAAAAATTCGCCCATTGAATGAATTTAGATGGATAGAAGTAGATTTAGGTCTAATGTCTACCCTATTCTTTTCCTAACCGAGCCCGAAACATACTAAAACAGCAGTAATGGAAACAAAAGTCAAAATAACGTCAATTTTTAATTGTTCATTGGAAAGAGCATTCAAATCACCAATGCTATGTGATGTAGCGAAAGTTCATACAGGATATGGAATGATGCCAAGAGTAACCCATTGCACGGAAGACGAAAATTGGGGAAAGGTAGGTTCTAGTAAAAAAGTATTTGTTGAAAAATCAT
>CAMDLI010000137.1 GCA_945901615.1 Spirosoma fluviale
GCAATGAGCTGGGTGTACTGGGAACCGAAATCGAGGATGAGGATTTGTTGAGCCATGCGCAAAGGTAAGCACTGCTACCCGCTTGCTAAAACCTAAGGAGAAAATTTTAAATCGAAGCCCTAATCCAGCCTCTTAATCACAAGAATTTCAATGGATTAACTTAAAAATAAATGAAGGGGATGCGAATAGGGTTGGGAGTAGCAAAGGATAACAAAACAAGTTCTTCCTAAGGCCTCATTTCTTATTCTTTTTCTTCTTCCCCAAAGAGTGTTTGAAGTGAAACTGCATCAATTCCTTTTTCTTCTTGCAGAAATTTTCCAAAGATAGCCGTGCTCCCATGCGTCAAATACACTTTTTCGGCTTCGGTGGCCTGAATGGCCGAGATCAATCCCTTCCAATCTGCATGGTCTGAGAGCACAAATCCACGATCGAGTGAACTCCTGCGTCGAATGCCACGCACATTCATCCAGCCTGAGCAATTGGCCGTGCGGTATGGGGCAAAACGATTCATCCAAGAAGTATTCATGACCGCTGGGGGAGCAATAATTAGCGCTCCTCTGAAGGCTGACTTGGGCAAGTCTTGGTTTACACGGGTAACCTCCGGTAAAATAAGTCCATCCGCTGCCAATGCATCGTTAGTGTTCGCTATCACCCCATGCACAAAAATTTCCCCAATTTCGGGTTGCAGGTGGGTCAAGACGCGCTGGGCTTTGCCCAAAGAGTAAGCGAAAATAACGGAATTAAGCCCCTGCTCCGCATTACTCTTCCACCAATCGTTGATTTGTTTGAATACTTCTTCCTGCGGTTCCCAGTCATAAATCGGCATCCCAAAGGTACATTCCGACACAAACTCATGGCATTTGACTGGTTCAAAGGGAGCAGAAAGCCCATCGTCCTCCACCTTGTAATCCCCACTGACAACAGCCACTTTTCCTTGGTATTCCAGTCTGACCTGGGCCGAACCTGGGATATGCCCTGCTGGATGCAAGGAAATTTGCACACCCTGAATTTGAATGGGTTCTCCATATCCCATGGTCTGCAAATTGATGTCCTTTCCTAGGCGCAACTTCATCACTTCTCGGGAATGATGGTGTGCCAGGTACTGCTTCATCCCTCTGCGCGCATGATCCGAGTGGGCGTGGGTGATGACCGCCTTGGCTACAGGCCTCCATGGATCGATAAAAATATCGGCCGGAGGACAATACAGCCCAGAATCGGTGAGTTCGAGAATAGTCATGTGTTGGTAAATAAACCCATACTTCCGAACACAAGCAACTTAAATTTCGGAGGGTCGAATCCCTGGCTTTGGGTAGGAAAGTCTCCCTAAGGATTGCCCTTTATGGTATTCATCCAATCCCGTCACTGCAACGGTTCCCAGCGCATCGTAATCGAGTGTACCATCTTCCCGCAGGCCTTTTTCGGCTACAAAAACTTGTTCGATTCGCGCGATGACCAATACCGTTTGGTTGATTTGGAGTGTTTGCACTTCTTCAAGTACACAGGCGAGTTGAACTGGGCTACCTTCCACGAATGGCGCAGGAAAACCTGCCTTTCGCTCTTCTTTTAAGCCCGTGGCTTCAAACTCGCTTTCTTCCCAGTTTGCTGCCGTCCAATGGGCTTGGATATGCCATTCTGGAAGAACTTGATTTAGGGTAAAACTTCGAGTTTCTAGAATATTTTCTAAAGTATCCCGCTTGACAGTGTGGGGACGGAATAAAATCCCAATCAGCGGTGGCGCTGCACCGAGGTGGATGATTTGCGAAAAAAGGGCAAGATTGGGTACTCCAGCTGAATTTTGGGTACCGATCAACTGTAGTGGCTTGTATCCAGGAAGGCAATTGATCAGATTTCTTCGGAAAGAAGCATCTAGCTGAGCCAGTTGCTCCGAATCAAACTGCCGCATTAGGACAAAATCGCTGCCTCTAGGGTATCGCAATAGACAATATCCAACTGGTCGATGATGTTGTCTGGGTACTGGGTGAGGATTTGTGCTTTGGCAATTTGAACCATCTTCTCAAACCACTTCTCTGCAGGAAGAATTTTGCGGTGGGTCTTCACACCATAACCAAGCATCTCTTTTTTCCAATGGATAAAATACCACTCCATAGTAGGTTGATGGAAGGCTCTCAAGGCACGCTTATCAAAAATAAATTTAGTGAAGTCCCCTGCCTTAACTAGGTCTCCAATTTCGGCAAAAACCTCTTTGAAGTCTTCAATAGGTACATAATCCGTGAGCAATTCACAGATAACAATCTTTCGTGTAGGGTTACTCCAAACTCTTGCATACTTGTGTTCAAAAGCAAGATCAAAGTCCATAACACCAGGAAAAAATGTATTCTCGTTCATGTCTAGTAGGATAGATTTAGTAAATGGTTTTTCTCTGAGAAGAAGTGGCTTGAGACACTTCTTCCTTAACCTCAGTTAACCTAATTTCCAAGTTGGATGCATACTCCAAAGTCGTACGCATCATGTCCTGTTGGGATTGAATCTGCTCTTTCAAACGTAAGAGCTCTTGATTGACCTCAGTCAATTGTTGTTCGTAATACAGCTTCAGCCTTTCCTTCTCCAGTTGGGCCTTTACCAATTCTTCCTTGAACAGTAGAAATGATTCAGGAGGTGTCTTCATAAACACAATGCTTTCTTCTCGGGACAATACCCGTACACACTACAAAAATAAGGATAAAAATGTTTTAAATTATTTTAGATGAGACATTCCTCCATCCACGTGAAGAATTTGTCCTGTCATCCAAGAAGACTTTTCAGCGAGTAAAAATACAGTAGCCTCAGCAATATCCTCCGGTCTCCCCACTCTCCCTAGTGGATGCCGCTTGTCAGAAGCTTCTTTTTTCTCAGGCGTGGATAGCAATGCTCCTGCCAAAGGTGTTTCAGTAAGCGACGGAGCTATCGCATTGACGCGGATTTTGCTGGGTGCCCATTCTGCTGCCAAGGAACGCGTCAATCCCTCAATGGCGCCTTTGGCCGAGGAAATGCCGGAATGAAATCCCATGCCGGTTTGTACTGCTACCGTACTGTAAAGCACCACTGCAGGTGCAGTTGATTTTTTCAAGCCTTTCAAACAGGCCTGGAGCACGCGAACGGCACCGTAGAAATTCACCTCCATCTCCTGCTTAAAGTCTTCGATAGAGATCCGATGAAAAGGCTTCAGGTTGATGGTTCCGGGACAATACACTACTCCATCGATTACCTCTGGTAAACCGGGCATTTCCTCAAAATCTTTGGAAAAATCCAGCGCAATGGTTCCTTCTCCGCTTTTTGAATACATAAAAAGTGTGGCCCCTTGTGCAGCTAGCTGTTCGGCTACTGCTTTGCCAATACCGGAGTTTCCTCCGACCAAAATAATATTCTTTCCCTTCATGGTTGTGGTGTTTGTAGTAGAATCAACAAGACCTGAAAATGTTTGACTGCGACAAAAAAACCCAGCTACTTTGCTGGGCTTTTTCGTTGGTTTAGTTTACGCTATTTTAGAAGAAATGGAACTGCCAATCGCAGCCTCCATTCACTTATTTTTTCAAACTGAGGTATTTCAAAAACTCGTTTCTGCTTTGCTCGTCCGATTCGAATTTACCGGAGTAAAAAGAGGTAACCGTTGAGCTGCTGGTGTCGTTGATGCCTCTGGAGCTCACGCACATGTGGTAAGCATCCAGGATCACCGCTACATCTTCGGTGCCCAAAATTTCACGAAGCTCGTTGCCAATCTGCATCGTCAATCGCTCCTGAACCTGCGGACGCTTTGAGAAATACTGCACAATGCGGTTGATTTTTGAAAGTCCAATTACATTTCCATTGGAAATATAAGCTACATGCGCTTTTCCATAGATGGGCACAAAGTGGTGCTCACAGTGTGAGAAGAAGGTGATGTCTTTCTCCACCAACATTTCCTTGTACTTGTACTTATTTTCAAAAAGCTTGGGCTCAGGCTTATTTTTAGGATTCAGTCCTGCAAACACTTCCTTCACATACATTTTTGCCACACGGTGTGGGGTACCTTTCAAACTGTCATCGCTAAGGTCAAGCCCCAAAATATGCATGATCTCTTTGAAATGCTTTTCAATCAATTCCACTTTAAGCTCATCGTCCATCTTGAAAGCATCGTCTCTTAACGGTGTTTCAACGGATGTTCCTACGTGCTCATCTCCAATTTCCTCAAAAGAGGCACCCAGACTATTAATTCCCATTGTATTCAACATAGTTTCTTTCTGTTTCATAGAGTCGTACGATTAGTTCGTATTTCCGATCAATCTGTGCCCTCAGGATATTCCAAATTACTACTGCAAGATTTTCAGTAGAAGGATTGAGGGTTTTAAATTCAACGGTATCTAAGTTTAAGTTTTTGTGGTCAAATTTATTTAGGACATGTGCCTTGATCAGGTCGCTTAGAACTTTGGTATCAAACACATATCCGGTGTCGGGATCAATTTCACCTACCAATTGCACAATCAAATCGTAATTGTGACCATGGTAGTTGGGGTTATTACACTTGCCAAACACTGCATTATTCTTTTCATCCGACCAAGTCGAATTGAAGAGGCGGTGGGCGGCGTTAAAATGCTCCTTTCGGAAGATCGATACTTTCATTGGAGTAGGAACAGAAGAAATTTATTTTTTGTTTAATTTTTAATCAATATTTATTAAACAAAACATCAAATCCTTGCAGGTCAATCAATTAATTTAACTGTCGGTCGCAAAAATAGAGATATTCCTAGGGTTGCCCAAACAAAACAATACCGCTACTCTCACAAAAGGAATTCCAAAGGTTACCTCTATGCACCTAAAGAAGGAAACTCTTTGATGATTATTCAAGTTAGAATCCCTATAGCACAGGCACTTACTCTACGTTAAAATCTTGGTAGCGTTGCCCCAGCTCCCAGGAAGCTTTCAGCATCTGCAGAAAATCCCCCATACGGTGCAAAGGAATCAAGTTAGGACCGTCGCTTAGCGCCTTGCTCGGTTCGGGGTGGGTTTCAATAAAGAACCCATCAATACCTGTAGCTGCTGCCGCGCGAGCCAAAACCGGGGCAAACTCACGCTGCCCTCCACT
>CAMDLI010000138.1 GCA_945901615.1 Spirosoma fluviale
AAAGTTTGTTGGTCTCCGCATGGAAGAGTCCCTCAATGTCCTGATCGATGGGGCGAATCCAATTCTTCTCGTTACGGTACAACCACAGGGCCATCTCGATAAATTCGATTTGATGCGCGGAGGTGGTAACTTCGATCAGCTTCATTTAATGGGATTTTGATGCGAAATTAGTTAAATGGGGAGAGAAAATTAGAAATAGAGTGGAAATACAGTGGAAATAGAATAGAAATAAACCGAGCAAGCTCGGTGAAATACATCAAATTCGTATTTCAACCTATTTCACGAAGCGAAGCGCAGTCTATTTCTATCGTATCTCCACCATATTTCTTTTTTAACTATTTCACGGAGCGAAGCGGAGTCTATTTCTATTGTATTTCCACCGTATTTCAATTATATTAATTCCCCAACTGAAACATACTAGATCCTGAGATGCCCAGGGTCCCATCTGGGGTCAAAACCCTAAATTGAGGCACCACCACGCCATTGGAATTTTGCTGTGGCATGTAGGATCTGGTTCTTCCTTGTGGAGTAGTGGAAGGACTAGCCGACCGATCTGTCGCTTCGGTCTCCCTGTCGGCAGGAATAATTTCCTCACTGATCAACTGGCTATTGATGTCGTAATATTTCCAAGTACCTCTCTTTTTATCCGCAACATAGCTGCCAGAACTGGCCACCAAGTTGGTACTTGGAAAATAGGTGTACCAGATTCCAGTGCGTTGCCCATTGGCATAGCGCCCTTTCTCCAGACGGTTGCCCTCTTGATCAAAAAAGAAACGCCTCCCGTCCCCTTTTTCCAATTGGCCCGCATCCAATACCAAGCCAGATTTTGTGGTGAATTCACTAATAGCCTCCAAGGACCCCATTAGATAAGTTTCTTCTTGATGTACAAAGTCAGCAGCACCGAGTACCTTCCAAACCCCCTCCTTTTTACCCTTCTCGTAGTTTCCTGCCCAAAAAAATCCAGCGACCTCAGGATACATTTCTCTCCAAGCTCCATCTCGCTCGCCTTTACGATAGGCACCTTGAGCCTCTAGCTGTCCCGAAGTGGAAAAGTTCACCCAATTCCCTTCCAAAAGGCCTTTAAAAAAGGTACAAGAGAGAGCCAAGGTCCCATCTGCATAGTACTGCTTCAAGGGTCCTCCCTCTAGCCCATCGACAAATTGGAGGGACTGCTGTACCTTTCCGTCTGGAAAAAATGACTCATAAAACCCATTGACTACTCCTTTCTCAAAAGGAATTCGTTCCGCAAGCTGCCCAGAAGGATAGTAGCTTAGCGCAAATTCTTCCAATAGATTGTTGCGGTAGGTATACTCAGATTTTTTAGTTCCGTCACTTCGGTAGACAACCCAATCTCCGCTGCGCTGTCCTTGTTCGTAGGTACCTGATAACAGCAGCTCACCTTCTTCAGTGAATTCAAAAAAATCTCCATCTAAAAGCCCCGCTTTGTAGTTGACAATCTTTTTGACTTGTCCCCCTGCAAAAAATTCCTCCATCACCCCATCTGGAAGATTGTCCCGAAGGTCTATGCGATAGAAGGGCACACGAAGGTCAAAATTTTGCTCCAAGTCATCCAAAGGAACTTCAAGATTGGCAACGCGGGGATTGTCTTCTACTTCTTTTCGTTGATATACCTTCCAAGAGCCATTTCTTTTACCTTCAATCCTAGCGCCTGTTCCCACCAAGTTGGTGTTCCCAAAATAAAAATACTCCTGTCCACTAGCCTCGCGACTTACAGTCAGGAATGTGATGGATAGGAGAAGAATAGCGAGAAACTTCATGATTGGAATGTGCTTGGGGGAAAACCTACAAACGCTACCTTCGTAACGCTCGGGCGGCCCAAAGGTTTATTCACAAAAGTTAGATCAACTATAAGAGAAGGCTGCATTTTGAAAATTTTCAATCCTAGCCTTTGAATGCTTCCTTGGTTCAGGGAAAAAACTAGTCTTGGACAGTAGCATAAAGGTCAAACTCCGTGGCATCCACTACTTTGGCCTGCACAAAGTCTCCCACACGGCAATACTGAGTGGCCGCATCGATTAGGACTTCGTTGTCTACCTCCACCGAATCAAACTCGGTGCGGCCTACAAAATGCCCACCCTCTTTCTTGTCAATCAACACCTTGAAGGTCTTGCCAATTTTTTGTTGGTTGAGGTCGTAACTGATCTGTTCCTGAACCTCCATCAGCTGGTTGGCACGGGCCTGCTTTTCTTCTTGTGTCAACTTATCTTCCATCCCAAAGGCATGGGTATTTTCTTCGTGGGAGTAGGTAAAGACACCCAAGCGCTCAAACTTCATGCGCTCCACAAAATCGACCATTTCCTGGAATTCCTTTTCCCCTTCACCAGGATGCCCGGCAATCAAGGTGGTACGGATCGCAATCTCTGGGATCAGGTCTCGAATACTATGGATCAGCTCCTCCTGCTTTTCTCGGGTAGTACCACGACGCATGGCCTTGAGCACATCCGTCGAACCGTGTTGGAGCGGGATATCTAGGTACTTGCAAATGTTCGGACGCTCCTTCATGACTTCAATCACATCCATCGGAAAGCCTGTAGGATAGGCATAATGCAGGCGAATCCAGTCGATTCCTTCCACGTCAGAAAGCTTGCGAAGTAGCTCGGCTAAGTTCCGCTTTTTGTAGAGATCCAAGCCATAGTAGGTCGAATCCTGAGCGATGAGCAGCAATTCTTTCGTACCATTGGCAGCCTGGTGTTGGGCTTCCTTTACCAGCTCTTCAATGGGGCGCGACAAGTGTCCTCCACGCATGAGCGGGATGGCGCAGAAGGAACAAGGACGATCACAACCCTCAGATATTTTCATGTAAGCATAGTGGCTGGCATGGGTAAGCAAACGCTCCCCAACCAACTCATGCTTGTAATCTGCCTTGAATTTTTTCAGAATTGCCGGCAGTTCCCGCGTACCAAAAAATGCATCTACTTGTGGGATTTCCTGTTCCAAGTCATCCTTGTAGCGCTGTGAGAGGCAGCCCGTCACGTAAACCTTATCCACCAAGCCTTTTTCTTTGGCATCGACATACTGTAAAATCGTGTCGATAGATTCCTGCTTGGCATTGTCTATAAATCCGCAAGTATTGATGATAATGATGTTGTTGTCCTGGCGGTCAGACTCGTGGCTGGCATCGATGCCATTGCCCCTAAGTTGCGTCAGGAGTACCTCAGAATCCACCAGATTTTTGGAGCAGCCCATCGTAATGATGTTGACTTTATCCTTTTTCAATGTTCTTGCTTTCACAGAATTTGCTTCGATTTGGGAAGGCGAAGGTAGGTAAAAAGCCTAGAAAAAGCATGTTTTGAAAACCTCAGTCTTTTCAAACCTCATCTTCTTAGGAACTGTTATTTACTTTTTAACATATTGGTAAAACAACCTTAATGCTAAAAATAAGTGTAAGGGGAAAGTAATCCGTAGATTTCTTGATTACAGCAAATTTTTTAATTCCTTGCATTTATTTTTAGCCCCCGATGAGAGTCGGGGGCCTGCAGGAGAGTAGTTCTCCTTGGCAATCCTTCCCCTTCTTAGCGACTACCTCACAAAACCCTTGGGGGATTTGTTCCCTTGACGTACCTTAGGTACGAAAATTACCCCTTATGGAATTTACTGCCCCTAACGCCCAAAAATTAACTTTTGATCGAAAAAATTATTCGGATGCAACCCTAATCAAGTTGTACGAATCACTTCTTGTTCCTCGGAGAATCGAGGAGAAGATGTTGATTCTCCTTCGCCAAGGCAGGATCTCGAAGTGGTTTAGCGGATGGGGGCAGGAAGCCGTTTCGATTGGGGCAGTAAATGCTTTAGCTGCTGATGAATTTATTCTTCCGATGCACCGCAATTTGGGCATTTTCACCGGTAGAGACATGCCTTTGGAGCGCTTGTTTGCACAGTTTCAGGGGAAAGAATTGGGATTTACGAAGGGCAGAGACCGTTCCTTCCATTTTGGCAGCATCGAACACCATATTGTAGGGATGATTTCCCACCTAGGCCCACAGCTGGCCATTGCGGACGGCATTGCGTTGGCGCACAAACTCGCAGGGGAGAAAAAAGTAGCGCTGGTATTTTCAGGCGATGGTGCCAGTTCAGAAGGCGACTTCCACGAAGGATTGAATGTGGCGGCTGTTTGGAAATTGCCGGTGATTTTTGTGGTGGAACACAACGGTTACGGACTTTCCACCCCCAGTGAAGAGCAGTTTGCTTTTCAATATTTCACCGAAAAAGGTCCTGGATACGGCATGGAAGCCGTACGCATCCAAGGCAACAACGTGCTAGAAGTGTACGACACCATTTTACGCCTTGCCGAAGATCTGCGGGAAAATCCCAGACCTGTACTCGTCGAAGCCATCACCTTCCGCATGCGCGGCCACGAGGAAGCATCGGGAACGAAATATGTCCCCAAGATTCTAATGGAGGAATGGGGCCAACTAGATCCAGTAGACCGCTACGAAGACTACCTGATTTCCGAAGGGATTCTTACCCCAGAAGAACAGGAAAAGTTTAACCAACAGGTAAAAAAGAGCATCAATGATGCCCTAGAAATAGCATTTGCGGAAGAAGCGGTTACTCCTAATCTGGAGTTGGAAATGCAGGATGTATATGCACCCTATACCCAAACTGTCGTGGAGCCGAGCGCTGACGCTACCGAAAAGCGCTTTATTGATGCCATCAGCGATGGGCTGCGGGAATCCATGGAAAAGTACCCCAATCTCGTCCTGATGGGGCAAGACATTGGCGAGTATGGAGGTGTATTTAAAATCACCGATGGATTCAAAGCCCAATTTGGCGGGGATCGGGTTCGCAACACCCCACTTTGCGAGAGCGCCATCTTAGGAGCTGGACTTGGCTTGTCTATCAAAGGCTACAAGGCCATGGTCGAAATGCAGTTTGCCGACTTTGTGAGCGT
>CAMDLI010000139.1 GCA_945901615.1 Spirosoma fluviale
AATAACTTCCTGCATATGCAAAAATTAGACATCCTTGTACTAGCTGCGCATCCAGATGATGCAGAGTTAGGTTGCTCTGGAACGATTGCTTCCCAGGTAGCCAAGGGCCACCAAGTAGGTATTGTCGATTTGACTCATGGAGAAATGGGCACAAGAGGCACTCCAGAACTCAGGCTTCAAGAAGCTGCGCATGCGGCTAAGCTGTTGGGACTTGCAGTTCGTGAAAATATGGGCTTTAAAGACGTATTTTTTCAGGACGATACCGAGCACCAACTGAAATTGATCCAAGTTATTCGTAAGTATCAGCCAGAGATTGTACTTGCAAATGCTATTTCTGACCGTCATCCAGATCATGGAAAGGGTTCTAGTTTAGCTACGAACGCCTGTTTTATGAGTGGCTTGAGCAAAATTGAAACCTGGAATGAAGGGGTGAGGCAAGCTCCCTGGCGTCCCAAGTTTGTATACCACTACATTCAAAACAACTACATTCAGCCAGACTTTATTGTAGATATCTCCGCGTATTGGGATCAGAAAGTAGCAAGTATTGCTGCTTTTGGATCCCAGTTCTATAATCCGGAAAGTCAGGAGCCTGCGAGCTTCATTTCTTCGCCAGAATTTTTACCATTTATTGAGTCTAGGGCAAGGGAGTTTGGACACCGTATCAAGGTTAAATATGGAGAAGGATTTACAGTAGAACGGTTTATTGGGGTTTCAGATCTATTTGATCTGAAGTAATTAAGGAGCCAACCTTACTTTTCTCCAACTAGATTTCCCCTCTAATTCGTAGCAAATTCGGTCATGCAAACGGCTAGGTCTTCCTTGCCAAAATTCAATCCGATGGGGGAGTAGTCTGAATCCGCCCCAATGAGCGGGTCTTTGGATTGGAGTTTCTTTAAACTCCTCTTCCAATCTTTTCTGGGATTCTTCAATAACTGTTCGATCGGAGATTTCTTGACTTTGTGGAGATGCCCAAGCACCAATCTGTGAACTAATGGGTCTTGAAAAAAAGTAGGTATCCGATTCCTTTTCACTGATTTTTTCCACTGTACCCACTACCCGAACCTGCCGTTCAATTTCTGGCCAGAAAAAGGTAAGCGAAGCTTTTGGGGATGCTGCCAATTCCTTTCCTTTTGAACTGGCATAGTTTGTAAAAAACACAAACCCTTGATCCAATTCCTTTAGAAGTACAATTCTTGCATTCGGAAAACCATCTTCTGAGATCGTGGAGAGACACATTGCGTTTACCTCTAAGGCTTCTGCTTGAATGGCCTCTTCCATCCATCGTCGAAACTGCAGGAGAGGGTCAGAATCTACATCCTGAATTTCCAATGACTTTAAAGTGTAATCCTTTCTAATATCTGCAAGTATCATGGATAATTTCGTTTTGAAGAAAACTTTTAAGGGGCCAAAACTTGGCATTTAGCAATCAAAAATTAAATTTAAGGAATCTTAAACTACTTTTCTACATGAAGGAGCATAGGAATCAGAATCCGCAAGCTGGAGATTTATTACTTTCAGAACCCTTTTTGACAGATGATAATTTCAGCAGAGCTGTGATCTTGCTTTGTGAGCATGAGGAGGGGATTGGTAGTGTAGGTTTTGTGATGAATAAGCCCTCTATTTTGAGCTTAGGTGACTTGGTAAGTGAGTTGGATTTTTTGGATGCCGAGGTTTTTGTGGGAGGCCCTGTGGAGCAAAACACGCTTCATTTTGTTTATTTTGGGGTTCAACTGATGGAGGAGAGCAAACCTTTGGGGAATGATGTTTGGTGGGGAGGGGATTTTTCTGAATTAATTCAACTCATTAATTCAGAAAAGTTGAACTTGAGTCAAGTTCGTTTTTTTATAGGATACAGTGGCTGGAGTCCTGGACAACTTAATGCGGAGCTATCGGCACAATCCTGGATCGTCTATTCAGACCCTTTGTCTCAGGAACTTTTTGCTAATTCTTCCGATCAGCTGTGGAGATCTCTTATGAAAAGTATGGGAGGAGACTTTGAAATTCAATCAAATTATCCAATTGACCCACGATTAAATTAGGCAAAATGCCTACATTTGCCCATATTTAAGTATACGTATTGTTTTTTATGGCTAAGAAAAGTAAAGAACTGTCTGAAGAAGACAAGGTGACCGAGACCCCAAAGAAAGGGACTAAAGGTAAAAAGATTGTTGCGGAACAAACTCTAGTTACGGATTCACTGGATCAGGTAGCACCTGTGGAAATGATGGAAACTCCTGCAGAACCTCTGGTTCAAGAAGCTGTTGAGGTAACAAAAGTAGAAGAGGAGCAGACTGACTCCATCTCAATTCTTTTGGAGAGTAGTCCAGAAGTGGGAGAGTCAAACGTAGAAGAAGAACAGGTACCAATCGATTTATCGGGTTTATCTAAAGTTGATTTGCTTGATTTACTCAAAGAAAAATTAAGTCAGGGGGTTTCTGCCAAACTAGATAAGTTTGTGAATGAGCTCAAGGCTGCATTTGAGGAGCTATTTGTAAAGGAGCGTGAAGAAGCTTTGCAGCAATTTTTAGGAGAGGGCGGATCTGCAGATGATTTTTCTTTCAGAGGATCAGAAGTGGATAAGGCATTTAATGCACTCTTTAATGATTTCCGGCATCAATTAAGTTCTATCCGCAAAGAAGCAGATAGACAAAAGGAGAAAAATTTACAGTCCAAAACCGATTTACTCAATAAGTTGAGGGAGCTGGTAGATGGGGAGGAAACAACCCTGAGTATGTCTGCTGTAAAAGCTATTCAAGAAACTTGGAAGACTATTGGACCTGTTCCTTTGGCGCAGAGTAAAAACCTTTGGGCTAGTTTTAATGCATTAATGGATCGTTTCTATGACAATAGAAGCATCTATTTTGAATTGAAGGAATTAGATCGAAAGAAAAATTTAGAAAGTAAGTTAGAACTTTGTGAGAAGGCTGAAGGGTTAAAAGAAGTTGAAGATCTCAAAGAGGCAATCCGAATACTAAATGAGCTTCATGAGGAATTTAAGCACCTAGGTCCTGTTCCTCGCGAGGAGCAAGAGCAGGTTTGGGTTCGTTTTAAAGCTGCTTCTGATGTCATTTATGACCGAAGAAAAGAATTTTTTGATGGCCAGAAAGACGTAATTAAAAAGAACCTTGCTGAAAAAGAGGTGCTGATTGTTAGTTTAACTCCATTTGGTGAATACAAAGCGGACCGCATTAAGGACTGGAATACGAAGACCAAGGAGATCCTAGAAATTCAAAAAGCTTGGGAGAAAATTGGTGCAATCCCTAAAGAATCTGGTAAGGAAATTAATAAAGCGTTTTGGACCCTGTTTAAGCAGTTCTTCCACAATAAGAATTTGTTTTTCAAGGAGCTAGATGAGGTAAGGGCAGCCAACCAAAAGAAGGCTGAAGATTTGATCAAGCAGGCAGAAGAGCTACAAGCAAATACAAACTGGCAGTCAACTGCAAATCAGCTTGTAAAATTGCAGCAGGAGTGGAAGAAGTTAGGTCCTACTCCAGAAAAGAATAGAGATTCATTGTATAAAAAATTCAAGGAAGCCTGCGATACTTTCTTTGAGAACAGACGTACCTCAACCAAGGATTCCAATACAGAGTTTGATGCGAACTTGACTAAGAAGCAAGACATCATCGCACAGATAGTGGAGTTGACGAAGAAGGGGACAGGACTTGAGGAATCTCAATTGAGTGGTTTTGTGGCTGAATTTAACGCCATTGGGTTTGTTCCAAGGAAAAACATCAAGGAGATCCAGGTTAAGTTTAAAGATGCCGTAGATGCCTATTTAGAAAAGCTTGGTGGAAAGGGCGGCGATAAGGATGATTTCTTATTCCGTCTCAATCTAAACCGTCTGCAGGCAGATCCAAATTCAGTGAAAACCCTGAATAAAAAGGAGCATGGTATCAGAAAGCAGATTACTGACCTTGAAAATAGCATCACCTTGTGGAGAAACAATCTAGACTTCTTTGCTGCTTCCAAGACAGCTGATAAGTTAAGGGAACAGTTTGATGTCAAAATCCAGAAAGCGGAAGAAGAGATCGATAAACTGAAGAAAAAGCTAACAATTCTAAAGGAATTTTAATTTTTAGGTCCTCACTATCTGAAAGATAGCGGGAATCTTAAAAAATATGGGAAGTGCTTTTGGACGAATAGGCCAATCCTTCTATATTTGCACCACCATAAAGGTAGGCCTCTTTAGCTCAGCTGGTAGAGCAACTGACTTGTAATCAGTAGGTCGCTGGTTCGATCCCGGCAAGGGGCTCAATGGAATCAAAGGAGTTACAGAAATGTAGCTCCTTTTTTTTATTGTAAATTCTCTAGCATAAGCTGGTCGAGTCCTGTACGCCGCGGTGCACGGGATAATCAGTATGTCGCTGGTTCGATAGGCAGGCTTGTCCCGCAGAATTGCGGGAGGGCTCTTGGTTATCAAGCACTTACGAGAATTTTCTTGTAAGTGCTTTTTATTTGGCTAGTCCCTAGCCAAAGGGCTGTTCAATAGAAATACTTTGTTTTGAGAAATAGTGTGGACCATCTTCACCTATGTACAAACAATCTTCTAATCTAATTCCAAATTCTCCTGGAATGGCGATGGTAGGTTCATTGCTAAAACACATTCCTGGCGCAATCTTGGTCATGTTCCCCTTTACAAAATTTGTCCACTCATGTCCTTCTAAGCCGATACCATGTCCTGTTCTATGTGGTAGTCCTGGTAGTTTATAATTTTTACTAAACCCAGCCGATTCAATCACCGCCCTTGCAGCAGTATCTACAGACTCACATGTTGCACCTATTTTTATTGCGGCGAATGCAGCATCCTGTGCTTTTTTCTCGA
>CAMDLI010000140.1 GCA_945901615.1 Spirosoma fluviale
TTTGTAGGTTGGTCCTGTGGATCTGCAGTTCATGGAGCCTTGGAATATGCCAAAGAGCACTTGAAAGAAGGAGATGTACTAGTAATCATTCTTCCAGATCACGGAACCCGCTATTTGGGCAAGGTATACAATGACGAATGGATGCGTAATCATGGGTTTTTGGAAGACAAAACCTATGCTACGGCTCGGGATATTATTGCGCAGCGAAGTGGGACATATCAGCTCCTTTCAGTGAACAAAGCCGACACGGTAAAAGAAGCCATTGGCTTGATGAATGGGAAAAGTATTTCTCAGATCCCTGTATTGGATGGAGAGGAGGTTGTGGGAAGCTTGACAGACAATAAACTTCTAGCCAAGATTATTGACAACCCATTATTGAAAGATGCAACTGTGGCTGAAGTCATGGAAGGATCCATGAAGTTTGTGGCTTTGGATTCCACCTTAGATGTACTTTCTTCCATGGTTGAAAAAGAAAAGGCTGTTTTGGTACGCGATACACTGGATAACATCCACATCATTACCAAGCACGATATTTTGGAGGCATTTAGTAAATAAATGAACGTAGACAGACTGCTTACAGTACCTGTAGCGATAGATATAAAGGCTGCTTTTGTAAGGGCTTGGGAGCTTTACAAAATGCATCCATTTTTCTTTTCCATGTACATGCTTTTGATTCTTTCCATTCAAGGCATGGTCGTGATCTATGCTCAGGAGTTCATGATCGTCTACAGTACCTTGCTTGCCCCACCTTTTTATGCGGGGTTTTACCTAGTTGCCAATAAGATGAGTCGTGGGGAGTCAGTTGTTTACCCTGATTTTTTTGCAGGCTTTCGCTTTTGGATTCCTTCGGTAATCATTTCCTTGCTCAGCCAGGTGTTAATTGCCTTGGGATTGGTCGCACTGATTCTGCCAGGGATATACCTTGGCGTTGGATACTTGTTTGCGATTCAAATGGGGATTTTTGGAGGGATGGATCCCTGGTCAGCCATGGAATGGAGTAGAAAATTGATCACACGTAACTGGTGGCAGTTTTTGGTCTTGGTTCTGATTTTTCTTGTACTCAATGCAGCGGGGATTTTGCTGGCTGGAATCGGTTTGGTGTTGACGCTACCGCTTACTTTTTTGGTGCTTTACGTCCTATTTGAGGACCTAACTCGGGAGGTGTTTTCAGAGGAAGAAGAGCTTCCCTCTACTCATGCGTAAGAATCATCGCTTCTAGTCTATTTCTGCATTTTTCAGCAAAGGCATCCACCTCGTTAGTAGATGAGGTAGTAGGTGGAAAGAGTGGTTTGGAAAAGTAAACCCTGATTTTCCCTGGTTTGAGCAGGATAGAGCCTCTTTTCATCAGTTTATCTGCTCCAATTACAGCCATTTCCATGATTGGGGTTTGGGTTTCGATAGCCAATCGAAAGGCTCCTTTTTGGAAGGGGAGAAGCGTTTGGTCTGTGTTGTTTCGAGTGCCTTCAGGCGATACCACCACTGAGATGCCTTGACTGAGGAGAGCCACCAGCTTTTCCATGCTTTTATGTCTTGACTCTGGATTGCTTCGATCCACCCATATGGCCAGTTTGCTCACTACCGTACTAAAAACAGGGATTTTAGAAAGTTCCTTTTTCCCGATCGCGCGAACATAATGAGGAATCACCATGGGGAGCAGTGGGGCATCCAAGTTGGAGCGGTGGTTGAATATAAAGATGTAGGATTGCTTGAGGTCGAGGTGCTCTTTTCCATGTACTTCGAACCGAATTCCCGACAAAATCGCCCAAGTTCCTACCCAAAGTCGAATAAAAACAAAGGAAATTTTATCTCCTCGGGGGTGAATAAGCAATGGGATAAGTACAAATAGGCCCAGAACCAGCATGAGCACAAAAAAAAGTAGCGCTGAATAGATGGTATAGATCCATTGAAAGGCCTTGAACATTGAAAATTCTTTAGTAGATTTGAGTTCGTAAAAAATCTTTCACTCTTTGCTTGCAGGCCCCGATTTCGTATCGGGGCTTATTTTTTTGAATTCAATTTTAGGGCGAATCCTTCAAAATACCAAGCTTAAAGCTTCGGTACAAACGGGCTAATTTTTGTTAGGTTTTATTTCCAATTAAATAAATCTCGTACATTTGCAGTCCATTCGAGTGAATGGGGCGTTTTGGAAGTTCCAAACGTTCATTATTAACCCAAAAACTGCTTCCTCATGACTCTAGGGAAGTTCGTCATCAGAGTCGTATTTTATGTCTAGTACAAAAGAATTTGATTGGGATAGCTTCAGCACCAAAGGTTTTGGTGAAGGATATACCAAAGAGCAAAAAGCTCAAATGGAAGCCATGTATGCAGGCACCTTGAGTGAGATCACTGAAAAAGAAGTGATCAAAGGAGTAGTAGTAGGAATAAACGACAAGGATGTAATCATCAATATCGGATTCAAGTCAGATGGCTTAGTGCCACTTTCCGAATTCCGTGACCTTGCTAGCATCAAAGTTGGCGACGAGGTAGATGTATTCATCGAAGAGCAAGAAAATGCTTTGGGTCAATTGATTTTGTCCCGTAAGAAGGCCAAAATCGTTCGTGCATGGCTTGACATTGAGTCTGCTTTGGAGAACGATAGCGTAATCGAAGGTCTAGTGAAGCGTAGAACTAAAGGTGGTTTGATTGTAGACATCTATGGTGTTGAAGCCTTCTTGCCTGGTTCTCAGATTGACGTGAAGCCTATCCGCGATTTCGATGTATATGTAGGTAAGAAAATGGAAGTGAAGGTTGTGAAAATCAACCACACTAATGATAACGTAGTTGTTTCGCACAAGGTCTTGATCGAAAAAGATCTAGAGAAGCAAAAAGCAGAGATCCTAAACAACCTAGAGAAAGGTCAGGTATTGGAAGGGGTGATCAAGAACATGACCAACTTCGGTGTATTCATCGATTTGGGAGGTGTAGATGGTCTACTTCACATCACCGATATTTCTTGGGGTCGTATCAACCATCCAGAAGAAGTATTGCAGCTTGACCAGAAGGTTCAGATTGTGGTACTTGACTTTGATGATGAGAAGCGAAGAATTTCTTTGGGCATGAAGCAATTGAGCGCTCATCCTTGGGATTCCTTGGCTTCAACGCTAGAAGTTGGTTCAAGAGTAAAAGGCAAGATCGTGAACGTAGCAGACTACGGCGCATTCTTGGAATTGGCTCCTGGAGTAGAAGGTTTGATTCACGTATCTGAAATGAGCTGGTCTCAGCACCTAAGAAACCCTGCCGACTTTGTGAAGGTAGGCGTCGAAATTGAAGCTGTAGTATTGACGCTAGATAAGGACGATAGAAAGATGTCTTTGGGCATCAAGCAACTTACCGAAGATCCTTGGACTAAAGGTGACATGTCTACGAAGTATTCAGTGGGCACCAAGCACAAAGGTGTGGTTCGTAACTTGACTAACTTTGGCCTATTCCTTGAATTGGAAGAGGGTATCGATGGTCTAGTACACGTATCTGACCTTTCTTGGACCAAGAAAATCAAGCACCCATCTGAGTTTGTTAAAGTAGGAGATGAGCTAGATGTAGCTGTACTTGAACTTGATGTAGAAAACAGAAGACTTGCATTGGGCCACAAGCAATTGGAGCAGAATCCATGGGATACTTTCGAAACCTTGTTCCCAATCGGATCTGTACATAAGTGCATTGTAAATTCTAAGAACGATAAGGGTGCAGTCCTTGAACTTCCTTATGGATTGGAAGGATTTGCAACAGTGAAAAATGTGGAGAAAGAAGACGGTTCTCAAGTAGAAGTTGGCGAATCAGTGGATTTCAAGGTAACTGAGTTCTCTAAGGACGACAAGCGAATTGTACTTTCTCATACAGCGATGTTCAGAGAAGAAGCAAAAGCTCCCAAGAAGGCTGCTGGTGCTCCTGCAAAGAAGAAAGAAGAAGCTGCTGAGATGCCTGCACAGGCGGAGAAGTCAACCTTTGGTGACATCGACGCACTAGCTGAGTTGAAAGAAAAAATGGAAGGCAAGAAGTAATACTTCCCCATTCGAATACCTATTAAAACGCCAGCATTAGCTGGCGTTTTTTTTTTGCTGTCAAAACAGAGTTTTCTGAAACAGAGAGTAGCCCTGGCTTTATTTTCTTGATCCTTAGATAGGAGGACAGGAAACGAAAAAAGCAACTCGGTTAGGAGATGCTTTTTGTAGAGGTCGCGAGCGGATTCGAACCGCTGTACGAGGTTTTGCAGACCTCTGCCTAGCCACTCGGCCACGCGACCAATATTTGGAATGCAAATTTACGTAAAATCTTCGCTTCTACAAGTGTGATTTGAGAGTTTTCACTGGTATTTCTCGAGGGCTTATCGATTGGATCCCTTGTTCCAAAAGTAGTCGATGATGAGCATAAATTTGGAAAACTGAAGAGCCTGGTACTTATGCCAAATAAAATCTATTATTTATAATTATTCTAAATAAAAAACAGAACTAAAATCACGCTGTAATTGACTGAATTACAGTAAAGTAGTCGATAGTTTTTAGGCTCCAAATCTTGTTTCCAATTCCCATATTCTTGTTTGAAAAATTAAGCCTCCGTACTACCTTTGCAGGAGTTACTGAGAACCGTTTAAACTATTTAATTGCAATAATATGTTATCAAAACGCACGTTAGTAGGGATTCGATGGAGTTTCCAAACACTGGCAATGCTGTTTTTCATGTTGGTAGGAGTTTCTGCCTATGCAGCTGATCCAGCAGTGGCGAATACCGATGAGGCAATTGCAGCTGGAAAAACTGTATTCAATGCCAATTGTAAGACTTGCCATAAGCTTGATCAAAAGTATAT
>CAMDLI010000141.1 GCA_945901615.1 Spirosoma fluviale
ATCGTTCCAGAGCAACCTAACTCTGCATCATCTGGATGCGCAGCTAGTACAAGGATGTCTAATTTTTGCATATGCAGGAAGTTATTTAACACGCAAACTCTGACCTATTCGCAGAATCGAACGGGTAGAAATTCCATTTAGCCTCGTGATTTGAGAGATACTAACTCCATAACGTCTAGAGATTGAACCTAAGTTTTCACCCCTCTTCACTCGATGGTAGGCTGCAGCTCTTGCCTTGGCGATATGACCAAACAATTTCTTGTCAACGAGTAATTCTCGTTTAAGAATTTGATTCTGTTCAAAATCAAACACGATCTCTGGATCAAAAGCTAATCCTCTGTAGCGCAATTCGTAATGTAGGTGTGGTCCAGTGCTCCTTCCTGTTGACCCACCTTTACCCAAGAGATCACCTGCAAAGACTTCGTCTCCTACCTCCATAACATGCTTGGAAAAGTGGCCATACAAGGTTTCTAGTCCATTTTTGTGACGAACGACGTAATAATAGCCGTAGCCATAGCGATCGTATCCTTTTACGCGTATGATTCCATCAAATGCCGCGTAGACCGCATCTCCCGTATTCAAATCCAAATCAACACCACTATGCATCCTTCCCCAGCGAGGACCAAAACGAGAGTTCACTAAAAGATCAGGCAAAGGCATTTTCCAAGATTCCCCGATTTTTTCATCGTATAGTTTTAAAACAACACTGTCTTTTAGGTCCTTGATGTCAAAGTTGTAGATATCAACCTTCTGGGTATCCCAATTCGAAAAGTATTCGAATGCCGTTATCCAAACACTATCTACAAGGATCTGTTCAGCAGTCTCAATGATTTCATTCGATGGAGCCCAGTCCATGGAAAAAGGATCCTCGGCAATGATCGAACGAATTCGCTCCAAATCAACCGTGTTTTGAAAAAGTAGGGAATCTGTTTTACTTGATAAGGTTTGCAAATAGCCAACCTCATCAAATTGTCGCAGCTCAATGTTTAATCGTTTGGAACTTGAGTTTTCACTAGATGGATTTTTCTTAATGATTTTCGGAAACCCTTGTGTAAGTTCCTTTAAATCAGTATTTTTCTTCTCATTGGAAGTCTTAGGTAAAACCTGCGCATGCGCCTGCATCAGCCCTAAGCCAAAAGCTATTCCAAAAAAAAGTATCCAAACTAAACCCCTCATCAATTGCATTTAATGGCTTTCAAGTGCTGCTAGGAAACGCTCTGCGTCCAAAGCAGCCATACAACCTGTACCTGCGGCAGTTACAGCTTGTCGGTAAACATTATCCTGTGCATCTCCACAGGCAAAAACGCCTTCAACATTTGTTTTCGTAGTTCCTGGTATGGTTTTAATATAACCGGCGGCATCCATTGTAATGAATTCCTTGAAAATTTCTGTATTAGGTTGATGACCTATAGCAACAAAGAAGCCAGAAATTGAAATCTCAGAAATTTTTTCTGTTTTTGTGTTCAAAATTCGCATGCCCTTCACTTCGTCCTCCCCCAATATCTCTTGTGTCTCGGTATTCCAAAGGATTTCGATCTTTGGATTATTCTTGACACGATTCTGCATAATTTGAGAAGCCCTCATTTCATCTCGACGGATGATCATATAGACTTTCGAACAAATATTGGCTAGGTAAGAGGCTTCCTCACAAGCCGTGTCACCTGCGCCAACAATGGCTACTTCCTGTCCTCTAAAGAAAAAGCCGTCACAAACAGCACAAGCAGAAACACCTCTTCCATTGAGGCGAGTTTCACTCTCAAGTCCCAACCACTTTGCCGATGCTCCTGTGCTAATGAGTACCGTCTCTGCTAGGATGGTCTTCTGATCATCCACAATTACGCGATGGGGACGAGCACTAAAGTCAACTTTGGTTACTAATCCATACCGAACTTGCGTACCAAATCGTTCGGCCTGCTTTCTAAAATCTTCCATCATCTCAGGTCCCATGATTCCCTCTGGATAACCTGGATAGTTCTCTACATCCGTAGTGATTGTCAATTGACCTCCAGGCTGACCTCCAGTGTACAAAACTGGTGACATTCCAGCCCGTGCAGCGTAGATGGCTGCCGTGTAGCCAGCAGGTCCTGATCCAATGATTAATACTTTTACCTGTTCGATTTCTTGGTTCATTTTAGTAGCATATTGGGCCAAATAGTGAATTAAGTAGCAGGAGTAATTTCTAGCAACTACTGCTTTGGTATACTCAAAACTGAATTATTGTGAAATAAAAAAGGGGGCAAAGGCCCCCTTCTAATTGTTATCCTAAATATGGTTTGAGGGTTTTGCTACGAGAGGTATGCCTCAACCTTCGAATTGCTTTTTCTTTAATCTGCCTTACTCTTTCTCTAGTGAGGTTGAATTTCTCACCAATTTCCTCTAAGGTCATGGCATGCTCTCCATTTAATCCAAAGTAAAGGGAAATGACATCCGCTTCTCTAGAGGTTAAGGTGGATAAAGCACGCTGTACTTCTTTCCGCAAGGAATCGGTCATTAGCCCATCATCTGGCTTTTCGTCTCCATCATTCTCCAATACATCAAGAAGGCTGTTTTCTTCACCCTGAACAAATGGAGCATCCATGGAAACATGGCGGCCAGATATTTTCATGGTGTCAACTACCTCAGAAGCAGACACTTCAAGTACTTCTGCCAATTCTTCTGGAGATGGCTCACGCTCAAATTTTTGCTCCAACTCACTGAAAGTCTTTGAAATTTTATTCAAAGAGCCTACTCTATTCAAAGGGAGACGAACAATTCGTGATTGCTCTGCTAATGCTTGAAGGATGGATTGACGAATCCACCAAACTGCATAGGAAATAAACTTAAAGCCTCTTGTTTCATCAAAACGCTGCGCAGCTTTAATTAATCCCAAGTTACCTTCATTGATCAAATCTCCTAAGGACAAGCCTTGGTTTTGGTATTGCTTGGCTACAGAAACCACAAATCGAAGGTTGGCTTTTGTCAATTTCTCCAAAGCAAGCTGATCGCCTTCTCGGATTCTTTTTGCCAATACAACCTCCTCATCGGCTGTCAACAGATCTACTTTTCCGATCTCTTGAAGGTACTTATCAAGAGATTGTGATTCTCTGTTCGTGATCTGCTTGCTAATCTTTAGCTGCCTCATTCAGGATGAATTAATTAAAAGGGGTGAGTTAATTCGTTTATTTAATCAGAAACCTAATCAAATTAGGCACTAGGTGCTGATTTCTCAGGTCTAGGAAGCAAAACTTTTCTGGACAACTTGAATTTACCGGTTTTCTTATCCACGTCAATCAACTTGACAGTAATCTCTTCTCCCGGTTCCAATACGCCATCCATACTCTCTAGGCGATCCCACTTGATTTCTGATATATGAAGTAAACCATCTTTGCCTGGCATAAATTCCACAAAGGCGCCAAAAGCTTGAATATTTTTTACTTTACCAGTATAAACCTCTCCAATTTCTGGCTGTGCCACGATTGCCTTCACTCTGCTAATCGCCGCATCCATATTATTTTGGTTGGAAGAGTAAATATTAATCTTTCCTTGATTGTCAATTTCTTCGATGATTACCGTAGTAGAGGTATCCTTTTGGATTTCCTGAATAACCTTTCCTCCAGGCCCAATCACTGCACCAATCAATTCTTTAGGAATCCACATCATGAATGAACGCGGAGTGTGTGGCTTCAAATCTGATTTTGGAGCAGCCAAGGTCTTGGTGATTTCATCCAAAATATGAAGTCTTCCAGCTTTCGCTTGGTGAAGTGCTTCTTTCAATACAGAATAATCCAGACCTTCTACTTTCAAGTCCATCTGACAGGCAGTGATTCCTTTGGCTGTACCGGTTACTTTAAAGTCCATGTCACCTAGGTGATCTTCGTCTCCTAGGATGTCGGATAAAATTGCGTATTTCCCTGTTTTAGCATCGGAGATCATTCCCATAGCAATTCCTGTAACAGGCGCCTTGATCTGAACACCAGCATCCATCAATGCCAAAGATCCAGCACAAACCGTAGCCATGGAAGAGGAACCGTTGGATTCCAAAATATCAGAAACAATACGGATGGTATATGGATTTTCAGTGTCAGCAGGCAATACCTTTTTCAAGGCGCGCATGGCCAGATTCCCGTGACCTACTTCTCTTCGACCTACTCCCCTGTTTGGTTTTACCTCACCAGTAGAAAACCCAGGGAAGTTGTAGTGTAGATAAAACTTGTTGTAACCCGAAAAAACTGCTCCATCAATCATTTGCTCATCCATTTTCGTACCCAAAGTACAAGTAGTGACAGATTGAGTTTCTCCACGGGTAAATACTGCAGAACCGTGAGCTGAAGGAAGATAGTCAACCACAGACCAGATAGGTCTAATTTCGTCAAGGTTTCTTCCATCCAAACGCTTCTTCGTTTCTAGTGTTAGGTTACGAGCAGCTTCCTTGTGAATCTTATGGAAATAATGTCCAATAAGGCTTGTCTCAAATCCATGATCCTCACCTAGGTTAGACACATATTCCTCTTTAATTGCTTTCACCAAACCAGAACGTTCGTTCTTATTAGCAATTTGACGATTCACGGCTTCGAAAAGTTTGCCATAAGTGGCTGCTCTCATGTGTTCGTAAAGCTCAGCATCACTTTTCTCGTGGTTGTAAGCTCTTTTTTGTTCCTTGCCTACCAACTTGGTCAATTCCACCTGTGCTTGGCAATGTCTTTTAATTTCTTCGTGCGCAAATTGAATAGCTTCAACCATTTCATCTTCTTGGATTTCAGAAGCTTCTCCCTCAACCATCAAAATGAA
>CAMDLI010000142.1 GCA_945901615.1 Spirosoma fluviale
TTGATAGGCGCATCAATGCCGCTTCCTTGAACTACCCCTTGTAAATTGTAGTCCGTTTGCCCATGACGGAGCAGGTAAATTTTTTTTAGGTTCAACTTTCTTTAATTTTGTCCAGCACCCAAAGAAACTGGTTTTAACCCAAATATTCATGGTTTTTCTTTCTATCCCCAGCCTAAAGCAACTAAACACCATCCGCGTGCATACGATGGTGGACCATATCGGCTTGGAATTCACGGGTATAGGCGAAGATTTTTTGGAGGCAACCTTACCCGTCGACCATCGAACCATACAGCCCATGGGCTTGTTACACGGAGGTGCCAATGTGGTACTTGCCGAAACCTTGGGCTCGGTGGCTGCGTCCTTGACCCTAGATCGAAGCAAACAGGATTGTGTAGGACTAGAAATCAATGCCAACCACCTGAGGGCTGTGAAGTCGGGAAAGGTAAAAGGCACTGCAAGACCCGTACATTTGGGAAAATCTACCCAAGTATGGGAAATAAAAATTGTCAACGAGGCCGATCAACTCTGCTGCATTAGTAGAATTACGATGGCCATCTTGGATAAAAAATGAATTTAACGGAAGTAGGTAAGGCAATTTCTTTGGAGGAGGTACTGGATGTTTTCCTGGGGGAAGGCCTGGCTTCTGGTGGGTCCTTTGCGCTTTGGCGGAAGCCCAATTCTTCCCAGCTCGCATACATTCAAGATTTTAGCCAAAGTCCAAGGCGCGTTTCCCTGCAACTGGAAGATCTTCCGGCTGGATTTATCGTCCACCCTTTTGCCGACCAAGAAGACAAAAAAGCATTTTTTATTCAAGGCGATCGTTACGAGAAACTTTCCCTTAACAGCCCACTGAATCAAGAAGACTTGCCCCAATGGATACAGGCAAGCCGTGAATCCCTACCAGCTCCGGAACTCAAAAAACAAATTGCTACCCATTTAAGAAAGCTCCCTCGACAAGCAAATGCAGCAGCTGGCCAAGAAAAAGCCCATTTCTTAAACCTGGTAGCCAAAGGCATACAGGCGATTGAAGCAGGCACTTTAGAAAAGATTGTTGCTGCCCGCACCAAGATGATTCCACTCCCCACTGAATTTGATTTGGGCAAAACCTTGGCCAAGCTCCTTTCCAGCTACCCGCATTCCTTTGTCAACTTTTTTCACCTCCCCGGCATTGGTACTTGGATGGGCGCCAGTCCTGAAGTGCTGATTGAAACCAAGGGAGACTACTTCTACACCATGTCGCTTGCGGGCACGCAGCCTGCGCAGGGGGACAATCCACTGAAATCTGCTGCCTGGACTCAAAAAGAAATTGAAGAGCAGGCATTAGTCAGCCGCTACATCGTGGATTGCTTCAAAACGATCCGATTGCGGGAATACGAAGAGCATGGTCCCAAAACCGTTCTTGCCGGCAACCTACTTCACCTGCGTTCCGACTTCCGCGTGAATACCCAAACTACCGGATTTTCCAACTTAGGGAGCGTGATGCTTGGACTCCTCCACCCTACTTCGGCCGTTTGTGGGATGCCTCGGAAAGAGGCCTTAGCTTTCTTGAACACCGAAGAAGGATGGGATCGCAATTTCTATGCAGGATTTCTGGGACCTGTGGGCATCGAGCAAGAAACCTCCATTTACGTGAATCTCCGGACGGCAAGTCTCGGTAAGGAGCATGCCCTACTCTATGCTGGTGCGGGGGTGACAGAGGATTCGGTACCCGAAAAAGAATGGGAGGAAACCGAACTGAAATGCCAAATCATCGGTAAGTTTATCCAAAATCCAGACGCTTGATCCTCCAACCCATCCTCGATTTAGTGGCCATTTGTGCCGCACAGGGCATTCGACAGGTCGTTCTGTCTCCGGGATCGCGCTGTGCCCCATTGACTTTGGCCTTTGCTCGGCATCCGGAGATGGAAGTGCGGACAATCGCAGATGAACGGTCCGCAGCATTTATTGCCTTGGGCATGGCTCAGCAACTGAAGGAGCCCGTAGTCTTAGTATGCACCTCTGGATCGGCAGCGCTCAACTATTATCCTGCAATCGCAGAAGCCTTTTTTCAGCAAATCCCCCTACTCGTGCTTACCGCAGACCGACCCCCAGAATGGGTGGACCAATGGGATGGGCAAACGATCTTTCAGGAGGAAATCTATGGAAAGCATGTGAAAAAAAGTTTCCGCTTTCCGGATACATTTGCTCACCCAGATCAGGTACGGCATGCTCACCGAATCAGCAACGAGGCCATCCTGCTCAGCAAGCAGTTTCCTGCTGGACCCGTTCACCTCAACATTCCTTTGCGAGAACCTTTTTATCCAGAGGTGGGAGAAACCTTTCAATTCCCGAAGCACCCTCCAGTAGTAACCCTAGAATCTTCAGATGCACGGCTAAGCGATGGGGCACTGGAGAAGTTGAAATCTGAACTAGCCAATTTCCGACGCATCCTGCTCGTTCCTGGGCAACAAGGCTCGAATCCTGCCCTGCTTGCCCTCATTGAGCGCCTGGCGCAAAATCAGCAGGTCGTCGTCGTGGCGGACACCTTATCCAACTTACAAGGAAAGGGTACCATTACCTTGCATGACCATTGGTTGGGACGGGAAGAATTCCATACAGCGCTCGCACCCGACCTGGTGATCAGTTTTGGTAAATCCATTATTTCCAAGTCCCTCAAGCTTTTCCTTCGCAAGCAAGACATACAACATTGGCACATTCAGCCCGATGGGCAGGCCAAGGATACCTACGCAGGACTTACCTGGATTTTGGGGTCTGAGCCTTTGGCATTTTTGACTTGGCTGACCACGCATCTTCCTCCTTTGGAATCCGAATTTGCGCAGCGTTGGCAGCTGCTGGAAGAGCAAGTAGCGACTATCCTCCCTAAAGCCTTGAAGGAGGTTGAGTTTGGGGAATATCCGGCAGTGAAACAGGTCTTGGATTCCTTGCCTGCAAACGGACAATTGCATGTAGCCAATTCCATGGCAATTCGGTATGTGAATTTTTTAGGTAGACGAACACAAGAAATTTGCTGCAACCGTGGCACCTCAGGCATCGATGGCAGCAACAGTACGGCGGTGGGTGCAAGTTTGATTTCCCAGGAGCCAGTAACCTTGCTCACCGGAGACATGGCCTTTTTCTACGATCGAAATGCCTTTTGGCATAATTACCCCATGCCAAACTTGCGGGTGATTGTACTCAACAACCATGCAGGCGGGATATTCCGATTGATCGATGGACCTGCTCGGCAACCCGAGTTGGAAGAGTTTTTTGAGACCAAACAATCCTTGAACGCTAAGTCGCTTGCTTCAGAACATGGATTTCACTATGCATTAGTGACTACTTCGGAGCAACTGGAGTCTGCCCTAGAAAAATTCTACGAACCTAGCCTTCAGCCAAAAATCATAGAAATAACTAGCAGCAGTCCTAGGAATGCCGACATCCTCAAAAAAATAAAAGGAAGCATTTCTGCTTCCTTCGTAAACTAGAGCGATTGACTTAAGCTCCTATTTTTTCTGAAATACACGAATGTAATCCACTTTCATTTCCTGAGGGAAAACTGTAGTTCCATCGGGCATACCGGGCCAAGTACCGCCCACAGCGACATTTAAGATGAAGAAGAAGGGCTTCTGAAATTCATTCAATTCCGCCGGCCGAATGTCAATGACATGGTATTGGACATTGTCTAGTAACCAAACGATCTTTTCAGCATCCCAAATAATCGAAAAAACATGGTATTCATCATTGAAAACTCCAAAGGGTAGGCTGGTTTTTCCCCCATAATTGGCATTGCTGCCGGCGTTGTCCCAATGCACGGTTCCGTGGATAGTTCCATCTCTATTTTCGGCATTTCCGCCAACCAATTCCATGATGTCAATTTCTCCGCATTTGGGCCAGCCGACCTCTGAGAAATTTTCGCCCAACATCCATAAGGCAGGCCATATACCTTGTCCTTTGGGAAGCTTGGCTCGGATGTCAACTCTTCCGTAGGTAAAAAACTTTTTCCCTTTGGTAATTAACCTGGATGAAGTGTAATTCTTTGTGCCAGCATTTTCCCTTTTTGCGGTGATGATCAAGTTACCATCCTGTAGGCTTGTGTTTTCTTTCTTGTAAAACTCCAATTCCTGGTTTCCCCAGCCACAATTAGCGGGACATCCATCCCCTAGTTCAAAAGTCCAATCCGAGGAAAGCGTAGCATCCGAAAACTCATCTGACCAAACTTTAGTGTATCCATCGTAGGTATCGGGACTTGTAAATCCTGCATTTGGACCCAGTCCCAGCAAGGTTGCAGTCATGCTAATGGTCTGAGAGGCTACCACGTAATCTGTTTCTGTTGCATGTGCCTGAACATTTAATTGAAAGTTACCTCTTGCAGTGTAGGTCTTGGAGGCAGTATTGCCATCTACACGCTGGGCAGTCTCCCCTGGAGTACCAAAGTTAACCTTGAAAAAAGCTGCATTATCTGCTTTGAAATTTGCCTTGACTACCCCGTTAGCGAGGTATTCCACGGTCACGACTAGGTTATCTGGCAATTTGACCTGAGGCTCAGCCTCACCTTCCGAACAGGAAAAAAAGAAAGTAGTGCCAAAAAGCAGGATGATGAGCGCAAGAAATTTATGCATAGGGTTTTTGTTTTGCCCGAAATATAAACGGAATATGGATTATCCGCAATCCTAACAGTGGGGCAAGGAGTTTTTACTCCTACAAATAATCGTCCACGGACGACAGTCAACAGACCACAGCTCATCTAAATGAACTTCAAGCCTTATTTTTCTTTGGTTACTGGTA
>CAMDLI010000143.1 GCA_945901615.1 Spirosoma fluviale
GCCATAGGCAAGCTTCTAACGAAGTCTCCGGAACTTTCAGGTAAAAATACTAAGGGCAAAAATGCAATAATTAGGGTGACCGTACATCCTACCACCGACAAGGAAATTTGTTGGGTAGCCTTTAAGGCAGCTTCTTTTTTTGAATAGCCTTCACGAATCCATCGCTCAATATTTTCCACGACGACGATGCTATCGTCTACCAACAACCCCAAGGCTACTACTAGTCCAACGATACTGAGCTGATTAAGTCCATAACCCAGTACATTCATTAATATCAATCCAATCGCTAGAGATAGCGGAATAGAGATCATCACGATGATTGAAGCTCGATTGCCAAGCGGGAGCAGCGTCACAAATACCAAAGCAATTGCAATCAAAAAGTCCATACCCAAACCTCCAAGCCTTCTGTTGACATAGTCTGCCTGATCAAAAGCCACGATCATTTCCACATTTTCTGGAAGGTCGGCGTCCGCTGAAGCTATAATCTGTTTGTATTTATCTTGTACCTTGGTGATGTTGGTCCCTTCTTTCAAGGCAGCAGTGACGAAGATGGAGCGGTAGCCATTGAGTCGAGTGAGGTGCTTGGATTCGTCAAAATCATCCCGTACCACAGCTATATCTTGCAAGAGAATTGACTTGCCCTGGAAGGAGTAAACAACCGTGTTGGCGATTTCCTCAGTCGAAAGGTAATTGCCACTCGTTTTTACATTGAAAGCCTTGCTACCGGCTTCTACTTGACCACCTGGAATATTATTCAACTCGCTTCGGATACTTCCTAAAACTGCCGCCAAAGGAATGTTCATTTTTGCCAATTTGTCGAGCTGCAGCTCAATTTTGACCACTTGCTCCGGTAATCCATGGAGAGTCACTTTTTTAAGCTCCGTGATGCTTTCCAATGCCTTTTGAAGGGTTTCCCCTTCTTTTTTCAGACTTTCCCTTGACGCATTTTCGCTGACCAGGGCAATTTGAAGAATGTTTACATCTGAAGGACGAACCTTTTTTATATCGATTGAAAAAATCTCCGCTGGAAGTTGTGGTCGTAAAGCGTTCACTTCTCGTACCAATTCTTGGTACTTCTCTTCTACACTTTCATTGTAATTGTATTCGACAACTAGTACAGCTAAACCATCTTTGATTTCACTTTTGATTCGTTTAATGTCTTCAAGTGCATAGATGGTTTTCTCTAAAGGATCAACGACCAACTCCTCCATATCCTCAGGACTTGCACCTGGATAGACCACTACAATAGGGAATTGCGGGGAATCGATTACAGGATCTTCACTTCGGGGCATGTTAAGAAATGTACTCAGCCCCACGACCACAGTCATGAGGAATATCACCAAAGTGAACTGGTAATTCCGTACAGCAAATTCGGTTAGTTTCATCGGCTTTTCCCCTCTATGGTAGAACCATCCGACAGATACGCGCTACCTGAAACAATCAGGCTACGGTAATTTTCTAAACCTGAAAGGATTTGCACCGCATTAGGACTGATTTTGCCCACCTTCACCTTGACTTTTTTGGCAGTTTTACCATCAGCAGTGACAAAAACATAGCCACTGTCTCCTTGAGCATCCAAGAGTGATTCAAAAGGAATTTCCCAACCTTGAATTGTTGAAGTAGGTTGAATAGAAGCTTGGCCGAACATGCCTGATGCAAGTGATAGCCCTTCCACAGGTTCTAAGGCAATTTCTACCCAATAAGAGCCAGTCATAGGATCTGCAGCTTGACTTTTTCGAATGACTTTGCCAAGGGTAGTAGTGGTGCTCGAGGCAGGAAATACCTCAGCTTGGTCCTCCAGATTTAATTGGCTCCACTGCTGATCGCTAACAGTAGCTTGAAATACCCAAGTGGAAGAGGATGCCCCATTGATTTGAAGTATAGGGGTTCCTGAGGCAACCAGCTGACCTGCATTTACAAATTTCTTCAGGACAAAGCCATTTTTTGATGCTCTTATTTGAGATTGAGAAAGGTTGAAGTTTGCAGTTTTCAATTGTTGCTCTGCAATGTCCAAGGCTGTCTTTGAGTTTTCAAACTGTTCCAATGTTGCTACACTATCCTGGTAAAGCCGCGCAGCTCGCTGATGGTCGCGTAAGGCTTTCTCATAGGCTAGTTTGGATTGGCTTACCCCAGCTTGAATCTCTGTCAAATCCAAACTAGCAAGAACTTGACCCGATTTAATTGCATCTCCTTCCTGTACCCAAACTTTGGCAACTATTCCTCCGACTTTGAAGGAAAGAAGCGCTTCATCTTTGGTGGTAAACGTGCCACTAGACTGGATTGGAGCTGAAAAAGTGGTAATCTGAAGGTCTTGAAGGCTGACGGGGATAACTTGTCCTGGAGCAGGAATCCTTGTTTCTACAACCGAGTTCCCCCCGCAGGAAACCAAGAAAAGGGGCAGTAAAAAAAATGAAATTGAGTTGTATCGTTTCATAAATTAGTTGGAAGTAGTTAGTAGACGTTCAAGTTGTGCCAAGGCCATTTGTAAATTGTAGGTGGCAATATTTTTTTGCAAAGAAGCTTGAGTCCACTGATTTTGAGCATCAATGTACTCGATTAGAGAAAGGCTGCCCTCCTTAAATCCACGATCTACAAGGCGGAGGTAGGCTCCAGCCGAGACTATTTTTTTTTCGGAAGATTGCAGTGTAGCCAAGATTGATTTCACTTCATTTTTTTGAAGCTGTAGTTCTAGGGATAATTTTTTTCCTAGCAGTTCTTTTTGCCGCTGGATGGATTGTAATCCTAGGTTTCCTCTTTGGATTTGATTCTGATTTCTTCCTCCTTGAAACACTGGAACGCTAAATTGGAGGCCCCACATCGTGTAGCGAGATTGTGAGTCAAAAGCCCAATCAAAGCCTTGTGAACCAAAATCAGCATAGGTGGATAGCTTAGGAATCCAATAGCTTTTATGTGATTTTACCACTGTTTCTTGGATTGATTCAGCCGTTTGAACTGCCAGTAACTCAGGGTTTCCCTCTTGATTTTCTTCTGAAAGCAGGTAATTGATTCGATCAAGATCTAGCATTGCTGCTTCGAATAGCACCTCTTGATCTAGTGGTCTATTCACTAAAAAATTTAGGTATTGCGCTGCTTTATCTTTTTTGTTTTCAGCTTCAATAAGTAGGGCTTTGATATTTTCTACTTCACTTTCGGCACGCAACACCCTTGCAGGCAGTCCTTTCCCATTTTCTAAAAGAGACTGGTTGTCTTTCAAATTTTGATCTACCAATGCCTGTGTATTTTTGACGATTTGGTGTGCACTGTATGCCGCACAATACATAAAATAGGCTTGTCGAATGTCCTGGATAAGGGTAGATCGGTAAGTCTCTACTTGCAATGCTGACCATTCTACCTGCTGGGCTCTGATTTGTTTTTGGAAATTGAGATCCCTGTTGAGCAAGGGTAGGGTAGCGCGAAATCTGGCGTCGTAAAAATCGTTAGGAAGTAATTGGTTCGATACGTTTTCTAACTGTGGAAAGGAAATTGAGCCTGTCAACTTATTAAGCGTGGAATAGACTGGGTTTAGTAAGTCGCCAATCGGGAAATCAATGGTTCGTCCACCTTTCGCAAGGGTGTAGCTCGCTCCAAATTCCAGTGAGGGCAAGAAGTAACTTTTTGCATCCTTCAAGGCCAATAGGCTTTGTTCTAAGCTGGTGTTTTTTTCTTTGAGTACTAGGTTATTGGCTAATCCTTCGGCAACATACCCATCTACTAGCTGTTGGGCAGCAAGTGTAGATGGGAAAGAAATAAAGCTCAAGAAAACCCAAAGTAGGATTCTTGGAATGGACTGGGTAGGATTCGTATCCATCAAGAGGTTAGCGGAGTTCATAATCAAAGTCTATCCAAAATAGTGAAAAATGAATCTAAACCATCTTTTACGATGGTATCTTGTCGATCAGCCAGCACGACCTCGCAGCGTCTTCGTATATTCAATGAAACCATCCCATGTACCGTAGACCAAATAAGAAAAGATAGTGCTTCTTCTTCATGTCCTTGAAAGTGGCCCTCTGCCATACATTCTTTGAGCGTGCTGCGAAGAAATTTAAAGGTGGCTTCCCCTTCGTTCCATTGCAGCGCTTTGGTACGCGCAACGTGGTCCAGGGGAGCTTCTTTGATAAACATCAAATCGTACATGTCGGGATTCTCCAATGCAAAATGTACATAGATGCTACCCATGGCTTTAAGACGATCCAAGGGATGGGGTAAGTCGTTGATTGCCAACATTCTTGACATCAACTGTTGAAAGCCACCTTGGTGGAGCGAATAAAAAATCTCATCCTTATCCTTAAAATAATGGTAGATGCTACCAGGGCTATACTCAATCAAATCGGCAATGTTGCGTATGGATGTTTTTTCTACGCCTTTTTTCAAAAAAAGGGACTTGGCTGCTGTTAGGATTTGCTCCCGCAACTCTTCTTTTTCTCTTTCTTTCCTTTCGGCAATCCCCATGGTGTTGATTTAAATGGTTAAAAATAAATGAACACTGTTTAAAATCTAAGAAAAATCAAAAATATTTGTTTTAAAAAAACCAAAAATAGTAGCGCATAAAACTAAATACTCCCATTTAAAGAATCCAATTCTAATTTCTGGGTGTCAGTACCTGATCTAAAGTCAAGAAAAAAGCTCGATGGAATCGAGCTTTTTAGAAATTGGAATGCTTCCTGTAGTACAGGCACCTGAATTACTTTTCTTCTGTATTTGGTTTTTTCAATACCAAATAGAAGCAGTAAA
>CAMDLI010000144.1 GCA_945901615.1 Spirosoma fluviale
TGACAATCCTGCGGATGGGAGGATTGATGGGGGCAGATCGAATTCCTGGGTCGTATTTTTCAGGAAAGGAAGAAGTGGTAGGCCATACTCGGGTCAATTTTATTCACCAAGACGATGCGGCAAGGATGATTGCTTGGGTGCTTGATCAAGGGCTTTGGAATCAAACCTTCAATGGGGTCGCACCTGAGCACCCTTTGCGGCGAGAGGTCTATGCAAAAAATACGCGTGCCTTGGGAATCCTTCCGCCAGCAAGCTATCTGGAAGCCGCCGATGAAAAAGTAGGGAGGTGGATTGGTTCGGAAAAAATCAGTGCCACTGGCTTTAGTTTTGACTTTCCAAATCCCTTGGACTTTAGCTATTCCCCCCGCCTTGGAACTAGCTAAAGGCTTCTCTTTGCTTCGTATTGCCATTCGATGGTGCTGACATCTTGTCACTTTTTTAGACTTGGAATAGGCCTTGCTAACCTATAGGTAGATACATTTTACCTTTAACTAAACCGATGTAAGCCCATGCAGGAAAAAGGCACGATCTCGATACATACCGAGAACATTTTCCCTATCATTAAGAAATTCCTCTATTCTGATCATGAGATATTCCTTCGGGAATTGGTCTCCAATGCAGTGGATGCAACTCAAAAAATCAAGCGTCTTGCGACATTAGGTCAGTATACTGGGGATCTTGGAGACATTACGGTAGAGGTTTCTTTTGATGAAAAAAAGAAAACCATCACCATCTCAGACAAAGGTCTTGGCATGACCGCCGAGGAGATTAAAAAGTACATCAATCAGATTGCATTTTCTGGTGCTACTGAGTTTGTGGAGAAATTCAAAGATTCCAAAGATGCCAACGAAATCATTGGCAAGTTTGGTTTGGGTTTCTATTCCGCCTTTATGGTCGCCAAAAATGTAGAGATTCATTCTCTTTCATACCAGGAGGGTTCTGAACCAGCCATTTGGACCTGTGACGGCAGTACCGAATTTGAAATCAAAAAAGGAAAGAAGAAGACCCGAGGAACGGATATCATTCTCCATGTCAATGAGGACTCGATTGAATTTCTAGACAAGTGGAAGTTGCAAGGGATTTTGGACAAGTACTGCAAGTTTCTGCCCATCCCCATCAAGTTTGGCACCAAATCCGAGTCAGTAGAAGATGGAGTAGACGACAAGGGAGAGAAGAAATGGAAGTCTTTGGAGGTAGACAATATTGTCAACACTACCGCTCCTATTTGGACCAAGTCACCAAGCGATCTTCAAGACGAGGACTATCTTGCTTTTTATAAGAGTTTATACCCGATGGGTGAGGATCCTTTATTTTGGATCCACCTCAATGTGGACTATCCGTTCAACTTGACCGGGGTGCTGTATTTCCCGAAAGTCAAAAATGACTTTGAGCTGCAGCGTAATAAGATCAAGCTTTTCAGCCGCCAGGTATTCATTACCGATGAGGTGAAGGACATTGTTCCTGAGTTTTTGATGTTGCTCCATGGGGTGATTGATTCCCCAGACATTCCACTCAACGTGTCGAGAAGCTTTTTGCAGGCCGATGACAACGTGAAGAAGATCAACAATTACATCACCAAGAAAGTAGCCGATAAGCTTTCGGAGCTTTACAAAAAGGATCGTAAAGCCTACGAGGAAAAGTGGAATGACATTGGATTGTTTGTGAAGTATGGCATGCTCTCCGAGGAGAAGTTTTACGAGAAGGGCAAGGAGTTTACCCTACTTAAAAATACCAAGGAAGAGTACTATACGCTAGACGAATACCGTGAAAAGGTATTGGCTACCCAAACTGACAAAAACGAGCAGCTGATTTATTTGTACTCCACAGATCTAAAGAAGCAAGACAGCTTCATTGATTCTGCACTCAAGAAGGACTACGATGTGCTGGTGTTGGATTCTCCGATCGACAACCATTTCATTCAACACATTGAGTCCAAGTTGGAAAAAACCCAGCTCAAGCGTGTGGATTCGGATGTGGTAGAAAAGTTGATTCAAAAGGATTCCGCCTATGCCAACCTGTTGACAGAAGATCAGAGCAAGTCAGTGAAGGAGCTTTTTGAAAAAGCCATCGCCAACAAAACCTATACCGTGGATATCGAAGGCTTAAGTCCCGAGGAAATGCCGGTAACCATCACGATGGAAGAGTGGATGCGCCGCATGAAGGAAATGGCACAAACGGGAGGTGGACCGATGAGTTTCTACGGTAGCCTGCCTGATAGCTACAAGGTGGCCATCAATGGCAATCACCCTTTGGTTGACAAGATCCTCAAGGCAGGAAATGAAGAGAGTCAGGTGAAGCTTGCCAAGCAAGCCTTTGATTTGGCTTTACTTTCCCAGGGCTTGCTGACAGGCAAGGATCTAACTGCCTTTGTGAAGCGCAGTGTGGAGATGATTTAATGACCTTTGGGGTTTCTAAAACCCCGAAGGTCTTTCTTGCCAGTCCAAAATTGCACTCCATCCCCTACAAATTGTAGGGGATTTTTTGTTTGTTCTTTTAATAGTCGAATTGATGGGTGCTATTTGGTACTATTTTGATAAAAATGAAAAATCAATTTAAAAATGTTATATTTTAATAAAAAATATAAATAATCAAATTGATATATAGCTAGTTATGATTTAAAACTTTTTATTTATACATTTTATTTTGATAATTAGCTGAGAAACAGATAGGTTTAGTTCAGGTTCAAAGCGAGCTTTAAATGAATTTTTAAACTTAAATTTTTCAAAAAATGAAACGTAACTATTTAGTTTTATCGGTGTTGATTTTTTTCTCCATGTCTTGCGATTACAATGAGTCACCTGAACCGGTCCAGGGATCTACCTTGACAAAGGTTCTGAGCGATCCGTTGTCCAAAAAATTTAGCCTTGCTCTGAACAAAACAATAGAGATAAAGGCGCTGTATATTGGAGACGAGCCAATCAATGATTCTGCGCTCAAAAAAGAATTTGCATCAATCGAAGATTTAAAAATCTTCATCTCAGAAAATTATAAAAATCCGGATTATGTGTTCAAAACAATGTATGAGTTGGCTGCAGTCGGTCAGGAGATAAGAGAAATGTATCCGGATGTGTCAAATTTTACACAAAGTGATATACAGAGTTTAATCAATAATGGTGTTGAACCGGAAAAGAAGTCACTAGGGGGTAATTTCTCCTCGAACTTCAGAACTCAAGGGGAATGTGAAGAAGGGTTGAATTCTGCAATAGAAACTTGTGGAGATACAGCCTTGGTTGCTGCGGCAGGTTGTGCCATCTTTACTCCTACTTTACTGGGCGCATTAGCATGTGGTGGTATTATTTATTTGGGCGAACTCGTATGCATTGATGATGCTTCAAAGTCATTTAAAATTTGTAAGAAATACGAAAATTAATAAATATGGAAACGATCAAAAAGTGGGAATACTTCTCCTTCTCCTTGGCACTTGGGATAATTGCTGTAGGATTCTTTTTCAAATCCATCCCCATTGCGCTCCTTATTTTCGGCTTTGGACTGCTTGTGCAGGGCTACATCATTTATCTCTACAAAAAGAATAATTTGATTCAGGTGTATCTCAAAAATAAAGCTGGAGCCATAATTGGGGGGATCCTTTTGATAGCATTTTTTCTTCTAAAAGACGGCATTTGAGATTTGGTCCAACCCTTTTTTCTTTGCGTCTGCCTACCGCAGGCCTACCTACCCGCGGCGGCGGACAGGCTTAGCGTCTTTGCGAGAATAAAAAAATAGTCTCGCAAAGGCCTGCCTGCGGTAGGCAGGCCGCAAAGTTTGTATGGTTTCTCTTTGCGCCTTCTCTTCTTTGCGAGAAAAAAAAGAGAGTACTCGCTCGAAGCCTGCCTACAGTAGGTAGGCTTTCTTTCTTTGAGAGCCTAAAAAAAATAGTCTCGCAAAGGCGCAGAGACGCAAAGAGGTTTTGCATTGTCCATTCTTTTCAATAAAAGATTTTTGATCTATACTTTTTAATGCTAAAAATCCCAGCCTACTTCTTAGTTGCCATTTTGAACGAGCCCCTTTCTGCAGTTTTTTATTTCGGGCACTTCCTGTAATTTTGTGCCACCATTCACGAAAAATAAAAAACGGTATGCCTTACCTATTTACCTCAGAATCTGTATCTGAGGGCCACCCAGATAAAATTGCGGACCAGATTTCTGATGCTCTCATTGACAACTTTTTGGCTTTTGATCCCAGCTCTAAAGTAGCCTGTGAAACGCTGGTTACTACCGGACAAGTGTTCCTCGCTGGCGAGGTAAAATCTGAAGTGTACCTAGACGTACAAAAAATCGCTCGCGAGGTGATCAATAAGATCGGCTACACCAAGAGCGAATACATGTTTGAAGGCAACTCTTGCGGAGTACTGTCTGCCATCCACGAGCAGTCTGCTGACATCAACCAGGGTGTAGAACGCAAGAACCCAGAAGAGCAGGGTGCAGGCGATCAAGGCATGATGTTTGGCTATGCTACCAACGAGACAGACAACTACATGCCTTTGGCACTCGACCTTTCTCACCGCATCCTATTGGAACTAGCAGAATTGCGTAGAGAGAACAAGGACATGCCTTACCTGCGTCCTGACTCCAAGTCTCAGGTGACTATCGAATACTCTGACGATAATGTGCCTCAGCGCATCGATGCGATCGTAGTATCTACTCAGCACGACGACTTCGACGAGGAAGGAAAGATGCTTGCTAAAATCAAAGCGGACATCATCAACAT
>CAMDLI010000145.1 GCA_945901615.1 Spirosoma fluviale
GGAAAATCACTACAAGGATGATTTTTGGGAGTATCCGGAATTTGCCCAAAAAATGGAGGTGTTCAGTTTGCTAGTCAACAAAATCCATCATCCGAATTTTGGAGTAAATTACGATCCAAGCAATACTTTTCTGGCTGGGGAAGATCCGCAGGAACTACTTTACAAAGTTTCTGAGCGCGTGGTGACCATGCATGCCAGCGACCGATATTTGAAATACGGAACCATTGAAGACCTGCGAAATGAAGAAGGAGGCGCTTTGGGATATGCCAAAAGATTAAGCCATGGTGAAATCGGGCAAGGGATGAATGACTACGATGCCATTTTCACAGAATTGAAACGAGTTGGCTTTGACAGCTGGATCAGCATTGAGGATGGAGTCGACGGTATGGATCAATTGGAGCGAAGCGTGGCTTTCCTTAAGAAAAAAATAGCCTATTATTGGCCTGAGAAATAAATTACCATCATTATCCGCAGGGATTAACAGTCATTTTGAACTGCTGGTATGATTGTGGATAATCCTATAAATTGTTAAGTACCTATGGAAGTCATCAATCTGCATCAATCCCAATGCATACTCGGCGAATCCCCCTTTTGGCATGCGAAGCGGAAAAGCTTTTTCTGGGTAGATATTGAAAAAGGAGAACTATATGAATTTCACCTTGTGCTCAAAAAAACCACCAAACGGAAATTCAATCAGCGCCTTTCTTTGGTAGTAGAAGGTCAGGGGGACTATTTAATCCTAGCCCTAGACCGAAAAATTGCGCGTTACGATCTTGAAACTGAAAAATTGACCTGGCTGGTTGAGGTCGAAGAGGATCAACTGCTCAATAGATTTAACGATGGCGCTTGCGATGCCGACGGTAGGCTATGGATTGGAACCATGAGCACCAAAATTACACCCGAATCAGGCGCTCTTTACAAGATTACCTCAGACCTAAGTCCGGAAAAAATGTTGGGTAAGATTACCATTTCCAACGGAATGGCTTGGACTTCCGACAATGAAACTTTCTACTACATCGATAGCCCCACCCAGGAGATAAGAGCATATAAGTTTGATTTGGAAACAGGCGAGATCAATTTTGATCGAACGGTCATCCGCGTGCCAAAAGAATTGGGCACACCTGACGGCATGTGTCTGGATCAAGAGGGAAAACTCTGGGTTGCGCACTACGGAGGGTTTGGAGTGTATTGCTGGGATCCGGAAAATGGGAAGCTTTTAAAAAAAATTGCCTTGCCTGCTCCTCATGTGACATCTTGCGTTTTTGGAGGCGAAAATCTAGATCATTTGCTCATCACGACGGCAAGAGAAAATCTCACCGAGGCCCAACTGCAAGAATATCCCGAAAGTGGGGATGTGTTTTTGGTTAAGACAAACACGCAGGGATTCTTATCCAATCCTTGTCAATTCTAAATTCTACACCCAAGCATGAATTCATACCTGAACTATTTACGCCAAGGAATTAAGCTTTTCCTACTGCTACTTTTCTCCCTTCCGGCTTTCTCCCAGCAGCCGGCTTCACCACTGGAGGCCTCCTTTCAAACGTATCGAAAGATGAAGGCTGAGACACCCTACAAGTTGGATTGGATCGCTCTCGGCCCCACAGCTAACTCCGCACGAGCCGATGTGGTGCAGGTGGATGCCCAAAATCCAAGCACCATGTACGTTGGCTTTGGTTCGGGGGGATTGTGGAAGACCACCAACAATGGCCTTACCTGGAAATCCATCTTTGAAGAACAGTCTTCCATAGGAATAGGTGATGTGGAATTGGCCCCCTCCAACTCGAATATCATTTACCTGGGAACAGGTGAAAACCTAAAAAAGCCACGAAACTTCACGCTTCCCGGTACAGGGATGTTCCGCTCGGACGATGCAGGAGCAACCTGGAAGGCCATCGGCTTGGAAGATTCCTGGTCCATTGCAGAAGTTGAAATTCACCCGACCAATCCGGATATCGCATTTGCTTGCGTCCTCGGCCACCTCTGGTCAAAGAATACAAACCGGGGTTTGTACCGCACGACGAATGGTGGAAAAACCTGGGAACAGGTACTCCACATAGATGAAAATACCGGGGCCAATGAAATCGTCATTTCACCCACCAATCCTCAAATCATGTATGCATCCCTTTGGGAAATGAACCCGGGCATCTCTGGCCAAAATAGTGGCATCTACAGAAGTGTGGATGGGGGTAGCACCTGGATTAAAAGTACGCAAGGCTTGCCTGCGGGACCCAAAGTAGGTAGGATAGGTTTGACGGTTTCCGCTACGAATCCGAAAAAGGCCTATGCCTTGGTAGACAATCTAAATTACCCACAAGGCCAGTCTGCTGAACTTTATAAAACTGTGGATGGAGGCCTAAGTTGGACCAAAACGCATTCCGGTTCCTTCCCCTTATTTACCACCATCGGCTGGTACTTCACGGATGTGTATGTGAATCCCAAAAACGACGAAGAAGTATTCGGTTTGGGCATCCGCCTTGCGCATAGCCTAGATGGAGGCAAGACGTTTAAGTTTATCGGTGGTGAAGTGACCCGCATCAACCCAAGCTTGGCGCAAGGACTCCATCTGGATCAAACGGAATTGTGGATTAACCCCAACAATCCCAATCACCTGGCGCTGGGGAATGACGGTGGCTTTTACGTGAGCTACGATAAGGGGTTGACCTGGATGCATTACAATGCGATGCCAACGGGAGAGTTTTACGACATCAGCATTGACCAGGCCGACTACACAATTTATGGGGGTACTCAGGATGATGCTACCGTATCAGGCCCGCCCAAAGAGCTAAATACCCGCTTTCCAGATCTCTGGAAGTATGTGTGGATTGATGCCTGGGATGGCGGCGATGGTTGCGTCACAGCGATTGACCCTGTGGATAAGAACATCATCTATTATAGCCGACAGCATGGCGATGCAATGCGATTGGACAAGTCCACCGATGTGGCGGTCTCCATTAAACCCATGCTTCCCAAGGAGATCAAGGATACGTTGGTATTCAATTACATGACCCCCTACTTTTTGTCAAAATACGATCACAAAACCCTGTATCAGGGGGGAAATTACTTGATGAAAAGCACGGACCGGGGGGACACTTGGCAGGCGATCAGTCCCAATCTGGCCCTTTCTTCGGTGACCGAAAAGAAATCAGTTGCTGCAGGAACGGTTGTGGAATCTCCAATGGCCAAGGGGCTGCTGTATGTGGGGACCGATCATGGGGCTTTTTGGGTTTCAAAAAATGATGGTGCCACCTGGGAAGAGCATTCCACCGGCATCGCCTCGAACTACATCCGAAGCATTTCACCCTCCAATCACAAGATCGAACGGGTGTACATGGCCATGACGGGCATCAATTACGATGACTTGCATGGCTATGTCTATGTTTCGGAGGATTATGGGAAAAATTGGAAAAGTATTGCTGCTGGCCTTCCCGATGAGCCGGTGAATGTGATCAAGGAAGATCCTACGAATGAAAACTTGCTGTATGCGGGTACGATGCGGGGGGTATTTGTTTCCCTCGATCGAGGAGCAAGTTGGGACTACCTGGGGGTAAATATGCCAGCTGCAGCTGTAGCCGATCTAGAGATTCACGAAGGAACTCAGGATCTGATCGTGGCTACCCATGGAAGGGGGATCTACAAAACCAGTCTGAAGCTTCTCCAGAAGCATCTCACCCAAAAATTACCAAACGACAAAGATTACTTGGCCGAAATTGAGCAGGTAAGCAGACCCTGGTTCAATTCTTCGCATGGGAATGTGGATTACCGCACACTTGAAAAAGTATCCTTTACCTTCTGGTTGAAGGAGGCCAAGGAGGTAACTCTTTCGGTTCGCGATAGCGCATCTAAGGAAGTATGGAGGACGGTACTTGACGGTTCGGCAGGGTTCAACCAATTCCGCTGGGATTTGATCCTAACCAAGCAGGAGAGTGATTCTCCGTATTTTGTGCACTACGATAAATTTATTGATTCCGGCACCTACACCCTATGGCTAACATCCAAGGATGGAAGCATGAATCAAAAATTTAAGGTGGTGGATGGGATCTCTCCCTACATCAAGAACTAGGCTTCCCTTTTTCTTAATGCTGCCACCAGCATCGTGGCTGAGGTATACAAAATGACACCAAGCACGACCCACTGCAGGGTTTGCAAGGGTAGGGTCTTTACGATAAAGGCTGCGATCAGCACTGCAATGGAACCAGGAATCGCCATGGCTAGAGCGGCCTTTCTGTTGTAGGAACCTGTCTTTATAAACTTCACCGAAGCCGGAGGCATCAGAAACGCACAGGAGCCCATCATGATGGGAAAAGCAACCGTTGGTGACATTCCCAAGGCAAAAATCAAGGCCATGCAAGGGGCGTACAAGCCTACACCTGCCGTCATGATGGCGCCCAAAAAGAAATTGACCACCACGGCAAAGACTAGTTTGTAACCCGTCAAGCCGATTGCATCGCCACCTCCTTCGATCCAGTTCATCATCCGGGCCAGCATAAATCCAGCGGTGATCACCAAGGCGATACCCATGGTGAGTCTGATTTTCTTTTCCGAAAGTTTCGACACAATACCAGCTCC
>CAMDLI010000146.1 GCA_945901615.1 Spirosoma fluviale
TTAACCATAGACCTTGCTTCATTCGCCTCCGATCTTTCTGTAGAAAAAGAAATTCAGCTTGTCACGAACGTGCGGTCGGTACTGGCCCATAATTGTTACAAATGCCACTCAGGAGCAAAAATTGAAGGTGAATTGCGATTGGATGAAAAAGAATTTGTCTTTGCTGGGGGAGAAAATGGACAGATTATAGTACCTGGAAACCCTAGAGAAAGTGAGCTGATCCGGAGAATTTCCCTTTCCAAAAACCACAAAGAGGTCATGCCTGCCAAGGGCAAATTACTCAAAGACGAAGAAATTCAACTGCTAACACTTTGGATCGAAAAAGGAGCGCCTTGGCCGGAAGGAGTAGCTCAACAATCCGTCTATCGCGTAGCTGCCCTGGCTCCGAGAAAGCCCGTACTTCCCCCAATTCAACCAGGGCTTGAACATCCCATTGACCGGCTGGTAAATAAATACTTTCAAGAAAATCAACTCAGCTTCGGCAGTCCTGTCGATGACCGCACCTTTCTCCGAAGGATTTATTTAGACATCATTGGGCTCTTGCCTACCCCGAAGGAACTGGCATCCTTCCAAGCTGATCGCAACCCTCAGAAACGGGAAATAGAAATCCAGAAACTTCTGGATAGAACCGATGATTATACCCAGCATTGGATGACTTTTTGGAACGACAACCTACGGAATGATTACACCGGTACGGGATACATCACTGGAGGACGATTTGCCATCTCCGATTGGCTTTATTCGGCTATTCGAGACAACAAGCCCTACAATCAGTTTGTCAAAGAACTGCTGAATCCTTCCGAAAAATCAAAAGGTTTTATTGAAGGCATACGTTGGCGCGGAACAATCAATGCTTCCCAGCGAACGGAATTGCAGGCTGCTCAAAATGTGGGGCAAGTTATCCTAGGCCTAAATCTCAAGTGTGCTTCCTGCCATGATAGCTTTATCAATGACTGGAAGCTCGAGCAGGCCTATGCTTTCGCAAATATTTTTACCGATTCTACCCTGGAGGTAAATCGTTGTGAAATCCCTACAGGCAAAATGGCCAAAACCAAGATCCTCTGGGAAGAACTCGGCGATATCGATTCACTCGCCACCAAGGTAGAAAAATTACGGCAGCTTGCCGATCAACTTGTTCAGCCTGCCAATGGAAGGATATACCGGACTCTAGTCAATAAAGTATGGAAGCAACTGATGGGAAGGGGAATTGTGGAACCTGTGGACGAGATGGACAATCTTCCTTGGAGCCAAGATTTGATTGATTGGCTGGCCGTAGATTTTGTGGAAAATGGCTACGACATTAAGCGCCTGATTTTTCAAATTACCAGCTCCAAAATCTATCAAAACCCCTCGGTGACCGTTTCATCAGCAGACAAGCTAATGGCTGAAGATTTCAAGTTTCAGGGAATGGTCAGAAGAAGAATCACCGCCGAACAATTTTCCGATGCGGTTTCTGAAATTTCCGCACCCCTATTTGATTCTGTGGAAGTGAAATTTCGCCCTTACCAATTGATTCCTGAGGCAAAATCTAATTTGGGGTTTGCGCGAGCCTCCTTGGTGGCCAACAATGAATTCCTAAAATCCCTGGGCCGCCCAAATCGGGAAATAGTCTCCGTCAGTAGGGACTCTCAGGCCAACTTGCTTCAAGCCTTGGAGCTCAGCAATGGAGAAAAATTGAATAATTCGCTCGTCAAAGGAGGGGAAAAATGGGCAAGTGCATTTGGTGATCCGAAAGTCCTGGCGGAACAATTGTATGCCAAAGCATTACTTCGAAAACCGAACCCCAGGGAACTAGAAGTGGCGAAGAAAGTGCTCGGCGTCAAACCGAATGCAGCGGCAGTTCAAGACTTATTGTGGGCTGTAATTATGTTGCCCGAATTCCAACTCATCTATTGAAAACAGGAGCTCCTAGGCTGTCCTGCATCGCAAAATATAAATTTCAAGAGTCATGAAAACCCTACAAAACCGACGCGAATTCCTGAAAAAAACCAGCGCAGCGACCCTGGCTACTTTGGGTATGGGTGCTCCTCTGGCAGGTTTGCTTTCCTCCTGTGAAACTAAAATTCCCGCTACCGCTGATTCCGTTATCTTATTGTTTATGGCAGGTGGGATGGCACATACGGAGACTTTTGACCCCAAAAAATACACTGCATTCCGCAAAGGAATGGAAGCGAAGGAAGTGCTCAGTACCTTTCCTGCGATCCCGACCAAACTGGATGGAATTCAGTTTTCTGAAGGACTCGAAAATATTGCTTCGGTCCTAGATAAAGGCACGCTAATCCGCTCCTATCAGGCAGCAGATCTGGGACATATTTTGCATACCCGACACCAATACCATTTCCATACCTGCTACGAACCTCCACAATCGGTGGTGGTGCCCCATCTAGGAAGTTGGATTGCAAAGGAAAAAGGCCCGCTGAATTCTGTGATTCCACCCTTCATCAACATTGGGCAGCGGTTTACTGTTGGCGAAGCAGAAGAGCTGAAAGCATTTCACTCTGCTGGCTTTTTAGGTTCTAACTATGGTCCATTTTTGATTCCTGATCCTTCGGCGGGATTGGAGGCCGTAAGACCTCCTGTTGGAATGGACTACAATCGATTTGAAAGTAGAAATAAGCTCTACAATGACCTGATTGCTGCTGGTCCCGTGGGTGAGTTTGGTTCTGAATACCAAAAAGAATCGCTCAAGCAATCCATGGAGCAGGCGTACATCTTACTTAATTCTCCAGAGGCAAAGGCATTTGATCTAAGTCAGGAACCCAAAGAAAGCTATGCCAAATACAATACTGGCCGATTTGGACTTGGCTGTCTACTCGCCAAACGCTTGATTGATCAAGGAGCGCGATACATTACCGTGACGAGTGAATATGAACCCTTCTTTGGCTGGGATACCCATGATAACGGGCATACCCGACTGAAAGACATGAAAAAACTAATCGATAGTCCCATCGCACAATTGATCAAAGACCTGGATCAAAGCGGGAAACTTGAGCGGACCCTCGTGATTGTGGCGAGTGAATTCAGCAGGGATATGCTGATGGAAGGAAGGCCAGATCTAAAAGTTGAAGATCAGGTAGAGGTTCCCGATATCATTAATGACCTCAAAAATTATGGCATGCACCGCCATTTCACTGACGGTTGCTCCATCCTGATGTTTGGCGGAGGCATCAAGCGTGGCCATGTTTTTGGAAAAACAGCCGATGAACGCCCATGCAAAACCATCGAAAACCCGATCAAAATCGCGAGCATCCACCAAACGGTGTACCATGCTTTAGGGATTCCTTCGGATAAAAATTATGAAATTGAAAAAAGACCATTTTACACCACCCCAGATGGACATGGTAAGGTGGAATATGGATTATTAGCAAAAAGTTGATTTCACCTTACCAGCACCCCCACCACCCAAAAAACCCATCCCATGGAAACGTATAGGATTCGACTAGGAATTTATTTCCTGCTTGCAGCACTTCTGAATTTTAGCTGCAAACCCAGTTCAACTGATTCCGAATTGGCTAGTTCGGGCTCCTTTATTCTTCAAGAATCAGAATTGCCAGACTACGAAAAAGACCTTGATCACAAGGGGCTACTGACTGCTCTAGATGACCGATTCGATGAATCCATCCGTACGGGCGAACATATTTACAACAATGTCTGCTTCAATTGCCATGGAAATCCGGATCAACTTGGATCCATACCCACTGCCTTCAAATTCTGGGAAGATACCTTCAACCTTGGGAAAGACCCCTATTCGATCTATCAAGTGCTTACCAGAGGCTACGGCTCCATGCCTCCACAAGTTCACCTCACCCCTGTGGAGAAATATGACATCATCAATTACTTGAGAGAAACCTACCTCAAAGAAAAAAATCCGGGACAGTTTTTTGAAATCGATTCTACTTATCTGGCAGGATTGCCTTCCGGCAGCAACAAAGGGCCCGCACCGAAAGAGTTTAAGCCCTGGGCAGAAATGGATTATGGCAACTTTCTGATCAACACCTACGAGCTGGTCGGCAAAGATGCCCCGGAACGGGAGCAATCCAAAGGTCCCTCTCCACTTGCTGACGAGAATTTAGTCGATGCCAACTTTGCCTACAAAGGAATTGCGGTGAGGGTGGATCAGGGTGTCGGTGGCGTGGCAGCGGGCAAAGCATGGATGATGTTTGACCATGACCTGATGCGGGTGGCAGGAGCCTGGACCGGGGAAGGATTTATTGATTGGGATGCGATTCTTTTTAACGGGAAACACAATATTTCTCCCAGAACAGTAGGCAATCTTCATTTTGAGAATCCCGTTGGACCAGGTTGGGCAAATCCAGCCAATGGAAAATTTGAGGATCCACGATTCCAGGCTCGTGACAAGCGGAAGTTTGGCCCGCTTCCCCGCACCTGGGCACAGTACCAAGG
>CAMDLI010000147.1 GCA_945901615.1 Spirosoma fluviale
ATTGAAACGCAGTTTAGAGACAAGGTGGGCCGTAAAAGCCGAGGAGTAAAGCAGGGACCATTCTATGTGCTATGGACACCTTCTATGCCAAGTGTGTTGGTGGAACTAGGATTCCTGTCCAATACGGAGGAAGAACGGTTTTTGATGACCAAAGAAGGTCAGGAATACATGGCATCTGCCATTTACCGCTCCATTAAGGACTATAAAAGTGAAATTGAAATCAACTGATTTTTCTTAAATCGAAATGAAAACCTTCTTGGATTCAGGAAGGTTTTTTTTTATAAATTGAACCTAAGATTCTGGCGGTAATCCCCGCTCGATTAAGCTACTCTCCTAGAATTCCACTCCATGCTTTCTCCAGCTCAACTTGATGCATTGATTTCCCTCCTAGACGACTCAGACTGGGAAGTAAAGCAGCACGTGCGCCAAAAATTAGTTGGTCTGGGAGCAGCGGTGATTCCTGTCCTCGAACAAAAATGGGAGGAGAGTTTCAATCCTGTCCTACAGAAGGAATTGGAGGAGCTCGTCCATGACCTGCAGTTTGGCTTGGTTAAACAGCGATTGCAAGATTGGAAAGATTCCGAAAATCAGGACCTTTTGGAAGGACTATGGATCTTAAATACCTACCAATATCCAGATTTGGAATTGGAAACCTTGCAGGCTTCCATACACCAACTCTATGTGGAGGTCTGGACTTTTTTTGCTTCGGATTTGCAGGCCTTGGACCAAGTAAAAATCCTGAATCATGTCTTATTCAAGCAGCTCCAATTTTCTGGAAACACCAAAAATTTCCATTCCCCGAGCAATAGCATGCTCTCCATGGTGTTGGAATCAAAAAAAGGAAATCCCATCAGCTTGTGCAGCATCTACCTGTTGATTGCTAAGAAATTGGGTCTACCTATTTATGGAGTCAATCTACCGAACCTATTTGTCTTGATCTACAAGCAAGAGGATTCGGGCTTCTACATCAATGCCTTCAATAAAGGAGTTATTTTTTCAAAAGAGGATATAAAAAATTTCTTGGAACAACTAAAAATTGACCCGCAGCCTGCTTTTTTTGAACCTTGCAGCAATGTGGCGATTGTAATGCGGTTCCTGAAAAACCTTTCTACCGCATTCGAAAAATTGGGAGAAACTGATAAAGTAGAAGAAGTGCAAGAGTTGTTGGAGATTTTCGGGAATTAGAAGATGCGGATATTGCAGCCCACAGCTCTTGCCTGAGCGTTGGTAGGCTTTTCTCCTCTGATTACTTGAGCTAGCGCCACTTCTAAGTATTTTTCCGTTACAGCGCTTTCTACTTGTGGGTTAGTGTCGATTGCACCCTTGTACACTACCTCAAGGCCAGTTTGGCCTGGCACAAGCAGAATTACTTCAGGGATTTTACTTAGTTGAAAAAGTTTGGTCCAGGCTTGCTCTCCATCAATCAGGTATGGCATTTTAAGTCCGCTTTCTTCGATATAGGTCCGCAGGCGAATTTGTTCAGATTCGCTAGGCTGCGTTTGTGGATGGACAAGTGCAAAGCCAATTCCCTGTGCTTGAAATTTGACTACAAGGCCGATTATTCGGGCTTCATACAGTTTGGCAAATGGGCAAGAAGGATCGTAAAAAATGAGGACAAGTCCTTTTTCCTTGGCTAAGCTGGGTAAGTTTTTTTTGCTCCCGCTGACTGCATCGATGGCTTCAAGCTGGGTAAAATTCTGGCTGTAGGAAGCGGAACTGATTCCGAGAAATAAGAGTAAGCTAACAAAAAATAATTTCATGTGTGGTATAGAAAAATCACGATTACCAAATGGTATACGTTAAGACATGATTTTCGTTTTGCTCTACCTGCACTTTGTAGTGGTGATCTTTAAAATTAGTACCATGTATTTTTCCCTTGATCAAGGTTGCGTCTGGAGCAAAGGGTTCCAGAAAGATGTTTTCACGTAGGGACACTCCTTTTTTGCCATGGCATTTAAAAATGGATTCCTTAGCAGACCAGGCCATGGTATAGTGTGCTGGTAGGCTGTGAAGGAAGTTTAACTCGCTTTCGGCCAAAAATCGAGTACCGATGCGAAGGATTTTTTCACGGATCAGTTCAAGGTCAATGCCCACTGGGAGCTCGCGGTGATAAATAGCTGCAGCATAGCCACGGGTATGCGTCAAGGAGACAAAGCCTTGCCCATTCATGGGTTGTGATTTCCCATGCTCGTCCTTAAAAAATCCAGGGTAAGGGATTTGGAGTAGTTCCAAGGCTTCCTGAATGGCAAGTCTAGCTGTGCCCCATTCCTTTTTTCTTTCTGGGTGAGAAATATTTGCAAAGGAAAGTTTTTCTCGAAAACTTAAAAATTCTAAATCCTTTTCCGACAGCGATTCGATTATCTTCACTGCCAAGGCTGAGGAAGAGTCAATTTTTCCTATTTTTGTTTGCATAGGCGCTTAAAGGCGCAGCCAAGAGTCATGCTCGAAGATATGTCAAAAATCCTAGTAAACAAATTACATACCCTTACTGGACACAATGACTGTATTTATGCATTGAAAGAAGGGGCTGATCCTCGTTACTTTTATACCGGCGCTGGAGATGGAATGGTGGTAGAGTGGGATTTAGATCATCCAAAAGATGGGGTCTTGCTAGCCCGACTTCCGCACTCGGTTTATGCCCTAGAAGTAGATCCAAAGCGGAATTTTTTGATTGTAGGTCACAACTACGAGGGCATCCACGTGATAGATTTGGAAGAAAAGGTGGAGAGCTGGAGTTTGAAATTGAGCGCAGCTGCTATTTTTGATTTAAAGGTTTTTGGTGATGAACTATTTGTTGCAACTGGGGACGGGGTCCTTATTGTGGTTGATATGCAGCTAAGGGCAGTAAAAAGACAGGTTAAGCTTTCTTCCAAATCCATTCGAGTACTTGCCATTGCTTCAGAAAAAAAGCACTTGGCCCTAGGCTTTAGTGACCACAGCATTCAGGTGCTAGATCTCGCTGCTGATGCAGTCCCCATTGCCCGTTTAGAGGGACATAGCAACTCAGTTTTTGCATTGGAATACAGTCCTGATGCCAAAATACTCGTCTCAGGTGGAAGAGATGCCTGTTTAAAATTTTGGAATACAGATCGCTATTTGCTCGAGGAAAATGTAGTGGCGCATTTGTATGCTATTAATTATTTATCTTTCCGTGAAGACGGCAAATACCTAGTGACTTGTTCGATGGATAAGTCATTAAAAATTTGGGATAGTACAAGTCGCAACCTGCTTAAAGTCATCGATAAAGCTAGGAATGCAGGTCATGGAACTTCCATAAATAAAGTCTTTTGGAGTACTTATTCTGGTGTTATTGTGTCGGTTTCAGACGACCGATCGATAGCAATTTGGCAAATTGAAGCACAAAATCTATGAAAATTTCCCCTACAGCCATTCGGCAAAAAGTATTTCAAACCTCATTCAGAGGCTTTGAAAAAAAACAAGTCGCAGATTTCCTAGAAGAGATGAGTGTGGCAATGGAACAGGTCAACCAGGAGAACTTGGAGCTGCGAAGCCGATTGCAACAAGTTGAGGGGGAAGCAAAGCGCCTCAAAGATGTGGAGGACTCTTTATTCCGAACCCTTAAAACTGCTGAAGATACTGGGGCTGCCATTATGAATGAAGCTTCAGAGGCTGCAGATCAAATAATTGCAGAGGCAAATCAACTCGCTGAACAAACCACCCAGGAGGCACAGCGCTATGCGGAGCAATTGGCAACCTATTCCCAGGAGCAATCTAGGTTGGTTATGCAAGCTGCGGAAGAAAATGCAAAAGAAACCATGCGGGATTTGATCGAGAATGTAAAGGGACTCATCAAAAGCTATGAAGGTTTAGCGGAACAGCGTGAGGCTTTGGTCAAAAGCTTACGCAGATTGTCGCAAGATGCCTTGAATCAAATTGATCTATCGGAAACGCACTTCTCACGAATTGATGCCAAAGCTTACCAGTATAAGGCTGAGGAGCAATCTCGAACCAATTATTTTTCAGCTGCAAATGTGGCTTCATTTGCTTCTCAGGATAGTGATAGGGATGTTAATCCCTTGCCAGAGGCAGAACAGGCCCAGAATGTAGCTCAGCACCACATTAGTGAAGAAAATGTGGAGCCCATTGCATCTCAGGAATTCGATGAGGAGGATTTGACTTCAGAAGAGAATTCCATATCTGAAGAGGAACTCGTTGCTGCTACTCCTGCTGATTCCGCAGAATTGCAGGTTGAAGCCGACCAAGAGGAAGCATTTAAAGAGGAGCTAGCGGTCATGCCAGAAATTCAATCCGAGGAAATCGATCAAGAAGAGTCATCCACCTTGCCAGAGGATCAAAAGAAAGAGGAAAACAAACCTGCATCCGGGTCATTTTTTGATCAATTCGACTAATGGGAAAAGTATTGC
>CAMDLI010000148.1 GCA_945901615.1 Spirosoma fluviale
GCGAACTTGGTTTTTCATGAATCAATTCACTAAATGCAGTGATCGCCTCCTCATAGCGAAGCTCTTCAAGGTAAATCTGTCCCTTCTGGAAAAACGCATCTTCCAAGTAGACACTCGTTGGAAAATTTGCTAGCAATAAATTAAGTTGCTCAATTGCCGCTTGGTTCTTTCCCTGGTAGTTGGTCACCACAGCCAATTGAAGGTGTGCATAATCCTGCCCTGCAATTTTATCCGCAATCCCCTCCGTAAAGGTGGCCTCCGCTTGTGCAAATTTCTTTTGAACGAAATAGCAATCTCCTAGCCTCAACAAGGCATCTTGATTCGCTGCTTCATTTTTGTTTTGTTGACTTGAGCGGTATGCCTGAAATTGCTGTTCCGCAGATCCATAGGCTTGGGAATTAAAATACGCATAGCCCAATCCGTAAGTCGCCTTCAAAAAATAAGGGTCCGAAGCCGAGGTTTGATTGATGGCAAGCTGATAGGAACTTATCGCTTTGGCCAAATCATCCTGTGCACTGTAAATCTCTCCCTTCCAGAAATGCGTCTCAGCCAAAAGGATGCGATCAGATGGATAATTTTGAGATTTAGTCAAATAGCTAAGTGCTTGCTCAAATTTTTGATCTCGGTAATAAATAAGTGCCTGGTAGTAGGCCACTTTTTGATAGGCTTGCTGAATGCGTGGGGATTTACTTTTAAGCTTATCGAGTTGCTCCAAGACGCGGAGGTAGTCGGAAGAATTGAGTAAGGCATCAGAAAGCAAGGTTTCTACTTCTGCAAATCTTTTTCCTTGGGGATATGCATTCAGGTAGTCATCCAAGGTATTGACTGCCATTTGAAAATTTCCGCGCTGCAAATTGATCTTTGCCAAGTTAAATAAGGCTTCTTCTTGAATTCCTGGATCAATTGAACTCGCAGAAGCCACTTGGAAACTTGTAAGGGCATAGGGAAAATTACCCTGCTTTACGTAGGTATGTCCCAAATAGTAACTCGCTGCCTGGGCAATAGCAGGATTTCCCAAGGCAGCTACCTTCAGAAATTCACTTGCCTTTTGGTAGTTCGTTGTTTCAAAAAATGAAATCCCTGCTTTGTAATATTCCTCCTTGGTCAATTCACCCTTTTTGTAGGAACTAAATGAATTGTATTGATCAGCGGCATTCCTAAAATCCTTTAGCGCATAATGCGACTCGGCCAAGAATAGATGAATGGATTCTTGTTGATCGAAAGACTTTCCAGAAGCGAGTAAGGGAGTAGCATAGCCGATGGCTTCAGCATACTTGCCTTCCTTATAATAGAGTGAAGTCAACAAATAAGGAACCTTGCTTGCATAAAATTCGCTTTTCTCCGCAAGTTGCAGCTCTCGAATGGCCTGTTGGCTATTCCCCTGCTCCATGGCAATGTAGCCGCTGTAATACAAGGCATCTGCTGCTATGGGAAGCGCTAACTCTTTTACCTGATCCAAGTAGCTTGAGGCAGCAGCGTAATTCTTTAGCTGAAAGTGGCTGTAACCCAGTTTGAAGGCTACATCGGCACGACTATCCGGGTTCACCAATCCCACTGGCACCAGCTCAAAAGCTTCGATAGCCCCCGAATATCGCTTCTTAAAAAAATAGTAATTCCCTAAGAAAGTGGCGGCAGTCGCTACTGCGGGTTGACCAGCATAGTCTTCAATAAATCTTTTGATTAGGCCAAGACCATCTGGCCGTTCCAATTGCAGTGCCGACAGTGCACGCTGCAGTTCGGCCTGCTTTTGCTGGGAAAGGTCAAGCCCAGTTGCCAGCAACCTGTTGTTATCATAAAGATTTGCAGCAAACAATTGCTGATCATACAGGCTTGAAGCTAGATCCAAGCCCTGCTGGGAGCTACTTTGGTAAAGCGAAGATTGTGAATAGGACTCCAAACTGAGGCCAAGCCCTGCGAGCAGAACCAAGAAGTATTTCATGGCAGTTAGCGAATTCAATGCATTATTTTGTAGACCAGCTCTCGGAGTATTTCCCCTTCAGTCATGCTTCCGGAATCAACTCCTTTAAAACGAAGATCTGCCTCTTTTAGGTATCCAAATACATCAATTACCTTGCCCAACTTGTAATTTTTTGATGCAATAACATATTCTTTAACCCCATAAGGGTTCACTCCGATGGCAGCAGCGAGTTGCGCCTCAGGAAGAGCGCCTGCTCGATGCAGCAGTGCAATTCTAGAAAAATAGGAATACAGCAACGAAAAAATTGGAATAACGGGATGATTTTTAGGGTTTTGAATAAAATAATGGACAATCAGATTGGCCTTATTCACATCGCGATACCCAATTGCTTTGGTCAATTCAAAGTTGTTGTATTCTTTGTGAATGCCGATGTACTTCGAAATGTGATCTACGGTGAATCGAGTTGGCTCGGGAAAATTGATGAGCATTTTTCCGACCTCATTGGTCATTACTTCCAGGTTGTTGCCAATGGAGTCAGCTAGCAGCTGTCCCGCTTTCGTTTCAATTTGATAGCCTAAGTCCTTAAAATAGCTTTCAATCCACTCGTTCAGCTTCCAATCTTTAACTTTTTCAGCTTCAACAAATACTGCTTTTTTCTCAATCTCCTTTTTTAAAGTGCTCCTACCATCCAATTTTTTATGCTTGTGGGCAAACACCAAAATGGTGCTTGGCAAGGGATTGCTGAGGTAGCTAATCAATAATTTTTGAGCATCTTCTTTTCCGAGGTCGGGAATATTCTGCGCCTCCTTCACCAAAACCAGCTGTCGATCGGCCATCATCGGAAATTTGCGCGCATGGGAAAGTATGGTACTTACTGAAGCCTCCTTTCCATAGAGCACGAGTTGATTGAATCCACGCTCAAATTCAGGAATGGCATTCTTCTCAATGTAGTCACTAATCAAGTCAATAAAATAAGGCTCATCGCCCTGCAAAAAGTAAATTGGGGCTATTTTATTCGCTTTTAAATCTTTTAAAACTACTTCAGGAAGGAGGGCCATAGGAGAAATAACTCGTGCACCTAAAGATAATAGATGGCAGCAATCCATCGAGAATTTCTTAGCAAATAAACTTTAATCGATGATTCTAGGTTAATTTTGCAAGCCAATTGAAAGACGATGAATTTTGAAAAAGGAGTAGCGCTATACAAGGAAGGAAATTTTGATGCTGCATTGGAAGTCTTCCAAGAATTGAATGGTACCGAACAGGGGAATCCCCTCTTCCATCTCTTTCGGGGACGAACCCTAACTCGCTTGGGAAAAGGGGCTGAGGCCTTGGCAGATTTCGATATTTTGATTGAATTGGAACCTTACAATACGGATTTCTTAAGCGACCGCGGGGTGGTATTGCATTTATTGGGAAGAAATGAGGAGGCACTTTCAGAACTCGATCGTGCTGCCAATTTAGATCCAAATAACCCCTATCGCTACAGCAGTAGGGCCTATTTAAAAGATCGTATTGGAGATTTTTTAGGGGCGATTGCAGATTATGAGAAAGCAATAGAACTGGACCCTGAGGATGCTGTAGCCTTCAACAATTTGGGCTTGGTAGAAGAAAAAATGGGGAGAAAAGAAAAAGCGAAAGATTACTTCCAAAAAGCAGATAGCTTGAGTGGCTATCCTCCCAAAAAAGAAGTTGAAGTAGCTCAGGCAGCACTGCCAAATGAGGCTGAAAAATCATCCCCAAAAAGATCGATCCCCAAGGCAGACACGACAAAATTGACCACCGGTCATTTCTTGGACGTACTCAAGGGGATTTTTACAAAATCGGAAGTAAGGCAGGAATTTTCATCCTACATCAAGGGGTTATTTTCCAAAAAAAGCAGCTAGATACTTTTAATCACCCAGAGTGGTTTGGTGATAAAATAAGACATCTTTCGAGATAGATTTTTGGAAAATAGTTGATCAAAAAAGTCTTTCTTTTTACTTAGTGTCACAAGGATATCCCCTTTTGCAAGTTGCAAGTAATTCTCAAGTCCAAGTGCCGGATCATCACGAAAGGCCTTCAAAACATAATTCACTAAATCATAAGAAATAGCCGGTTTTATTTCTTCGATCATGGTCTTGTGAAGTGCTTTATCTATCACTCGAGACCTTGAAGAAACGTGAACTATATCGATCTCCGAATCGAAAAATATCGCAAACTCGACCACTTTTTTTATGGCAGACTTATCTTCTTCAACATAGTCAGAGGCATATACTAATTTTTTAGGGCGTTTGAAAAAAGCTTTTCTTGGTACCACAAGAATATCTCTATCGGTTTGAATGACCATCTTACTAGATCGACTTCCAAAAACCTGTTTCTTAAACTGATTCATTCCCTCCGTACCAACAACAATCAAATTCGCATTGATTTTTTGAGAATAGGCGATGGTAGTTTG
>CAMDLI010000149.1 GCA_945901615.1 Spirosoma fluviale
CCATTTGTGGATGTGACCTACCACCGTGAGGAGTACATCTATAAGAAGCATGCCAATGGACTTCTAGAGAAGGTAAGTACGAAAAAACGCCCAGGAACTGTTGGGATTTGTGCTGCCTTGATCAACCGATTTGAGGTAGATGCCGTACCGCATGTACTTTGTGGAGGCTTCACTAAGGAGGAAACGGAAAATCTATTGATTGATCTTGATTTTATTGGGGTAGAAAATGTGCTGGCCCTTCGTGGGGATGCTCCCAAAGCAGAACGTTTTGTTGGCGAGCCCAATGGACATTCCTTTGCCAGCGAACTCGTAGCCCAAATGGTCAATATGAACCAGGGTAAGTACCTGCACGAGGAAACCGAGCCTAGCTTCCAAACTGACTTTTGTGTGGGCGTAGCGGGCTATCCTGAAAAGCATTTTGAAGCGCCAAGCCTCAAGTTTGACTTGAAGTATCTGAAAGAAAAAGTGGCAAATGGCGCTAGCTTTATCGTGACTCAGATGTTTTTTGACAACCAAAAGTACTTTGACTATGTGGCTAAGGTTCGGGAAGCGGGGATAGATGTTCCCATCATTCCAGGAATCAAGCCTATTTCTACCTTGGGTCAGATCACTGCTTTGCCTCGATCCTTCTTTTTGGATTTCCCAGACGATTTGACCGATGCACTATTCAAGTGCACTACCAATGCCCAAGTGAAGGAAGTGGGTATCGAATGGGCGATCAAGCAGTGCAAGGAATTGATGGAGGCTAAAGTGCCAAGTTTGCATTTTTACACGATGAGCAAGGCCGAAACTACCTATAAAGTAGCCAAGGAACTCTTCTAAGGAGTCTCAAGCAATCTAAAAAAGGGCCTTCGGGCCCTTTTTTGCTAGGTTACCGTTCCTTAGAAGAATAGAAAGTAGGCAGTGGGTTTTCATGCCATCCCTACCAAATGCTTCGCTCTGGTTGATTTTTCTTTATCTTGCAAGCCTGTTCTTGACAAGCTCCTGTTGCGGGCTTGCTTTCCGATTTTCATGTCCAACGAACCGATTAAAATTCAAGCAAAACGTACCCGGGTGCTGCGAAAGCTACACCGCTTGATGGGAATTCCCTTGATTGTCTTTTTCCTTGTGATTGGGGTAACCTCCATATTGCTGGCTTGGAAAAAGAAGGCGGAGCTATTGCCTCCAACTTTAGCGAGTAAGGTGGAGCAAGGTACTTGGATTTTACCTTCAGAGATGGTACGCATCGGGGAGGAGGAAATGAAAAAAATGGGGAGGGATTCTGAGGTAGACCGGATCGATATTCGCCCAGACAAAGGGACGGCCAAGATTACCTTCAAAACCCATTTTACAGAAGTGCAGGTAGATGGCTATTCGGGTGAAATCTTATCTGTGGGTACGCGGCATTCCGATTGGATCGAAAAGGTGCACGATGGAAGTATAGTGGATTATTACACGACAGGTGAGGAGGGAGCCAAACTTACCTACTCCACTTTGGTCTCCCTTGGATTGATTTTACTTGCGCTAAGTGGGTTTTACCTGTGGTACTACCCAAAGCTTATGCGCAAGATGAAAGAATAACAAGCCAACTAATTTTAACCAGAGTTGGTAGGTTCTAAAGTGACCCAATTGGATTCCCTGATTCCTAAAGTCTAGCTGAGGAGCTTGTATTTTTTGCCAGGTAAGGACTTTACGATTCCTTCAAACTCAAGTGAAAGTAGGGTCGAGGACAGCATTCCTAATGGAATTTGGTTGGCAAAAGCAAGCTGATCGAGTCCAGTATCTCCTTGAGTTTGGAGGTAGCTAAGTATTTTGAACTCCAATGCTTCCCGAGTTGAGAAATCCTGTAGGACCTTTGGTTTTCGTTCTTCTCCTGGTTTGGACCAATGCAAAGCCTCTGCGAGGTCATTTGGACCGGTGTAGATAGCAGCTTTCATTCTTTTGATGAGCTGGTTGCAGCCTTCTGAAAAGGTAGATTGGAGGTTTCCAGGAACTGCAAAAACTTCCTTGTGGTAGCTAAAGGCAATTTCGGCTGTGATCAATGCCCCGCCTTTTTCTGCAGCTTCCACCACCAAGAGCGCATCGGAAAGTGCGGCGATAATTCGATTCCTAGCTGGAAAATTTCCAGGCAGCAAGATAGATCCTGGTGCATACTCACTGAGTAAGGCGCCATGTGCTTCTACCAATTGGGAGGCGGTGCCTTTGTGTGCAGCAGGGTAAATCAAGTGGATGGGCGAGCCCATCACTGCAAGGGTGGGTAATCCTAGTTGTAAAGCCGCCCGATGTGCTTCAATATCAATACCATAGGCAAGTCCCGATACGATGGTTGGTTGGTAGGGTAATAGATCTTCAATGATTTTTTTGGTGATGGACCTCCCATAGGCAGTAGCACTTCGGGTTCCCACGATTCCTATTGTTCTTTGGGTATTCAAGTTGGCTTGTCCCTTTGTAAAAAGGAGCACTGGAGCATCTGCAATGGAATGTAGTCGTTTTGGAAATGCTTCATCCAGCGAGGTGAGCAGTCGGTATCCACCAGAAGTTTGGTCAGCAAGAAGTGTTGCTGCTTTAGCAAGTAGCGAGGCCTGTTGCTGCCGAATTTCGAGTAATTTCCGTCCTATTCTAGGGATTTTGACAACCTTGCTTGTAGGCAAGGCAAAGAAATCCAATGCTGAGCCTGCGTAGGCTAGAATAGCTTTGAATAGAATAGGCCCAACTTTGGGTGCTAAGGCAAGGGCAATAAAAAATTGTTTTTCCTCAGGTGTTGGATCGGGAATGGAGTTCATGCTTCAGGTTGATTAAAAAATCCTTGATTTCCTGAAGTTTTTGAACTGCTGCTACTTTATCAAATCCTTGTTTCTTCCCTTCGGCGATGACTTCTTGGGCGCCTTGAAGGGTATATCCCTTTTCTTTAACCAAGTGATACACGTAGCGAATCTTTTGGATATCGTCTTGGGTGTAGCGGCGGTTGCCTTTTTTGTCCTTTTTGGGGCGGATGATGTCAAATTCTCCTTCCCAATAACGAATAAGGGAGGCCGCTACTTTGAACATGTCGGCTACCTCTCCAATGGAAAAGTATTTTTTCTCTATTTCTCGCTCTTTGTAAGGCACTAGGGGATGAGTTAAGTAGTTCAGTCTTCAGCCAAGGCTCCTGTAATGGAGAATGAAAAAAGATACTCTAAAATAAGAAAATAGTTAAGGACTTTTGGTAGTGATGCCCCCAATTTTTTAAAATGGAATTCAAGAAAGGTAAAAAGTCTTGATTTTCTGGCAGTTAGTAATCTTGAATTACTTTATCGATTGAGTACTTGTAGCATTTGAACGGCTGCTAGGCCTGCTGTTTCTGTTCGCAATCTGCTTTTCCCAAGGGAAACTGCCTGAAATCCTTGCGCAAATGCCAGTTGAATCTCTTTCGGGTCAAAATCTCCTTCGGGACCAATTAGGATGAGGTACTTTCCGCCTGCTTTGGCTAAGTCCAAGAGGTGGTGGGTATGATTTTCATCCACGTAAGCAATAAACTTCTGGTATTCGGCAAAGTCAGTAGACTTTAGGAGTTCGCTGAGCTTGGTTGTGCCATTTAGGGAGGGCGTTCTCCACTTAATACTTTGCTTGCAGGCAGAAATTATTTTTTTCTGCAAGCGATCCGTTTTCAAAAAGCTTCGCTCTCCATGCATGGTATCAAGCAAAGTCAGTTCATGAAATCCTATTTCTGTGATTTTCTCCACCATCCATTCCATGCGGTCGGGGCTTTTGGTGGGAGCAATCGCTATGTGGATGTAAAAGGGATCCTTTTCTGCTTCTTTAGACGATAGTATCGTTAAACTAGCCTTTTTGGGGTCTGCTTGATCCAGCACGCAGGTGTACAGCATTCCCTTCCCATCCGTGAGCAGGATTTGATCTCCTTGCTTCTTTCGCAGCACCCGAACGAGGTGCTTGGATTCTTCCTCGCTGAGAAAGGTAGTAGGAGAGGTGATCGAATCTTGAAAGAAAAGCTGCATAAGCGAAGGCATCTACGAAGACACAAAAAAAGCACATTTCGTGAAGAAATGTGCTTTTATTCTGATTAAGCTTTTTGCCTTAGGCTTTATGCTTTTGAAATCTCCATATTTACGGTTCTGCCTTTGATGGTGTTGTTTTTCATCACGCGTACTACGTGCTCTGCATCCTTGTGAGGTACATCGACGAAGGAGAAGTTGTCAAAGATATCAATGCCTCCGATGCTTTTGCCGGATAGGCCAGACTCACCTGCAATGGCACCTACGATGTCGTTGGGACGGATAAAGTCTTTTTTACCAAGATTCAAAAACAAACGAGTCATGTTCTCTTCGCGCGCACGCTCTGCACGGGGAGCAAAATCCCGAGGTCCTTCTTTGCG
>CAMDLI010000150.1 GCA_945901615.1 Spirosoma fluviale
CGAAGTCAAGATTGATTTTTTAAGCCAAATCATCAACGACTATGGTCATCTAGCGTTGATAAGAGATGCAGCTATGAGTAGTTTGGAGGGTCAGGAGTATCAATTTTTACAAAAAATAGTTGCTAATAAAACCTGGACAACGACCAGTCCTGATCGGGAAGTTTTCCTAGAAATCCTTACCTCAGCCATTATTAATAACAGGAAGCCGGCTGAGATTAGTGGACTATTGGCTATTTCGGATTCAAAGGGAATGGGCTGGAAGGAAGCTGTTATCCTTTCAGGTATGGCTATTCAGGCAGGAGACCTTGATCAACCCGGTTTGGTAGCATTACAACGCGAACCTTCTATTTTCAAACGGACTGATTTACCTATTAATCAAAATAGAAAGGCGATGCTGAAGCGGCTTTTTTCCTGGCCTGGCTATCAGCCTTCTGCGAAATTAACTTCCACCGGGAATTTGGATGAAAAAGCCATGAAGCAATTTGCAGACGGCCGCCAGAAGTATTTGGTTTCTTGTGCAGGTTGTCATGGAAATAATGGAAAAGGTGCGGCTCGAATGGGTCCGCCGTTAGCAGGTTCTGAATGGGTGGTTGGAGATGAAGTTCGCCTTTCGCTGATTTTGCTGCATGGATTGGAAGGCCCAATTGAAGTGAACGGAAAAAAATATGATGCCCCGGAGATTTTGCCGGTAATGCCTTCCCATTCGACGATGGATGATGCAGTGATTGCATCTATTCTTACCTACATTCGAAACGAATGGGGCAATGAAGCACCACCTGTCACCGGTAGGACAGTAGGTTCCACCCGTCACTTAAATCAGGGCAGGGTATATCCATGGTCTGCTGCCGAACTCAAAAAGCATATGGAAAGACTTGTATCCAATTCCAAACCCTAACCCAAAATGTACCAGCCAATGGAGTCCAATGTTAGCACTAAAGAATTTTCCTCTGGTAGGAGGGAGTTTTTGATAAAATCAGGGCTTGTGACTGCTGCCCTGGGTTTTCCTTTTTCGGTTTTGCCGCAAAGTTTAAAAGGTGTACCGATGGGAGTAGTTGTCCATTCCTATGGGAATCGCTACGGTTCCAAGGTGGAAAGCACCAAGTATCCTGGATTCCAAAATGCAGTAGATTTCATGAGGCATTGTCATTCCATTGGCGCGGGAGGAATTCAAACCTTAGTAAGTGGATGGGCGGATGACTTTGCTAGAAAAGTTCGGGATGAGCGAGAAAAGCTAGGAATGTATTTGGAGGGAAGTATAGGTCTTCCTAAAAATGCAGCCGATATTTCTAGATTTGAGAAAGAGGTACTTTCGGCCAAAGAAGCAGGGGTAAGTATATTGAGGACGGTATGTCTAAGTGGTAGACGCTATGAAAATTTCAATTCAGAAAAGGAGTGGAATGAATTCAAAATAAATGCAACTAAGTCACTTCAGCTTGCGGAACCTACGGTTCGAAAACACCAAATGAAGCTAGCTGTAGAGAATCATAAGGATTGGAAAGCTGCTGAACTTGCTCAACTCATTCAAAGCCTTGACAGCGAATGGATGGGAGTGACGTTGGACTTTGGAAACAATGTCTCGCTACTCGAGGAACCGATGGAAGTGATCCGGACTTTGGCTCCTTTTGCATTTTCCACCCATGTGAAAGATATGGGGGTAAAGGCATATTCGGATGGATTTCTGCTATCAGAGGTGCCACTAGGGTCAGGAATTGTAGATTTAAATGAAGCAGTGACCTTGTGCCAAAAATACAATCCTGCGGTGACCTTCAGCCTGGAAATGATTACTCGAGATCCTTTGCAAATCCCCTGTTTGGAAGAACGGTACTGGACAACTTTTGAAAATCCATCCGCCCAAGATCTGGCTAAAATCCTGAGGTTGGTCCGTGATAAACCTTATCCTGGTTCTCTTCCTGAGGTAAAAAACCTGAGCGCGGAAGAAAAACTCGCTTTCGAAGAGGACAATGTGTTGAAGTGTCTTGCTTATTCTAAATCTCAACTTCTGTAAAAAATTCATTTTGAGTGGTGAGTAGTAACCATGGACTTTATGAACTACTTGCAATTACACTTCTTCCTAGTTACAAATTCAAAAGAACAAAACCATGCTCCAATTCGACCTATCCCAACTCCCTGGAATCACTCTTTTTTCACTCAAAGGTAAATCTGCCATTATCACAGGAGGTACCAAAGGGCTTGGATTAGCTATGGCAGCCGGACTGGCTTCAGCTGGTGCCAATGTAATGCTTGTGAGTCGCATGGCTTCCGATGGGGATGCCGCTGCTGCTGAGATTGCTGCTCAGTATGGAGTCAAAGCAATGACTTTCGCTGCAGATGTAGTAAATAAACCCGCCATGGAAGCCATGGCAAAAACAGCTTTTGAGGCTTTTGGATCCATCGATATCCTAATCAATTCAGCGGGGATCAATATCCGGGGAGCAATTGATGAGTTGAGTCAGGAAGACTTTACCAAAGTGATGGACGTAAATGTTACCGGAACCTGGTTGGCAAATCGTGCAGTGACGCCCTATATGAAAGAAAAAAACAAAGGGGCAATCATCAATCTTGCGAGTACCTTAGGCTTGGTGGGACTTTCTAATCGAACCCCTTATGCTTCGAGTAAGGGAGCGGTGGTACAGATGACTCGGGCTTTGGCTTTGGAATTGGCACCTTGGAACATTACCGTAAATGCGATTTGTCCGGGGCCATTTTTGACTGAGATGAATATTCCGATTGCGGATACCGAGGAGGGGAAAAAGTTTATAGTCGGTGCCACTGCCTTGGGACGTTGGGCTGAACTGAAAGAAATTCAGGGAGCAGCGATTTTTCTAGCTTCAGATGCTGCTACTTACCTTGTAGGATCAATGCTCACTGTGGATGGGGGATGGACAGCCCGATAAAGTGCGAACTGTGAGGTGAGAAACCTCAATTATCACAAATAAATGCCCTAGAAATTAAAAAGTTCAGAGGCTATTCTTCACTAGTATTTTATGAGAAGGTTTACAGGATTTTGGATAATTGACAACTCTCAGATTTAAAGCGTTGAATGCCAAACCATGGCATTCAACTTATCATCGGTCATCTTGCATCTGACCATTATCATGCCACCACCAAAGTCAAGACAAAAATTAATAAGATTGCAGTCACTCCAGCGATTAAGGTTCCCAAGCTATGCGACATATTTCCCTGTTTGATGCTCATGCCTGAAAGTTGAGTGACCACCCAAAACCCGCTGTCATTGGCGTGGGAAATGCAGAGTGAGCCTGCCCCAATTGCAAGTGCAGTGAAGACTTTCATTGTTTCAGAATCTAGTCCTAACTGCCCCAAAATCGGTGCAATAATTGAAGCCGTGGTGATCATTGCGACGGTCGTTGATCCCTGTGCTGTCTTTAGTGCAAAAGCGATCAAAAAAGGTAGAAATATCCCCCAATTTGCATCACTCATGTTAGAAGTGACGAGGTCGCCGACTCCTGAATTTTGGAGCATTTTTCCAAATACTGAACCTGCTCCAGTGATCAAAATAACTGGGGCAGCAAGTAGAATTGATTCCCCAATCCAACCCGAGGAGGATAGAAGTTTGCGGTCAAACTTTTTTGGTAAAGTGAAAGACAAAAGCGCACCAATCAACAAGGAAATGACCGGAGAACCTATGAATTGAATCGCCTTGGTAAACTCGCTTTCCCCAAATGGCTTGGTAGGATAATTCGCGATCGAGGCCATAATAATCAGGATCAAAGGAATGATTACGGGAAGCAGCGAATTGAAAAATTTTGGGAGTTCTTTCTTATCTAATTTTTTTTCATCCGCGATTAGTTGTGGTTCAAGGGGAATCTTGACCACAAACTTATTGACAAAGAAATAAAGTGGAATAAGTGTGATCAGTGAAACAACCAATCCCCAAATTATCATTTGACCTAAATCTGCACCTAAAATTGCTGCAGCAGCAATCGGACCGGGAGTAGGAGGTACCAATGCATGACTTGCCATAGCGCCAAGAGAAAGTGCAACAATTGTTGCTGCGTAGGAAATCTTACTTTTTGAAGCTAATGATTTGGCAATTGGGTTCATCATGATGATGGTACTATCTCCAAAAATTGGAACAGATAAAACCCACCCACTTAGCATCAAGGAAAGGTTGACAAATTTCTCTCCAATCCATTTCAGAATCCGGTCTGCAATGACGATTGCACCACCCGTTTTTTCTAGAAAAGTTCCCATGATTACTCCCAAAAGAATCAAAAGACCCAC
>CAMDLI010000151.1 GCA_945901615.1 Spirosoma fluviale
AACCTTACTTAACCTCAACATGGAGCATTTTTTCATTTCCAATAAATCCGATCAGCTGGTCACCCGTCTGAACTGGCCCTACACCTGCAGGAGTGCCGGTATAAATGAGGTCTCCTTTTTTAAGCGTAAAAAATTGGGATACGTAGGAGATGATGGTAGCAAAATCAAAGAGCATGAGGCTTGTATTTCCTTTTTGCTTGACTTCTCCATTGATTTCTAAGTGGAAGTCGATGTTTTTTAAGTCACTAAACTCTGAAACCGGTTTGAAATTTCCAATTGGTGCTGATCCGTTGAAGGCCTTCGCAATTTCCCAGGGCAGCCCCTTTGCTTTGCACTGATCTTGGAGGTCTCTAGCGGTGAAGTCTATCCCCAAGCCGATTTCTTCAAAATAACGGTGGGCAAACTGTGGTTGGATGTACTTTCCCTCCTTTGAGATTTTGAGTACCAACTCAATTTCATGGTGGATATTCGTAGAAAAGTCGGGATAATAAAAGGGCGCTTCTCCCTTGATGAGGGCCGTGTCTGGCTTGAGAAAAACGACTGGCTGCCCAGGTTTTTCATTTTTTAATTCTTCAATATGTGCTGCATAATTGCGGCCAATGCAAATAATTTTCATCGTATATCAATTTAGTTTTTGTCGCACTTGTACTAAAAAATCCAAGGATTGGAAACTTGGGCTTACTTTTTAGCTACAGTAGATACTTGAAACTAGTTTAGAAATTCATTTTTTGTACTTCAAGAAGCAATTTCTCCATCCATTTTTTATAGATCAGCGAAGAGGGGTGTAGTTCATCTGCTACTACTCCTTCAGGCAAAGCGCCCGCTAGTCGATATTCAGTGGTGATGTCTATGAATTTAACTCCATTTTTGGCACAGATTGCTTTTTTTGTTTGGTTGTAGTCGTCTATTTGGTTGGCTACTTGGTTGGGATCCACGCCTTTGCTGACTGCGAAAGGGGTAACTCCCCAATCGGGAATGGAGAGCACTACTACCCGCTCTTGTTTACCTCTAGCAAAGGAAATCGCGCGCTGAAGCATTTTCTCAAAATCAACTGCAAAAGATTCGACCGAACGGCCTCGGTATTGGTTGTTGACGCCAATCAGTAAGGTCACCAAATCGTAGCCCTCAGTTGCTGTGGAGCTTGCTTGGATGCCAGCTTCCAGTTCATCCACGGTCCAACCTGTCTTTGCGATGATTAACGGGGATGCAAATTGGATTTTAGCTGCCTTATTCCATTCTTGTACCAGTTGCATCGGATAACGATCGGGGACATCCACTCCTTCTCCAATGGTGTAGCTATCACCCAAAGCAAGGTAGCTCAAGGGTTTTTGCTGTGCTTGGCTAAATGGTGAAAGAGACATGGCGATACAAACTAGAAGGACAATTGAATAATTGGAGTACATGAGTTTAGCTGGTTCTAAAGACTTTTTCAAGAAGGGTGATGCTTCCTTGGTCGGCATTCAAGCGTACACGAGCTCCTACGGGAACTATAAATTGCTTCGGAATATGTCCAATCATGGCACCGATGTAGGCAGGGATATTCAAGGGTACAATGTATTGATCCATGATTTGATCTACCGTAAAAGCACCATAGCCACTGCCAGGCTTGCAATCCGAACATTGCCCAAAAACAAAGCCTTTTATTTTTCCGAGTGTGCCATTGAGCTTGAGTGTACTCATCATCCGATCGATGCGGTATGGGTCTTCTCCCACATCTTCAATAAATAAAATAGAATCCTGAAAATCAGGATAATAAATGCTTCCAGATAAAGCAGTCAATACAGTAAGATTTCCTCCTAATATTTTCCCCTCTACGGTCCCCTTTGTGAGGGTTTGAATTCGATTTCCTTTTGCTACCAGGTCATCACCTTTGGTTACTTCATTTTTGAAGCTGAGCAACTTTTGATCGAAAAACAGCTGTTGAAATTGGTTGGCATTGAAGCTATTCCAGCTACCCGATCCATTGGGACCATGAAATGAAATCAATCCTGTTTGACTGTGAAGTGCGCAGTGTAGCGCAGTAATGTCGGAATAGCCTAAAAGTGGTTTTGGATTAGCTTTTACTTGTTCGTAATCAATCAGCGGGAGGATTCGCGCTGCTCCAGAGCCTCCACGAAGGCAGATAATTGCCTTTACTTCTGGATCTCCAAACATGTCATTGAAATCTGCAGCTCGTTCTTCGTCTGTACCGGCCAGGTGGCCAAATCGATTCTTAAAATTCGAGCCAACCTTCACTTTTAATCCCATTGCCTCCATGGCTTCCTTTGCGAAGGTATATTCCATACGGTCGGCAGAAGCTGCCGAAGGACTTATAATTCCAACTGTTTGACCACGAAGCAGGGCCATCGGCAAAAGCGAAGTTGGGTTATAACGAGTTGCAAAATCCAATGCTAGGATGGGGCTTGAGGCTGCCAAAAGGCCTAAGGACTTCAAGAAACTACGTTTATTCATGGGTTGGAAAATTTTCGGCGTTCAAAGTAAAGGCCAACTTAACCAATTGTTGGCTACTTCAAAAGTGATCTCTGACCTGTAGCATTACTTTTTCCACTTCTTTTCTCACTGCAGATACAGGAAAAGGAAAATTGGAATTCATAAATGCAAATGCATAGGTTTTTCCAGATTTGGTTTTGACCAATCCTGCCAAATTGTAGGAAGCAGTCATACTTCCTGTCTTGGCAAAAATATAGGGATCTGCGGCCTGGAAAGTGTTTTTTAGAGTCCCTGACTTACCACCTACCGCAAGATATTCCTCGAATTGCTTCTCTGGAAGCATTTCTTGAAGCTTTTCAACGACACGTACTAGGGATCGGGGGGTGATCAAATTGTGCCGACTCAAACCACTGCCATCCACCCATTTGGGTCGATCGGGTAGATCCGAAAGGCTTGTTTTGAGTAGGTAATCCACCGCACGATCGCTATCCAAGGTTTGGAAAAGCTTATCTGAAGTCATGAATAGGACTTGTTCAGCGATAAAATTATCAGAGAAAAGCATCATTTCCTTCAGCAAGGGAGCTAGGGGAGCACCACGCCATTGTTTATGTGCCGCTGGAAGTGAATCCGATTTGAAAATCCAGGGCTTTCCCGTTTCCTGGCTTCCTAGTTGAGTAATTACCTGAGGTTCTACCAGAAAGGGGAGGTATTTTTCCCGACCCAAAAAGGTGTTGGGATTGAAATAGAAAGTATTGCTGTGAAAATCCCTTTCCAGTTCTTTCAGATTTTGGCTACTGATTTTAAGATTATCCTGGAATGATTTGGGAAAAAGCTGCAGGGAATCACCAATTTTTTCCACTTGCACAAGGTTGCCATAGACAGGAAGGGAACTGCGTTCGGCAGCATAATCGAAGTAATAATCATCCCATTGCCAGCCATAACCAAAGGAGGTTGAAATCTGATTGGCATCCGAAAATTGGACTATTGAATGGTTTCCGATGATTTTTTGAAAATCGGGCTGGTAAAAATCCTTGTATTTCCAGCTAGGATCTCCCGATCCCCAAATTTTCAAGGTGTCGCCAGCAGATTGGTACCGGAGGGTTTGGGTACTGTCTTGCAGCACCTGTAAGGCTCCATAAAGCGTGAGTATTTTGACAGTGGATGCTGGAATTTGGTAGAGGTGGCTATTTTTTTCGAAGACAACTTGTTTGGATTCCAAGTCATAGAGCATAAATCCTGAGAGGTGTCCATCGAAGAAACTTTGTGGACCAAAGGCTGAATCCAACTGGGCAAGGTTATTTTGCGAAATCTGAGCGCTTGCGAGGATAGAAATACAGCAAGAAATAAGTAGGGGAATGATGATTTTTTTCAACTGCTTATTTGTTTTTAAAGCTGAGGTAAACAAGGGAAGACCATCCCAAAATAAAGGCAAGGCCACCTAAAGGGGTGATGGCACCCAGCCAGGTAATCCCTGTCAAGGAGAGGACATAAAGTGAGCCTGAGAAAATCAAAATTCCCAGCACCATGCTCCAAGCGGCAAAGGAAATTCCTTTCCAATCAGGTTTGACTGTAGCTAAAAACCCAATCCCCAATAGTGCCAAGGTGTGGTAGAAATGGTAGTTCACGGCAGTTTGAAAGGTGTCTAACCTTCCATTTTGAATCAATAGCGCTTCCAAGCTATGGGCACCAAATGCGCCCAAACCCACTGCTATGGCTCCAGAAATTCCTGCGAGTTGTAGGATTTGTTTTGAGTTCATTGG
>CAMDLI010000152.1 GCA_945901615.1 Spirosoma fluviale
CCTCGTATGAAAATGAATATTGCACTCCTTCCTGGAGACGGCATAGGCCCAGAAGTGATCGCGCAAGCAGTCAAGGTAGTAGAAGCCATCGGAAAGAAATTTGGACACCAGATCAGCTTTCAGCATGGGCTGGTAGGCGCATGTGCGATTGATGCCACAGGTGACCCTTATCCAGATGCTACCCACGATATTTGTGCGGCATCAGATGCAGTCCTTTTTGGTGCCATTGGAGATCCCAAGTACGACAACGATCCTAAGGCCAAGGTACGTCCGGAGCAAGGTTTGCTTCGCATGCGTCAAAAACTGGGGTTATTTGCCAATGTGCGACCCACCTTTACCTTTCCCTCGCTGGTACACAAGTCCCCATTGAAGCTCGATCGAGTGGATGGGGTAGATCTAGTTTTTTTCCGGGAGCTGACAGGAGGCATCTACTTCGGAGAGCCTAGAGGTAGAAACGAGCAGGGCACCAAGGCCTTTGATACCAACGTCTACAGCAAAGAGGAGATTGTGCGTTTGGCACGAATGGGATTTGAAGCTGCGCAAAAGCGTAGAAAACTCCTGACTTGCGTGGACAAGGCCAACGTTATGGCGACGTCTCGATTGTGGAGAGAAACCGTTCAGGAATTGGCGCTAGAGTATCCAGATGTAAAAGTAGAGTATGAATTTGTGGATGCTGTGGCCATGAGACTGATTCAATGGCCCAAGGCCTACGACGTGTTGATCACGGAGAATCTCTTTGGAGATATTTTGACGGACGAGGCTTCCGTAATTTCTGGATCCATGGGCTTGATGCCTTCGGCCTCCTTGGGAGCCAAGGTGAAGCTATTCGAACCGATCCACGGTTCCTACCCTCAAGCTGCTGGTAAGGACATTGCCAATCCGCTGGGAACAATTTTATCCGCTGCCATGATGTTCGATTATGCATTTGGATTGGCAGCCGAAGCCAAATTGATCAGCGATGTAGTCAACCAATCGCTAGCTGAAGGAATCGTTACCGAAGATATCGCCGAAGGAGGGAAAGCCTACAAAACCTCCGAAGTAGGAGACTGGCTGGCAGCAAAGATTCTGAGTTAAGCTTTAAACTAAAAAACCACCTTGCGAGGTGGTTTTTTTAGTTTAGGATTTTTAATCCATGTTATCTCTGACTAGGTACTATCTACTGGAATGTATTCAAGTCTAGTTGTGGAGGGTATGGGATTTATATAATTTCAGATTCAGGTCAAATAGTTTCAAAATCCAAAGTAATTAGTATTGACACTTTCGGGTTCAAATTTTTGATTATGCCTTTTTCGGTAGTACTCGAGGCTTTTATTTTTCAGGGGAGTCATAGGTAAATTTCTCACCTGCTACAGTATTTAGAATCTCTGAAATACTCATGTTATGAAACTTCTCCTTTAGTAACTGATGTTTTTGCTTAACAAATAACTTGAGTGCTTTACCTTCGGCAAAACGACGAAGGCTTTCTCCATCTACTAAGTTGAGACCCGGAACTTCAGTTACTTGGCCATCCTCATTTTTTGCTACCATGGTGAAATAACAGGAGTTAGTATGACGAGTAATCCCTGTTTTAGGATTCAAAGATTCCACACGGATACCTACGATCATCGAAGTTTTACCGACGTAATTTACCCTTGCCTTCAAACTAACGAGGTCCCCAACTTCAATAGGGTGAAGAAATTCTACGCCTTCCACCGAAACGGTGACCACATAACAACTACAATGCTTCGCTGCTGTCACATACGCTACTTTATCCATTAAGGATAAAATAATGCCACCATGTACTTTGCCCCCAAAATTGGCATAGCTAGGAACCATTAACTCGGTTAGAATGGTTTCTGAGTCACTTGTAGTTTTCATCATTGCTTTTCCATTAGGGGTTATAGAGCTCATTAAATAATACAATCAAATTGAAAGGGCCTAATTGAACAATCTATTGAAATATACCTATTTTCACCCGTATACATGCAGCACAAACCCTTCTCCTACCTTTTTTCCATTTCTTACTTTGGAGCTCGCTTCAAAGGATGGGCCAAGCAGCCCGAGCAACCTACGGTGGAGGGTAAGTTGGAGCGGGTACTCCGCTTTGTGCTAGAAGATAGAAGTTTCACCCTGATTGGCTCTAGTCGAACCGACTCTGGTGTAAGCTGCCTGAAAGGCTATGTGCAGCTTTTTGTGGAGGAGGCAATTGCCTTTGAGGAGCTGCTACCAACCATCAATGTCCACCTCGGAGGGGAGATCCGATTGGATGCCGTGCAGGAAGTACCTCGGGACTTTAACCTCATCCAGTCCGTTCAGCAAAAGACCTACCGCTACTACTTTGCCCAGCCCGAAGGATTCCATCCTTTTGCTTCCTCCTTTATTGCTTCGGTACCCTTTGCCAACTCACTTGCTCAGATGCAGGAAAATGGGCAATTGTTTGTTGGAAGGTATAACTTTAAAGCTTTTTGCCAGCCCTCTGCTACAAAATTGAGCTACGAACGCGAGGTAGAATCTGTGTCTGTATTTGAAGTAATCGACTCGCCTTCCATCTATTCACCCGCTCAGGTTTTTGGGGTGGAGGTAGTAGGGAAGGGGTTTTTGCATCACCAGGTGCGCAAGATGGTGTATGCCATTTGGAACTGGAACCCAGCACAAATTCAAGAACGACTCGAAAGACCTGAAGAAGCTTGGCCTCCTGTGCCTACCGCGCCCGCACAGGGATTGGTACTTTGGGATACGGTCCTGAAGTTAGAGTAAAAGTTAAAGCGCCAGCTCCATCACATCATCATCCATCACGTAGCCCTGGCCAATGTCGTTGACTTCTTGCCGAATGGTCACAAAGCCCATGGCGAGGTAAAAATCGATCGCCTTTTTATTGTACTTATTCACATTCAAGAGCAAGCTTTTTTGCCCTGCTTCACGAGCCCTTTTGGCTACCTCCAAGAGCAGTACTTTTCCCACCCCTTTTCCTTGGCTGCTGGGCAGCAGGTACAACTTGTGTAGTTTGGCCTTTGGCCCTTCCAGGTGATTGAGTTCGTATCCTGCAAATCCAACCGCTTCACCTTCCACCTCGGCAACTAAAAAACCATGCCCCTTTTCCACTTGCGATTCAAGCATCGGCAACGCATACATCCAATTGAGCATGTAGTCGATCTGCGCTTCGCTCAAAAGACCCGCAAAGGTGGAGGGCCAGGTTTGATGGGCGATGCGTTGGATTAGAATCAACTCTTCTTTGGCAAGGAGTCGGAGGTGTACCATAGGTTTAATGAAAGATTTTATTAGTAGGAGCTGTTCCGCTACGCTGGTCCAGGCAAGTTTAAAATGCGATCAGCTCCTGCAGCTTCACTTTAAATCGGTCTACCGGCAAGAATTGCTTTTCTAGATTGGGAGCAAAAGGTATCGGGGTATCCAAACTCCCTTCACGCATCACTGGGGCATCGAGTGAGGCAAAGCAGTACTCGGAGATCCACGCACAAATCTCTGCACCAATGCCTCCGGTGAGCGTATCTTCCTGTAGAAAAATGACCTTTCCCGTTTTTTTAACGGTTGCTGCGACCGCTTCCTTGTCCCAAGGGAGCAGCGTGCGCAAGTCTAGAATGTCTGCAGAGATGCCGAGTTCCTCCACCGCTTTGGTAGCCCAATGCACCCCCATGCCGTAGGTGATGATGGAAACCTGGGTGCCAGTAGCCGCTAATGCCGCTTTGCCCACCTCAACGGTATAGTAGTTATCCGGTACTGGACCAGAGATGGATCGGTACAGGAGCTTGTGCTCGAAATATAGGTAGGGGTTCGGGTCTTCCAAGGCTGCATTGAGGAGGCCTTTGGCATCGTGTGGATTGGAAGGATAGACAATCTTTAGGCCTGGCGTATGGAAAAACCAAGCTTCGTTGGATTGCGAATGGAAGGGTCCCGCAGCGGTACCAGCACCGGTAGGCATGCGCACGACCACATCTGCTGCTTGTCCCCATCGGTAGTGGATCTTAGCAAGATTATTCACGATTTGGTTGAAGCCGACGCTCACAAAGTCGGCAAACTGCATTTCGACCATGGCCTTGTAGCCTTTGATAGACAAGCCAAGTCCAGCTCCTAAGATGGCGCTCTCGCAAAGTGGGGTGTTGCGAACCCGATCCCCGCCAAATTGGGCTTTGAATCCATCGGTGAT
>CAMDLI010000153.1 GCA_945901615.1 Spirosoma fluviale
AAGAAATACAATGGAAATAAGATAGAAATAATCCGAGCAAGCTCGGAGAAATATTGACCTCAATTCGTATTTCAAAAACTTATTTCAACTTTATTTCACGGAGCGTAGCGAAGTCTATTTCTATGGTATTTCCGTGTATTAGCTACTTGATACTAAAAAATAATCCTTCCTCTCTCCTTCCCTTCCCCAAGCAATAGACTCTTGGGAGACTTGGAGTTGAGGTACACATGGACAATGTTTTGCTGTCCATCAAAATCTCGTAGTAATAAGGTGTTTTGTACCTCCACGGTCTTGGGGGTTGAAGTGGCAGTCGATTCCAGGTAAAACCAAGCAGCATCTTCCTCTACTTCATAACCTACATAGCTGAGTGGAACCATTTTCCCATTGACCCAAACCTGGGTGTGCTTGAGGAGGTAGGCCTTTACTTGGCTTTCCAACTTGGCCTTATCTTTGGGCTTCAAAAAATCCACTGTCACTCCAGCCTCCTTACTCAAAGCCACCTCCAAATCGTCCCAGAAAATTCTCTGGGCAAGCTCCATCTTTTTGGAGCTGGGGTTGAACCTTACCTCAGTGAGCGTGATAAAAAAGGGATGCAGAAAAGTCATCCAGGTCCAGAGGGTCAGTGAAAGTATGCCAAGGTGCATTTGCTACGCGTTTTGTGCCGATTGTGGTAATTATCACGTAATATTGGAGGTTATTTCTTTCTTTTCGAAGTATTTCTACGAATATGACTTCATTTGAACTCTATTTTAAGCTTGGATTACAACATATTTTGGACCTCCAGGGGTTTGACCATATCCTGTTTATCCTCGCACTTTGCGCAGTATATGTTGCTCGGGATTGGGTGAAAATCCTCCTGCTCATCACCGCATTTACGCTAGGGCACTCCCTCACTTTGGCGCTTGCTACTTTCCAGATTATCGAGATCCGCTCAGAAGTTATCGAGTTTCTAATCCCAGTGACCATCGCCTTCACTGCCCTACTCACCATCATCAAGCCCAAGCCTAATTCCGGCAAGGGAATCCAACTCAATTACCTACTGGCGCTCATATTTGGATTAATCCATGGAATGGGATTTGCGAATTACCTCCGAACACTCTTGGGTAAAGAAGCCTCCATTTGGCAACCCCTACTCGCCTTCAATGTGGGGCTTGAAGTTGGGCAAATCGTCATCGTAGCAGCATTTCTACTGCTCACCTCTTTAGTTCATCTGGTAGGAATGAACCGCAAGGAGTGGACCTTGATCGTTTCAGCCTTTGTTTTGGGCGTAGCCTGCATGTTGCTATTGGAGACCAAATTTTGGTAATTTCCATCACTTCATTTCTTTCTAGAAATCCGTACCTTTCTCTACTGAACTTTGATTCAATCCACTTTATGAAAAAAATAGTCGCCCTCGCCCTTTTTGCTTGTACTTTTTTTCCAGCCCTAGCCCAGCATACCGAGCAAAATCACGGGATCCGCTTTGAGCAGTTGGGCCCAATGCTCCGCACACCCAACGTGTACCGCACCGCTTCAGGTGCACCTGGCCACCTGTACTGGCAGCAGCAAGCCAACTATGTCATCAACGTAGAACTGGACGATGCCAACCAGTCCATCAAAGGCAAAGAGACGGTTACTTACATCAACAACTCCCCAGATGTGCTGACTTACCTTTGGCTGCAACTGGACCAAAATAACCGAGGTAAAGATTCCGACACCCCGAAAGTGACCGAATCCAGTATTACCCCGAAAATGTCTTTACGCACCTTGGAAGGCATTCTATGGCATTCAGACGACTACGACGTGAAGATTTTATCCATCCAGGATGCTTCTGGAAAGCCACTCAACGTGGCCATCAACAAGACCATGATGCGCATCGATCTTCCCAAGCCATTGAAAGCTGGAGAAACCGTTCAATTTAGCATCGACTGGAGCTTTAACATCACCGACCGCGTAGGCTACATTGGTGGTAGACCGGGCTATGAGTATTTTCCGAAGGATGGCAACTACCTCTACACCATGGCCGAGTGGTTTCCACGCATGGCAGTCTATTCTGATTTTCAAGGATGGCAAAACAAGCAATTCCTAGGTCAAGGGGAATTTGCACTCACCTTTGGAGACTACGAAGTGCGCATCACGGTACCAGCAGACCACATGGTAGGCGCTACTGGCGTCCTTCAGAATCCGGAAGAAGTACTTTCTGCCACCGAACTTCAGCGTTGGAACAAGGCCAAGCAGACCTACGATGCCCCAGTGATCATCCGTACGCAAGCAGAGGCAGAAGCCCTAGAAAAGAAAAAAGCCCCCGGTAAGAAAACCTGGATATTCAAAGCAGAAAACGTACGTGACTTTGCCTGGACCTCTTCCCGTAAATTCATCTGGGATGCCATGGCTGTAAAGCAAGGCGGCAAGGACGTGATGGCCATGTCGTATTACGGCAAGGAAGGCAATCCACTCTGGGAGCAATATTCCACCCGTGTAGTGGCTCACACCTTGAAGTCTTACTCTTCGCATACCTTTGACTATCCATACCCTACCGCCATCTCCGTGGAAGGCAGCAACGGCATGGAGTACCCGATGATCTGCTTCAACTACGGAAGACCAGATGCGGACGGCACCTACTCGGATGCCATCAAATACGGCATGATCTCAGTGATCATCCACGAGGTGGGACACAACTACTTCCCGATGATCGTCAACTCTGACGAGCGTCAGTGGACTTGGATGGACGAGGGATTGAACACCTTCATGCAGTTTATGGCCGAGCAAGAGTGGGATCGGAACTATCCATCTCGACGTGGCCCCGCGCACAAGATTGTGCCTTACATGAAAAGCGAAAAGCACTTGCTCGAGCCAATCATGACCAACTCAGAAAACATCATCCAGTTTGGCCCCAATGCCTACGCCAAGCCAGCCACTGCCTTGAACATCCTCCGCGAGACGGTGATGGGCAGAGACTTGTTTGACTTCGCTTTCCAAGAATACTCCAAGCGATGGATGTTTAAGCACCCAACCCCAGATGACCTCTTCCGAACCTTGGAAGATGCTTCTGCAGTAGACTTGGATTGGTACTGGAGAGGATGGTTCTACGGAACGGATCCGGTAGACATTTCCATTGAAAATGTGGCTTGGTACAAGTTGGACAACCGAACTCCAGCACAGAAGAAGACGGATGCCAAGACTGATTTCGACCGCGAAGAGGCTTCAGTATCCAAAGAAGCAAATGTCAAGGGGGTACCCGCTACCGTAGTGGAAGCAGATCCTGCTACTCGGGATTTCTACAACAGTTACAATCCATTCACAGTGACTCCAGAAGATGAGGCCACCTACAAAACCTTCCTTGCCAGCCTATCGGAGAAGGAAAAGAGTTTGCTGAACAGCAACATGAACTTCTACGAGATGACCTTCAAAAACATAGGAGGCTTGGTCATGCCTTTGATCATTGAGTTTCACTATGCCGATGGCAGCAAGGAAACAGAACACATTCCTGCCGAAATCTGGAGAAAAAGTGAATCCCAGGTGACCAAAGTATTTGCCAAGGAAAAAGAAGTGGTCAAGTTTGTCCTCGATCCGAAGCGGGAAACCGCCGACATCGACGAAAGCAGCAACTACTGGCCTAGACAATACCAGCCTACCCGATTTGAATTGTTCAAGGGAGGCTCTGCAGTTCGAGGAGCTGCTCAAGGAGACAATCCGATGAAGAAGGCAAGTAAAAAATAAAAGGCACGAAATACGATGGAAATAAGGTGGAAATATTCGCCGCGGCGGGCCACTCCGTGAAATAGTTTGAAATACGGATTGGAAAGCACTTTGTACTTGGTAAAGAATTTTGGTCTACGGCAGATTCAAATGAACTTCAAGCCTTGATCCTGATAAGCAAAACCTACTTTATAGAAATCCATTGAAAAAATGAGGCTGTCCCGAAAAGAGATAGCCTCATTTTTTTGTTCACTAACTCGGGTTAACTACCCGATCCAAATTGGTATCCCATCCATCCCCCAGCAAGCATCAGAACAAGGGTTACCGCAAGAACAAGGACCAGGGTAGAAAGGGGCATTTCCCAGTCTACGTCTCCGAGTTTAAATTTGACAGGCTTATT
>CAMDLI010000154.1 GCA_945901615.1 Spirosoma fluviale
CGCTTTTACTGCCAATCCCGGTACTGAGGGTGCTGCTGCCGTTCCCGCTAGGTCACCTGCCAGTTGAATCTTTCCTTTGGTAGTCGCGTCAGCATCTGCAATCGTCGCCGCCGCCACTTGGTTGTTTACATACGTAGTGAGCTCATTTACCTTTGCATCCAGCGCAAGTTGCGTAGCAGTAGAGACCGGCTTATTGACATCTGCCGTGTTGTCCACATTGCCCAAGCCCAGGTTGGTCCGTGCGCCAGCGGCCGTAGTCGCGCCCGTTCCTCCAGCTGCGATGCCGAGCGTCCCGCCCAGCTTGCCTGCCGTCTCTGCATAGATTGCATAGGGATTGTAGGTGAGTACCTGCTCGGAAACCTTGGTGTAGGTTCCTCCTTGGTCAAAGCTCACCAGCACCTGTAGGCTCTTCTGCTTGCTGTCCCAAACCAGGCTGGAAAATGCGCCTTGGGACACCGAGCCGATCAGCACGTTGACCATGCCGTAGGCATCCGTCTGGGCAGTGTGCACTTCCTCAAACTCCTGCACAAAGGTGGATGAGAAGATCTTAAACTTCAGGGATACTGCCCCATTCACAAAGGGTTGTCCCGTGATGTCTTGGCCCGGAATCTCGATTGGCTTGGGATCCAAGATGACTGCCTGATAGGAGATTCCTTTCTGGGCAAAGCCAAGTAGTGAACAAGAAAGGAATAGCGCGAGGGAGAAAATTACTTTTTTCATATACTTAATTAGTTGCTAAGCACAAGGCCAAGGCTGAACGTAGTGGGAATAAAGTTGACTGTAGATTTACCGGTTCGGTTGGGTTCAATGAATTGCTTGTAGCTGGTTAGGTACTGGTAGCTTACAAAAGTGCTTACCTGGGCATTGATCTGCTTGCGCAAGTCTAGGGACAGGCCATACATCGTGCGGATGGAGTTAAACTGATCGTCGTCGGCCAAGTCGATGTAGCGATTCAGCAGCAGCTGGTTGCCGTTGATCATCTTCACTGCAGACACGCGTCCCTTGACCACCAGGGAGGTGGTCTTGCCCAGCTTGATCCGTGGTCCTATCCCTGCTCCCAGGCCGATAAAGTCGGTATGGTAACTCATCGGAATGTTTTGTACATCTCCTACTGTATTGAACTGGTTGTAGTTGATCCCCAAGTCGTAGAAGAAGTCATTGGAAATCGCAGCCTCTCGGTGTAGGCTCAGGTGCATTCCCGTGGCTGCACGCATGTTGGCCGGATTGGTAGACGCTGAGTTCACAAACAGGTAGTTGGTCAGGTTCGAACCTACTGCCAACTGATAGCTTTGGGAGTAGGCAGGAAGGCTAATTAGGAAAAGGAAAAGGATACGGAGTAGCATGGCTTATCGCTTCTGGAGGTATTTGGTGAGCACTTGATTTGCGTAGAGTAGACGAAGGATGTATTGTCCTACAGGAAGGCGGTTGAAATCCACTAGCTGGATCTGAGTTTGGTTGGCTGGAAGCTCTCCCGACCAGACTTTCTGTCCTAGAATGGAGTAGAGCTCCAGGGAAGCAGGGCTAGCGAACTTCTGGGAGAACTTCAGCGTCAAGCTTGCATGAAAAGGATTGGGGTAGGCCAGCCACTGCAGCTCAGGGATGATCTCCCTTGAGGGGCTGACACGAAGAGCCAGCGGCTGGACGAAGCCTTGGAACATCACCGGACCCGCAGCCGTCGTCGTGCCAATCACCACAGCAGATTGGCCGATGGACTGGGGGAAGCGCGAGCTGCCTAGCGAGCTGGAGATTGTCGCGATTTTGACGGGACGTTCTTGGGCAAAGACCGCCGTAGAAAGGCCCATTAGGAAGGATACGAAGAGTAATCGAGGGTGCATTGATTTACCTATTGATGCGCATTAATTTGCATTAGGGAGTAAATCAAGTCTTTCGAAACATCAAAAAATGGCCTTTTGAGCAGGTTTTTGTTTAAAAAAGTCTTTTTCGAACAACTAGTAGAAAAAATTATAGTTCGATTTATTTTTTCGAACTAGGTTTGTTTGAAGCCAAAAAAGTATGTTGTTCACCTCGGTCCTACTCGTTTTACTTGTTTCAAGCATTTTGCTGATCAGCCATTGGTCGCAGAACAGGGGTATTGTCTACCTTGTGGTCGTCCTTTTTCTTTTTAGTATCCGGCAATTCACTTTTTTATTGATGCATAGCGATGCGCACGTAGAAGTCCTTGCCCTGCTCCTATTTCATTTTGACCCCTTGATTTTCTTAATCGGGCCTTTCTTCTTTTACTACCTCAAAAGCCTCGTGCAGGGAAAATTGGTGGTGGATAAGTACCTGCTTGTATATACCATTCCAGCGCTTGTAGTGCTGATCAATACCCTCCCTTTTTACAGCTATCCCTTTGCCGAGAAGGTGGCTGAAAGTGCCGCCGTTCAAGGAAATTACTATTTAGATGGCCCCACTAACTTTTCAACTGTCTTCTTTCCTTTAAAATACCAGGTAGGGGTAGGCGCACTATTTAATTTGACCATTACCCTGTTTTCCTTTGCCTACCTAATCCGCTTGAAGAAAAGCGGCACGGCATCCCTCAAGAAAAAAGTTTCTGTTTTGATTAACCGCATTTTGGTGGTCATTCCCATACTTATCATCCCCAATTTGATACTCATAGGCTATGCACTAATCAATTCTCCTGTAAAAGGAGAGTTGATCATTCGGCAAGTCGCTTTCGAGGACAATGGTTTTGTTTTTTTCATGCCCTTGCTGCTTCCTTTGAGCTTCTTTTTGATTCCAAGCTGGTTGTACACGGACCTGGAGGGGGTACATGCTTTTGATAAAATTCGAGCCTTCCTGCAAGGACTTTGGCAGCGAGCAGCAGGGCATCACGCAGCAGCTTCCGCTGAAAAGTCAGCGGATTTGGAGTGCATCCTTACCTATATTGAAACTGAGAAGCCCTATGTAAAGGTCGACTTCTCCCTGCATGACATCTCTCTGGTAGTCAATATTCCTCGAATCCGCGTGAGCAACTGCTTCAATAAGGAACTAAATACCTCCTTCCCCGCTTATCGAAATAAATTACGTGTTGCTCATGCCATCTCCCTGCTGCGTAGGGGCGCTCACTTAAACACTTCCATCGAGGGCATCGCCGAGCGATCCGGATTCAAGAGCAAATCCATCTTCTACTCGGCCTTCAAGGAAGAGTACGACATGACCCCTACCGAGTGGATGAAGAAGAATTTGGAAGTAGCAAAAGAACCCCTAGTCCAGGAATCTGAATATTCTAAAAATACAAGCCATGTTGTATAGTCCGCTTATTCTTGTATTCATCATCTCGTTAATTCTCCTAGGCAATCACTGGAGTCAGAACAAAGGAGTGATTTATTTGGTGTTTATCGTCTTGGATAAAGCCTTGACTCAATTTGCCTTGCTTGAACTCAATGCAACGCAAGACCCGAGTACCTTTACCTGGGTGTACTATTTGGAACCATTAATCGTGCTCCAAGGGCCCTTCTTTTTATATTACCTGAAGAGCATCATGAAGGGGGCTTTTGTTTGGGATAAGTACTTACTGTTGTTTTCAATCCCGACGCTGGTCTTTCTAATCAATTTGATCCCTTTCTATGCCTTGCCCTATGCAGATCAGTTGGCTTATTTTAGTGGTGCGTTAGTAAATCCAGACCTCAAAGGCTACCTATTTCTATCGCTGGAACAACAATATTATTTTATTGCCATTTACAACACCTCCTTTATTTTTTATGGGGCTTGGTTTATTTACAGCTTGAAAGCGAAGGGCAGTATCTACATCAAAAAGAAGGTGAATATCTTAATCACTCGGATTTTTATAGTGACATTTTTGACCATTATTCCTGGCTTAGTCGTGCTGTTTTTGTTGGCTTTGGAATCAGAGCGCGCGGGGATGATTGATTTTTTAAACCCAGATGCGGTCAATAACAATTACTTATACTTCCAATCCTTGGTATTGCCTTTGAGTTTCTTTTTTGTTCCCAACTGGTTGTACAATGAAAAGGAGCCCTTCTCCTTTTTAGATAATTTTATGGCTACTTGGAAGAAGGTAGTCGCTTCCAATTCGGCTTTAGCCGAGGAGGGTACCTTCGA
>CAMDLI010000155.1 GCA_945901615.1 Spirosoma fluviale
ACGAGGTCTAAATCATGAAAAGTTTCGTTGCCTTTGGTATTGATCACATACAGCAGGGAGGTGATTTCAGGAAATTTCTCCTTCAAAAAGGTCATTACCTTAGAAATTGACTCTGGGTCATTTTCTCCAAATTGAACGATAACCATCGTTTGACCCGTGCTGGTGGTCCGGATAATCAGATTTCGAAGGACTCCTTCCTGATTACGGATGGCGTAGAAGGAAATTCCATTTTCTCGAGCAAAAGCTCTTAGGGCATTTCGTACTGCATTGGAGATACCACCTTGCAGGTAGCAGTGCTCGATATCGATGATTTTATCAAACATCTTGGGGATGTGAAAACCCAAGGCATTTCGTTCAAACTCTTGATCTGAATTGATTTCCTCGCGGGTCAACCAGCGGGAATTTGAAAAAGTGAAATCCAGTTTGTTGCGGTAGTACTGCGTGTTGGCAGAGGCTAGGAGCGGAGCCACTTCCGGAATAGGAACTTTGGCGATCCGTTCAAACTGGTCCACTACCTGTTGCCGCTTGTATTGCTGCTGAAGTTCGTAGGTGATGTGCTGCCATTTGCAGCCACCACAGGTCCCAAAATGAGCACAAAAAGGTTCGATGCGGTCCTTGGAGTAGGAGTGGAACTTCACCACTTCTCCTTCCATAAAAGAGCTTTTGCCTTTGGTGATCCGCACATCCACCACATCGCCAGGGGCAACTTGATTCACAAACACCACCTTCCCTTCGTGGTATCCTAGGCACTTGCCTTCGGTAGCAATCCGTTCGATGGTCAGGTCGGTGATGACCTTATGTTTCATTTTTCTCGACATGGCCGTAAAATTAGGAAAAAAGGGACAGGTTTGGACCACATTCTCCAAGCTAGGTACGCTTAGACTCCACAATTTGCCGGCTTAGGCCTTTGTTTCTAGCAATTTTCTATCTTTAGGGCCAAATATCGGGTATGAACTATAGGAATAAAGTGGTACTTATCACTGGAGCCACCTCAGGAATAGGAGAGGCCTGTGCAGCTGCCTTTGGTGCAGCAGGTGCCAAACTAGTCATCACAGGAAGAAATCCACAAAAGCTCGAGGATTGTGCAGCTCAGTTGCGCGCCAAAAACTATCCCGTACTTCCTATCCTAGCTGATGCAGGTTCAGAAGCCGACAACCGTCGCATGGCCGAGGAAACGCTCGCGCACTATGGTCAGCTAGATATTTTGGTCAACAATGCAGGAATCTCCATGCGGGCCTTATTTCAAGACCTGGACCTGGACGTGTTTCGCAAGGTGATGGATACCAATTTTTGGGGAACTGTCTATGCAACCAAGTTTTGCTTACCCGCCATTTTGGCTTCCAAGGGCTCTATTATTGGAATTTCCTCCATCAATGGCTATCGGGGTACGCCTGCGCGCACTGCCTATACGGCGAGTAAGTATGCGATGAATGGATTTTTTGAGTCCTTACGTACTGAGGTGATGAAAAAAGGCGTACATGTACTCGTGGTCGCTCCTGGATTTACCAGTTCCAACATCCGAAATACCGCTTTAACTGCCTCGGGGGCTTCACAAGGAGAATCCCCACGTGACGAATCCAAGATGATGTCTTCCGAAGAAGTAGCAGACCACATTCTTCGGGCCACTTGGAAAAGAAAACGTGACCTGGTACTTACTACACAAGGAAAGCTGGCGGTGTTTTTAAACAAATGGATTCCAGGAATCCTGGACGGCATCGTGTACAATCAGATGGCCAAGGAGAAAGACTCCCCATTCAACTAATTTCAGGTAGCAGTCCTCAATTGTAGCCTACTAGTTGGTATACGACCAGACCAATCCATTCTTTCACCAACAGTTGCCAACTGGATATCGCCCCTGGACCTGGATAAAGGAGCGATGGGAGATCATACTTAACATCGTGGCTATAGTAATCTACTGGAAAGGTGATGGTGTTGAGCCCTACTTTGTCAAAGCATTTTTTCGATCGAGGCATGTGAAATGCTGAAGTAATCAGCACAAACTCTTGCTCGGTTGAAAATCCATTTTTCTCCAGAAATGCTTTTGTAAAAAGTGCATTTTCTCGGGTATTCACACTTTTTTCTTCAATTAGAATGTCGGTTTCCGGCATTCCCGTCATGATCAAAAAGCGCTTGAGCAATTCTGCCTCGCTGCTGGTATTTGTTGGATTTAAGCCCTGGCCTCCAGTAATTAGGATTTTCTTGATCTTGCCCATGCGGTAGAGCTGTAAGGCCTGCGTGATTCGATCTGCCCCTCTTCCGAAGAAGGTCCGATCGGAAGTAGTTTTGTTCAAGTTGGTGACCCCAGTCAGGACAATGCCGATTTCAGAGGGAGGAATTTCATCAAAGGATTTGTAAGGGGGTTCCCAAGTGAGTAGCGCTAGGTTGGAAAGAAAAGGATTGGAAAATAAGAGAAGGAGCACAATTCCTGCTCCTAGGATTTTTCTTCCGGTGGACTTGGGCGTGAAAAAGAAAGCGGCTAGCAGGAATAGAATGACCAAGGTAAGTGGCATAGCCAAAAAACTGAGGAATTGAGAGAAGTAGAAAAACATAGGTGCTGGGGTTGAAAGCTAAAAACCGAAATCCATTGGCGAGCAGTTTTTTCTGACTCTTTCCGCTTCATTACCTGCCGCAAGATTTTTACCCTTCAAAAGTGCATATTTTTATTTTTTGTTCGTAAAAATTTGCTGTAGAAAGCTAATTTTGAATATGCCTTCAGACCAGCCCAACCTCATTCCTTTTTTAGAAAAATTAGCCGCTCAATTGGACGGTTCGCTCCACTGGGATTTACTTACACAAACCTTGTATGCAACGGATGCATCCGTGTATCGGGAGGTTCCTTTGGCAGTGGCTTTTCCCAAAACGGAAAAAGACATACAGCGATTGATTCAATTTGCCACGGATAATGGGACCTCCTTGATCCCACGAACGGCAGGAACTTCACTAGCAGGTCAATGTGTGGGCAATGGAATCGTGGTGGATGTGTCTACGCATTTCAACCAAATCCTTGAACTAAATGCAGAAGAGTGTTGGGTTCGGGTACAGCCAGGGGTGGTTCGTGATGAGCTCAACCGGTATTTAAAGCCTCATGGCTTATTTTTCTCGCCCATTACTTCTACTGCCAATCGTGCGATGATTGGCGGGATGGTGGGAAACAACTCCTCAGGAACTACCTCTATCGTGTATGGCGTCACCCGGGACAAGGTAATTTCATTGAATACTATCCTCAGCGACGGAAAAAAGGTGGTTTTCCAAGCCCTCTCTCCTGAGGATTTTAAGCAAAAGTGTGGACAAAAAGATTTGGAGGGAATGCTCTACCGGCAGGCCTTTGAAGAGCTAAGCCTTCAAGAAGCTCGGGAAGAAATACATGCCCAGTTTCCTAAAAAATCCATTCATCGCCGCAATACGGGCTATGCAGTGGATGAACTTTTAAAATCTTCCCAATTTGAAGGAACAGCGGATTTCAATTTTTGCAAGCTTTTAGCTGGATCAGAGGGGACTTTGGCAGTAACTACCGAAATTAAAATCAGCCTTGATCCGCTACCAGATCCCATAGAAATCGTGGTAGCTGCACATTTTGAAAGCATTCACGAGAGCATGAAATCTGCTCAGGTGGCCATGAAGCATCCTGTGACGGCAGTGGAGTTGATGGACAAAATCATATTGGACTGCACCAAGGAAAGCATCGAATATTCCAAAAACCGCTACTTCGTGGAGGGGGATCCCAAAGCACTACTCATGATTGAGTTTAGAGGAAAGACCCTGGAGGAAGCTATGGCAAAGGGAGAAGCCTTGATTGCTGACTTGAAGGCTGCGGGCTATGGCTATGCCTATCCCATCATTGAACCCGAGAAAGTGGCTTCTGCTTGGGCGCTTCGAGCGGCTGGACTAGGCTTGCTTGGTAATATTCCGGGCGATCCCAAGGCGGTGGCCTGTATCGAAGATACGGCGGTGGATATCACTGATTTGGCAGATTACATTGATGAGTTGGATGGGATTTTGGCAGGTTTTAATCAAAACCCTGTCCATTATGCCCATGCGGGGGCAGGAGA
>CAMDLI010000156.1 GCA_945901615.1 Spirosoma fluviale
AGTCTGGCAGGGGTACATGGAATTCCCAATTATTTTTGTGAAGTTTGGCTTATGCGAAAAATAGCCTTTCAAAGCATACAAACTACCATTTTCTCTTATTTCGGGGTGGTATTGGGCTATATCAATGTCTTGTGGCTCTATCCTTATGCATTGGATACCACGCAACTGGGGACATTTCGCACCATTCAAGATTTAGGATTGCTGCTAGTTCCCTTTGCGCAGTTGGGATTAGGACATGGAATCACGCGTTATTTCCCAAAGCTCGAACGAAACCATCCTGCCCTACTGACCTTTGCGTTACTGTTCTCCTTCTTGGGATTTGGGTTGGTGTCCCTTCTATTTTTTGGATTTAAGCAACAGGTGATCTCCCTATTTGCTTCCAATTCCCCGGAGGTGATCAATTTTCTTGGCGTAGCCTTGCTTGTTGCCTTGTTTTCAGTTTGGAGTAGTGTTTTAGATGCCTTCGCGCGGTCCTTCGTCAAAGTTGGCATCCCTACTTTCTTTAGGGAGGTCTTCCTTCGACTGCTCACCTCCATCTTGGTGGCACTTTACTTGCTCAAGTGGATTAATTTTGACCAAGTGATGCAGGGATTGGTGGGCGTATATGGCTTATCCATGCTTGGAGTTGCCATTTACATGGTTTGGCTGGGCGTGTTTAAATTCGACTTTTCTTGGAGTAAGTTTCCGAGCGGGTTTAAAAGTTCGCTCCTCAAATACAGCCTGCTGACCTTTTTGGCTACGGCAGCATCCACTCTCATCCTAAAAATTGATTCGGTCATGATCAGCTCCATGCTGAGCTTGGAGGCCAATGCCATCTATTCCATCGCATTTTACATGGCTCTCGTGATTGAGCTTCCAAGAAGGGCCATTTCGCAGGTTGCCATGCCCTTGATAGCCGAACATTTTGCGCAGCAGCGAATTCAAGAAATCAACCTCCTCTACCGGCAATTATCAAATCGGCAGCTCTACATCTGCCTACTGCTATTTGCGCTTATTTGGGCCAATATCGATTCGATTTACCACTTTGTGCCCAATCGGGAAATCTACCAAACTGGAAAATGGGTCGTTTTTATTATTGCCCTTGGGAAATTGGTGGATGTAGCCTTTTCCTTGAACTCGGAGATTTTGGTCTTCTCTTCCTATTACCGATTCAACCTGGTGCTTACGGTAAGCATGAGCCTGCTACTGATCGCTGCAAACTATTTTTTAATTCCGGTAATGGGTATCGAAGGCGCTGCCTTGGGTTCGGCGGCAGTCATGCTCGCCTACAACCTGGTCAAGTACGGCTACCTCAAATGGCGGCTCAACTTGGATCCTTTTAGTCTAGAAACGCTAAAAATCTTAGGTGTAGGAATAGTTACTGTATCCGCACTGTACTTGAGTCCCGCACTAACCAATCCTTTCTTATCCATCCTTTCCACTTCCCTTCTTGTGATCGCAGTATTTGTGGGGAGCTCAGCCCTACTTGGAGTGGGCAAAGAAGAGTGGGCATGGCTAAAAAATAGAGGAAAATAATCCGGGCCTAAGAGTGTTACGAAACCTCTAGTTTGACAAGATTTGAGCTGCCTTGATTTCGCAACCTTCCACTGTTATCCTGCTTTTTGAGCGAGGCCCGATCCCGATAGCTATCGGGACGGGATGAGGCCTGATTTTGAAGGGGGCTTTACTCGGTATTGTATATAATTTGTGAAGTTCGAACAAGTCGACGGCCCGGACGCCACAAAGATACGGCGAGATGCGCACAACTCGATCTAGGGGAATAGAGAAATTTACTCGTTTCTTATTCCTTTTTTGACAAATGATTCAGCGAGGCAACCTTTTTTTGGGGTCTCAAAACTTAATCACTGGTTCAAAGTCTAGGATGGCTCGCCTCAAAACAGAAAAATTCTTTTATAGGAATCCAAAGAATAATTGACAACGATTACCTTTACTCTAAGTTACTTTTAAACCTCATGTATCCGATAAAAAAATTGATTGTCTGTCTGGATCAAAGTCCTTTAGATCAGACCTTAATTGCCTTCGCTGGATTTATCGCAAAAGTGAACCAGGTAAAGAAGATTTACTTCACCAACGTGATCAAAAACTTCTCCCTTCCAAAGGAATTGCAGGAGGCGTATCCAAATTTGATCGATCAGATGATGGAGGAGCGAAGGGCATACATGGAAGGACTGGTTGCGTCAAACTTCCCTAAAACCAAAGGCCTAGACCTAAGTTTTGTGGTGAAGGAAGGAAACCTATCCAAAAAAATTCTGAAGCTAGCAGATGAAAAATCTGCTGACTTAATCCTGTTGGGAAGAAAAGTAGATCTTGTAGGTACAGGTGTTGGTACCCAACGGCTTTCGAGACGATCCACTTGTTCCTTACTTATCGTTCCTGAAAATGCACAACCCAAATTCTCCAAGCTACTAGTTCCAAGTGATTTCTCAGAACATTCGAAAAATGCCTTGGAGGATGGGATTTTATGGTCCAAAAAATACGGAAAGGACCCCGAACTATTTTTTCAAAATGTATTTACCGTCCCTTCAGGCTACCATTTTACGGGAAAAAGTTTCGAGGAATTTACCCAGCTCTTGAAAAATAATGCAGCAGAGAGTTTCAAGAAATTTATTCAGAAAATAGATACCAAAGGGATCAAAATAACGCCTGTATATACCCCGGATGAAGACGATAACCCTGTGCAGGAGATTGTAGCAGCAGCGGTAGAGCTTCAGGTAGATGCAATTTTAATTGGCACAAAAGGAAAAACAGCATCGACTGCTCTCCATATTGGCAGCATGGCCGAGCGACTCATCCAATTCAATAACCGCGTTCCCTTACTCGTAAGCAGACCCAAAGGGAAAAACGCTGGCGTCCTGGATTATTTGGTAGAAATCTAAGGTAAATGGGCCTAAGCGATAGATTTGCCAATCAATACCAGACTATAAATAAAAAAATCTCTTGAGAGCTTAACACTCACAAGAGATTTATTTTTAAGATGCATCATAAGGTGGATAACTTTAAGGTTTCTTCAAACCTTAAAGTCTGACTTAACCAATCCAATTAATTTTTTCATCTAAGGTGGGAGCTACCCTCGTTAATTATGATGAGGGTTTTGTTGGTAATGCGCTTTAATCAAGTCAAGCCCATAATCCCCGCCATTAAAATCCCTCCAAACCGTGTGGATATGATTTGCGTTGTTTTGGGAATTATCAAATTCAATAAGAAAAGATTTTCCTTGTATGCGAAAGTAATGCGCTTGGCCTAGAACAGTAGCACCGGCCCATCCAAAGCGGATCGCATCAAAATCTTCCTTCTTTATTTTTTGTTTTCTCTCTTTTGCAATCTTTTCAGGCATATCAGCTAAATAGGTAGCAATCAAACTCTCGAGTATAATTTTTTGAGTAACTGACATTTCTTTGGCAGCTATTCCAACTTCCTCTTTCGGATTTATAAACTGAGCATTTGTAATCACAATTGCTGAATTTTCTATGGGCTTGAAAATCGCTTTACTTTTTTGCGTTTCATCCAAGGAATTGACCAACTCAAAACCCAAATCCTCTTCTGCCTGAAGTGCCCTAAATCCCTTTTGAGGACCCTCCATTACCGTGGCAGGATTGGCTCCAAAAAAGAAGGGTGCCACAGTCAGCTCCTTCCCAACTACCGTAAAGTTTAGGGCAATATGATGTCCGGTAAACTTCCATCCCCAAATTTCGTCTTGACCGGGAATACCATAAATGGAAATAAAGTAATTCTCAGGAATTCTTCGTGCGCTTTCTGGCTCTAGAATCCTCAGGATGTATTCTAAATCCATTATTTTTTTGGTTTTCACATATCCCTTCTCGCTCAAAAATTGTTGGAGCATGGCTGAAAAGGCATCTTTTTGCAAAGTGTCCAATGATTTAATTGGAATACCGGTTCTTTTGAAATCATTCGGTGGAACAAAATGCCAGTCGTACCTATTTATTTCATCAAACGGAAACATCAAAGCTCCCTTTTGATCCTCAGAAAGTGATTTTAAAAACGCATCTGTTTT
>CAMDLI010000157.1 GCA_945901615.1 Spirosoma fluviale
ACCTCCAACGATGCGTCTACTTTAGTGATCGGTCAGGCACAATATTCCTGTTACCCCAATGAAACTGGGGGAATTGTAGACGATTTGATTGTGTACAAAATGGCAGAGGAGAAGTACATGTTGGTGGTCAATGCCTCCAATATTGACAAAGATTGGGCTTGGATCAACGCTCACAATACCATGGGTGCCACGCTTCGTAATGCCTCTGATGACTATTGTCTTTTTGCGGTGCAGGGACCTAAAGCTGCTGCTGCCATGCAATCCATTACTCCAGTAAATTTGACTGAGGTTCAATTTTATCATTTTACGGTAGGAGAGTTTGCAGGGGTGAAGGATGTAATCATCTCAGGAACAGGCTACACCGGTGCGGGAGGATTTGAAATCTATGTGAAAAATGCAGATGCAGCCCATGTCTGGGAGCAGATTTTTAAGGCTGGAGCCGCCTACGACATCAAGCCGATTGGATTGGGTGCTCGCGATACCTTGAGACTCGAGATGGGCTATTGCTTGTATGGCAACGACATTACAGATACCACTTCGCCGATTGAGGCAGGATTGGGTTGGATTACCAAATTCACCAAAGACTTCACCAATTCCGAAGCCTTGAAGCAACAAAAAGAAGCAGGAGTAAGCCGCAAGTTGGTAGGATTTATCATGCAGGAGCGGGGTATCCCAAGAGGGCATTATCCGATCGTGGATGCTGCTGGAGAGGTGATTGGAGAAGTTACTTCCGGTACGCAGTCTCCGAGTATGGGCCTTGGCATCGGAATGGGTTACGTTCAAACCGCCTACAGCAAGGTGGGAACGGAGATTTACATCCAGATTCGAAACAAAAACCTGAAGGCGCAAGTGGAAAAATTCCCCTTGTATAAAGGCTAATGAACTCCATAGAGGTTTGCTTTACTCCCGAGCTGATTCACCTACATGAGGTGAAGGGCAAGCTTGTGGTCGTTGTGGATATTTTTCGAGCTACCTCCACCATGGTGGCTGCTTTGGCCCATGGCGTCACGGAGATTCTACCTTTTGCAGATCTTGAATCGTGTAGGGCCATGCAGGCGCAAGGCTACCTGATCGCTGGAGAGCGAGATGGACTTACTGCGCCTGGGTTTGAACTGGGCAATTCTCCCGTAGCCTTTTTGGAAGGGAATTATGCAGGAAAGAAGCTCGCGATGACCACCACGAATGGTACTTTGGCCCTAGATAAATCCAAAGGTGCTTCGGAGATTTTAATTGGAGCTTTCCCCAACCTAAAAGCTACAGCAAGCTACATTCAGTCTCGAAATTTGGATGTATTGATTCACTGTGCGGGCTGGAAGGGGAGATTCAATCTAGAAGACTCTCTCTATGCGGGTGCCTTGGTGCAAGCGCTGAGTAGCAGCCATGCCAATCAAGAGGACGGGGCACTTGCGATGAGTTCGTTATTTGCCCAGGAGGGCAACAACTTGGCGAGTTACCTAGCTCAGGCATCCCATGCCAAGCGGCTACAAAATCACGGTATTGAGGCTGATATTGACTTTTGCTTGACACTTAATCGGTACGATCAGGTGGTAGGATTGGCTGGAGATGGGGCCTTACGTGTAATCGAAGGCTAACGCATTAATTTGGTTACTGCAACTTTTCGTTTTCCTGGTGGCGTGTTGAGTCGCTATTTTTCTTTTCCAGTCTCTCCTCCAAGGTGGATGTCAATTTTGTATAAATAACGAGGGTAAAATTTACCCTCGTTCTCAATACGAGAGTAAAAAATACTAAATTTTACCCTCGTAATATTTTACGAGAGTAAAAAAATCATAGAAATTAGAAAAGGAAAATAAAGCACAAGCAAATGACTCCACTTCTAAAAAAATTAAACTTTAAAGGCCAGGAACAACTACTCGTTCTGAATTCACCTGGATCATTTTTTGGTGAAATAAAGGAAATGAAATCTGTTGCAACCGTTGTTACTGACTTGGAGGAAATTCAGTGCATTGAATTTTTAATTGCTTTCGTTACCAATAAAAAGGAGATTGAAAATCTAGTAAGGTCAATTGATCGAAAACTAATCGGTGATGTTATTTTATGGATCTGTTATCCAAAAGCCAGTTCCAAAAAATACTCCTGTGACTTTAACCGAGATACGGGATTCGAAATTCTAGGAGAGTTTGATTTTGAAGGGGTAAGGCAGGTTGCTATTGATGAGGATTGGAGTGCATTGAGGTTCAGAAAGGTCCACTACATCAAAAATATTACCCGGAAAGAAAGTTTTGCGCTTACTAAGGAAGCGAAAGAGCGCACCAGCCAAAAAGGGAATTGACCTAATTCCGAATATCTCCTACCGCAACTTTTCGTTTTCCTGATGACGCGTTGAGTCGCGGGTATTTTTCTTTTCTAGATTCTTTTGCAAGGCTTCTGTTAGGTTCACCCCCGTTTGGTTGGCAAGGCAGATCAGCACCCAAAGGACATCGGCCATTTCGTCGTCGATCGCACGTCCTTTATCCGATTCTTTGAAGGATTGCTCTCCATAGGTGCGGGCCATGATGCGCGCCAATTCACCCACTTCTTCCATCAGAAGCGACATGTTGGTTAGTTCATTGAAGTAGCGTACGCCTACTGTCTTGATCCAGTGGTCTACTAATTTTTGCGCTTCATTGAGCGTAAGTTCATTTTTTTCCATAAGTTCAATCCGCTTTCAACTATTGAGCCTTCTAGTTTATGAATCCCAAACCTAATTCAATCCAAGAGTACTTTTCTTGGTTTACTCCTGAAATTCAAGCCAAGTTACAGCAAATGCGCGAAATCCTGCGTCAAGCGGTACCCGAGGCTGAAGAAGTCATCAGTTACCACATGCCAGCCTTTAAGACCACAGAAGTATTGGTGTACTATGCGGCAGCCAAGAGCCATATGGGATATTACCCTACCTCTTCAGGGGTGATTAATTTTAAAGAAGAATTAGCTGGGTATGTGACCTCCAAAGGAGCGATTCAATTTCCGTACGGGGAGGATTTGCCAGTGCAGCTTATAAGCGAGATTGCGCAGTTTCGTGCCCAGGAAGCGGTAGAGCGGGCAGCTGCAAAGAAGAAAAAGAAACTCAAATAAGAATTCGAGTTAAGGCAGCTAGAAACGCGTCTACCTCTTCTTTGGTGTTGTAAACGTGAGTGGACACACGAATCGCGTTTACCTTTCCTTCTGGAACCTGTCGAATCCGAAATCCTGCTTTTCCCAGTTCATTTCCACAAACCTGGTAGGTCATATTTTTTGGACGGAAGGTGAGGAGTGCTATTCGGGATTCCTTTTCCAGCGGAGTAAGGATATCTAGCTTGGTATTCAGTTCCAAAAGCCCATCCATCAAGTACTGGTTGAGGGTTTGCAAGCGAGTTTCAACACGATCCTTGCCAATCTGGTCATGGAACTTCGTGGCAGCCACCATGCCAACCGCTAGTGCCTTACTTTGCGTGCCGTAATCAAATCGTCGGGCAGCCGGTACATAGCCTGCAAGGGTAGGGGGAGTGGACGTCATGTCCCAGCCCGTATCCGAATGTCCACCTATCATGACAGGACGCAGTTTTTCCAAGGATTCTTCGCGTACGTAGAGAAAAGCGGTTCCACTAGGGCCCAGCATCCATTTGTGGAAGCAACCTGCATAAAAATCACAACCCATTGCAGTCAAGTCCAAGTTAAAGGTGCCTGCTCCATGCGCTCCATCGATAGCTGTGAGTATCCCTCGCGCTTTTGCTAGGCTACAAATCTCCTGAATGGGAAAAACCAATCCCGTGGTGCAGGTCACATGGGGGATGGCAATCACCTTGGTTTTGGAGTTGATTAATTTTTGAATCTCGTTCAAATTTTCAACTTGCGTTCCTTTAGGCTCAAAGGTTCGGAGCACAATTCCGTCGTATTTCGCCCGATTGAGCCAAGGGAGGGCGTTACCCGCATGTTCGTGGGTGGTGAGGATCACTTCATCACCTGCCTGTAGCGGGACGCCCCAGGCCATAATATTGATGCCTTCGGTGGTGTTGTGGGTGATGGAGAATTC
>CAMDLI010000158.1 GCA_945901615.1 Spirosoma fluviale
TTTCTAAAATAGTGTAGATTCGTAATCCAATCCCTCCCTACCATGAAAACTAATCCTAGTAATCCTAGTCGAAGAGAATTTTTAGCCACCACCACCAAAGCTGGCCTTACCGTCGGCCTATTGGGCACGGCATTTTCAGACCTTCTTGCTCAACCACATCAGCAAGTAGTCGGCACTGGATTTACCCAAACTCCTTTGCCCTATGCCTACACTGCCCTGGAACCGCACATTGATGCGCGGACCATGGAAATCCACTACAGCAAGCATGCGGCCGCTTATGCGAGCAACCTTCGGGATGCTGCCAAGGAAGAGGGCGTAGATACGGCGCAGCCTTTGGAACAGGTACTCGGTTCCATTTCCAAGTACAGCGCCAAAATGCGTAACAATGGTGGCGGGCATTACAACCACGAACTTTTCTGGAGTATTCTAGGCACGGCATCCGAAGCTGGGCCTGAGGGCGCGCTTTTAAAATCCTTGAAAACCTCATTTGGGAGTTACGAAGCCTTTGTGAGCCAGTTTGAAACTGCTGCCAAGACCCGATTTGGTTCGGGCTGGGCCTGGCTACTTGTAGATGCCACAGGCAAGCTTGTCGTAAGTTCGACTCCCAACCAGGACAATCCCTTGATGGACATTGCCGAAGTGAAGGGAACCCCAATTTTGGGATTGGATGTCTGGGAACATGCCTACTACTTGCATTACCAAAACCGCCGCCCCGATTACGTAACTGCCTTTTGGAAGGTGGTCAACTGGAAGGCGGTAGCCGATCGTTTTGCGGCAGCCACTACCTAATTTGTTGAATTTTCTTACTTCTATTTCCCTTTAGTTAATCTCATTTTCCATGCAAGATCCAAAGTCCCTCAGTTCCGTTGCCTTATTTCACGAGACCTTCAAGCACCCTATTCTACCTGTACCTACCATTCCATCGGAGACCCGCTGCGCACTCCGCGTATCCTTGCTCGCCGAGGAGTTGAAGGAATTGGAGGAAGCCATTGAAAACAAAGACTTGGTTGAGATTGCCGATGCGCTATGTGACCTGCAGTACGTGCTTTCGGGTGCCATCCTAGAGTTTGGCTTAGGGGAAAAGTTTAAAGCACTTTTTGACGAGGTGCAGCGCTCCAACATGAGTAAGGCCTGCAAAACGGAGGAGGAAGCTATCGCTACCGTAGCCCATTACGAGGCCAAGGGCACGCCTAGTTTCTACGAAAAAGAGGGGGATTTGTATTTGGTCTTCCGCGAGGGCGACCACAAGACCTTGAAGTCTGTTGGGTATTCGCCAGCGGATTTGAAGGGGATTTTGAAGTCCTAAAAAAGGGTTTTTCTCGCAAAGGCGCAGAGCCTGCCTACCGCAGGCAGGCCGCAAAGGAAGCTTTATTTAAGAAGCAAGAGCCAAGATCAAGCGGTGAGATTTACTGCGCTGTACTACGAGATGCGAGTTGTTTACGAATTTCCACTTCAACATTCTGCACTCAGCGTTGGGTGTTCGACATTAGTTTAAATACCGTACTTCGCCTCCCCGCCGTGGCGGGTACTTCGTAGCTCTCATTTACGTTCAAGTACCTTATATACCCCCCCATTCGTCTTACTCATGATATATAGGGTATTGGCGGCGTCTCGACCAAATTTTAGGTCCACCCGATCGTTCCCCACGAGCTCCTGTAGAGACATTTCCTTGCCTTTGTAACGAATCCCCCAAGTTTGCGCTACAGCTTTCTCCTCGGCCAAATCAGCAAAAAATAGCCTCCCAGTAGGTACATCACCAAAGACAAACTTCCCCTTCAAAGGTCCATCCGCTACGGTGTATCCACCGATGATGGCCACCGTTTCGTCGTGTTCCAATTGAATCTTAGGATAGCTTACCCCGAATTTGGCATCGTCCGCAGGTAAGGGATACAAGCTGCGGAAACTCCCATAAGGGTTGATTACAAAGGTTCCTTCCCGTATCGGCCAACCGTAAAACTTCCCCGCTTCAATGCGGTTGATCTCCTCAATGCTGTGCTGCCCAATATCGGTGGCATGCAGCTGCCCCTTTTCGTCCCAAAAAATTCGATTCGGGTTTCGAAATCCATAGGCATAGACCTCTCCTGCAAACTCTTTTTTCCCAAAAAACGGATTGCTGCTGGGTATTCCATACTGCCCATTTCTACCTGTTTTTCCAAGAGGATCGATGCGCCAAATGCTGCTGTACATTCCTTTGCCGCCGTGATTGGAGATTTCTGGGAATCCATTTTCGGCAGTGCCTCCGTCCCCATAGCCCACATACAAAAGCCCATAATCGGCAGAGGCTCCTTTTTTAGCCTGGGGATTGAAAGTCAATTCCTGCATGCCATGGGCCTGAGAGGAGTTGTTTATTCGCAGAATCTCCCGACTACTTCCCTTAAATACGCTTGCCTGCGGGTCATCTGCCTTCCATTCGGTCAGCACCCACTGCATAAATACTTTTAGGCTATCCGTATAGCCAACATCTGCCTTGGCTGTGCCGCCCGGCTCGGTATGTGAAGTGTAGAACAGGCCATTTTTTGCAAATTCAGGATGAAAAGCAAAGCTTCCCAGTCCGGTGGCCCAACCCGGTTTGCTGACCATCTTGGGACGTAACTTCAGCAAAGGCAGGTACAGTTGCGGCTTTTGGTCAACCAATTCATACAATCCTACCCGCTGATCGTTGATCATCAAGCGTGTGGTGCCCGGAATCGGCTCCATCTTGGTCATCTTGGCCAGCGGAGCCACAGAATCCGAAGGAGGCAACTGTGCATAAAACTCCAAGTCAAGCCGAATACCTGAATCCTGAATTTTCTCTGGAATTAGATTGGATGTGGTATCTCCAGAAATGGGGATAGGAGCAGTTGAAAAGGTATGTAAGTAACTCAACAGGGCATCGAGGTCTCCTTCTGCCAACTGTGCAAAACCCGGCATTTCGGTACGGTATTTCTCCAAAAGAGCCAGGGCGCGTGGATCCTTGTTTGCTATTGCCGCCGCAGGGTTTTGGATAAAGGCCCGGATCCAACTCGATTCCACCTGTCGGGTAAGTCCACTTAGGTTGGGTCCGATTGCATCTTGATCAAAGCGATGGCAGGAAGCGCAGTGCTGTTCAAAAAGTTGCTTGCCTTTCGTGATCTGACTCGCCTCAGTCGAAATATCCGTTCCAAACTCTTTTTTTTCGGGGCTGCACGATACGAGAATTATCCCAACAAATAAACAGAAGAGGCGCGCTATATTCATAGGTAAATAAAAAACGAAATATAATAGAAATACAATGGAAATAAACCGAGCGAGCCAGCCTGCGGCAGGCAGGCTCGGTGAAATAATATCAAATACGTATTCCAAACTATTTCACGGAGCGAAGCGGAGTCTATTTCTACCTTATTTCAATTATATTTCTACTTGGTAAATTGTACTTGGTTCTTCGTACAATCATCCCAAATCCGCAATCCTCACATGCGTCTTAATCAAGTTCGAGCTTGCCTTGGCCACAAGCTTGCCGGATTCCTTGCGGATTTCGGCTTCCCAGTGGTTCAGGTTGGCACCAGAACGGATCAACCTTGCGCTTACTTCCAGTCGCTCGCCTACCTGTGCAGCAGACAAAAAATCGACTGACAAGTTGATACTCGTCATCAGAAACTCGGAGCCTGCCACAAAATTGCCCATCCCGATTACATCATCCAGCATCAACGAAGCGATGCCTCCATGCAAAATGCGTCCAGGATTGCATTGGTCAGGACGTAACGTATAGGCCACCTTGATTGCATGAGCGTCTACCTCCAAAAGGGTGCCTGCTAGCCAGTTACCCGCAGCAGAAGGAGTACGATCTAAGGTCTTTCCGACCTGGGAACGAAAATAATCGAGGGTACTAGGTGAATTTTCCACTAGGGTTG
>CAMDLI010000159.1 GCA_945901615.1 Spirosoma fluviale
TTACGCATCCATTCGTCATTGTATACCTTGCCCAAATAGCGGGTTCCGTGATCTGGAAGAATGATTACTAGTACATCTCCTTCTTTCAAGTGCTCTTTGGCATATTCCAAGGCTCCATGAACTGCAGATCCACAGGACCAACCTACAAAAAGCCCTTCCTCTCGTGCCAGGCGACGCGTCATCACGGCAGCATCCTTGTCCGTGACCTTGATGAAGTGGTCAATCAAAGAAAAGTCCACATTCTTTGGCAAAATATCTTCTCCAATTCCTTCAGTGAGGTAAGGATAGATTTCCTTTTCATCAAAAATCCCCGTCTCCTTGTATTTCTTAAACACCGAACCGTAGGTATCCAATCCTACTGTGATCAGGTTTGGGTTTTGCTCTTTCAAAAATTTGGCTGTACCACACATGGAACCGCCAGTGCCTACTCCAGCAGCATAGTGCGTGATCCTACCATCCGTATCTTTCCAGATTTCGGGTCCCGTGGTCTCGTAATGCGCTTGGGCATTGGAAAGGTTATCGTACTGGTTGGGGTAAAATGAATTCGGAATTTCTTTATTTAACCTGCGCGCCACAGAATAATACGAACGGGGATCTTCGGGAGTCACATTGGTGGGGCATACGACTACTTCAGCACCGACAGCGCGAAGGATATCAATTTTTTCTTTGGATTGCTTATCCGCCATCGTAAAAATACACTTGTAGCCTTTGGCAACAGCAGCCAATGCCAAGCCCATGCCCGTATTTCCAGAAGTTCCTTCAATCAAGGTTCCGCCCGGCTTAAGCAGGCCCGCCTTTTCTGCATCCTCCACCATCTTGATCGCCATGCGATCTTTCATCGAGTTGCCGGGATTAAAGTATTCCACTTTAACCAACACCTCCCCTTTAATGCCTAGGGAAAGCTTGTTGAGGCGGATCATCGGGGTATTCCCGATCGTTTCGATAATGGAGTTGTAAATCATGGAGAGGTTATATTTGGATACCTCAAAAATAAATGAAATTCTTGGGTCCTGCCTATTCTAAACTAGGAACTGAAAAAAAAATCCTGCCTGGCCTCCAGCCCTATTTTCCAAAGCCTTGAAAGTAAGTTTATTTCTCAGCGAGTAAAACTTACAACTCCTTAAATTCCAATCGCTTCAAAATATCCAAGGCCACATGCGTAAGTATCGCAGCCACAAAGCCTAAACCCAATACTGCAGCCCCAAAGCCGAAAATAAACTTCCCTGTAACCCCGAATAGCAGGCCAGAGAAAAATAAAGTAGGCACTATTCCAAAAATAACGATACCCCCAATCATCAAGGGCTTGATCAGTACGCGGTCCCATCCCTCATCCAATCCTACCTGAGGAATTAGGTTGACCGCAAGACCAATCACGTAGGTAAAAATCAGCCCCAACGGAAATAGTACAATCAACCAAAAATTGTAGTCCCCAATAAACACGGAAGGAACAATCAGCAGCAAGGCAAAAATTAAAGTTTGTACCAGATCCAGCTTGATCATATTCCAAAATTTGGAAGACCAACTTGCAGGAATTAAGATAAACCAAGGTTTCTTCAGGTCCCCAATATTGGCCCTTCCAATGCCTGCCATGAAATAAAAGAAGAGCAAAAAGAAGAGGTAGAAGTAAAGTACCTGGTGCGAAAACCAGTCAAAGTGACCCAAGCCCGCAAGAATAATTCCCAACACGGCCATTCCTCCAGTATAGAGCCCAATCAGCGGATGGATATCCTGCCTGCTACTCTGCACATAGTTTCTCCAGTACAAGGCCTTGGCTCCCAACCCAAATTCAGGAAGTGCCAATTGCTTTTTTGAGTTTAGACTGTAGGCATCCTCGGTCACCTCTTTTGTCCCTTTTGCTTTTTCCAAACGATCCTCATTGTTCTGAGTGGCATCCAACACATCTTCGTAGTAATGCCCAGAATACTGAATCACCAATTTTACTACTACGTAATACGTGATCCCAAAGAGTAGGAAATAGGTAGAGGAAAGGATCAAATTCCCGTTCAAAAAGTAGGACATCATGCCCCTACTCCAGCCCACCACAGGGAACAAATCAAACCAAGGCGAGGTGATCCAAGCAAACATTCCCTCCCAAAATACTGGCGCCAAAAACCCAGGAATTAAAATCAGAGCACTGATGAGTACTCCAAGCACCAAAACCCCCACGCGCAACTGCTCCAAAATCCCAAAGCGGGTATGGAGCGTGTAGATTAAAAACCGGACTGGGGAAATCAGGAAAAAGAAAAGAGCAAACCCCAATAACAAAAATAATCCTCCCAGAAAAGTCAGGTCAAATTCACTGGCAAGCTGACCTCCACTGTAGACTAAAAAAATCAAAGATCCACCCAATGCAGGTAAAATGGAGCGCGCCATGTAGTACATCAAAATATTTTCAGGCTTCACCGGCGCAGGAAATAGCAGGTTTACATCTGCCATCTTAAAGAAAGTAATGTTGTTTTTAGTAGCCCGGTACAACTGAAAAATAAAAAACACCAATGCCAAGACCGTCAAAACACCGATGATGTTTTGCTGGGTGACGTCTGCCCCAGCTGCAGCATCCAAATTCATATCAGAGCCTACTCGCTGACTACCAGCAATGCCCTTGGAATACATAAAGACAAAGTACCCCGCTCCGATCCCGTAGGGAATTAAGCGAAGTGGGTTTCGGAAAATCAGAAGAAGGTTATTGATGAATATCAAAAAATCCTTTTTCAGGAGTAGGCGAAACTCATTCATCTTTGGTCAATTCTAAAAACAAATCCTCTAAACTTAGGCCTGTTCCAGTTTCTGCTTGCAGCCTCAAGTTTGCAATCGTGTCATTGCCAATAATTTGTCCATCCTTCATGATCAGGATCCGGTCCGCAATCGACTCAATTCCTTCAATCAAGTGGGTAGAAACGAGGATGGTTTTCCCCTGCTCCTTCAATGTTTTGAATAGATTCTTGGTGTTCTTAATTGCTTTGGGATCCAAGCCAATCATCGGCTCATCAAAAAATAGGAGCTGCGGGTCTGGAAGCAAAGCACAGCAAATCGAAACCTTCTGTCGCATCCCTTTGGATAAGTCTCTTCCCAATTTTTTCTGCTTGTCGTCAAGCTCATACAATTCCAATAATTCCAAAGCCTTGGGCTTCCAATCCTTCACCCCATAGGCTTGCGCAATAAACTGCATGTGCTCCCAAATAGTCAATAAATCATAGACATAGGGCGTCTCAGGGATGTAGCTAAATAAGCGCTTGGCCTCCACCGACAGGTGATCGTGTCCACCAATCGTGATCTCTCCGGCTGTTTTGCGGATCAACCCAACAATACACTTCATGGTGGTGCTTTTTCCAGCCCCATTAGGTCCAAGCAAGCCTACCACTTCACCTCCTGCAAGGTCAAAGCTGATGTCTTGGACAGCCGCTTGCTTGTTGTAAACTTTTGTTAGATGTGTAACGGTTAACATATCCCTAGTTATTGCGTTGCTGTGTAAACCTTTTCATTTATTCAATCTAAAAAATAGGTGAGTATAGATTTCAAATCCTTTGTGTAAAAATTTAGTAGAACACGATCTTGCCCTCATTTCTCCTTATCCCTTGGCTCCAGCCAAAAGATAGAGGACTGCCATACGCACAGCAACCCCATTTTCTACCTGGTCTAGGATAATGGAATGTGAAGAGTCAGCGGCATCGGAACTCAATTCCACCCCTCTATTAATCGGTCCAGGGTGCATGACCACGATCTCCTTGTTGAGTCCATCCAGCATCTTTTTGTTGATCCCGTAGTACAAAGAGTATTCACGAAGGCTCGGAAAATACTTGATTTGCTGGCG
>CAMDLI010000160.1 GCA_945901615.1 Spirosoma fluviale
ATGGCTACTGTTTTTGAAGCAGGCAAAGAAATTGGAATTGGTGCAGCGAGCCTTAGTCAAATTGTGCAAGCCTTAAAGACCATCTACGAAGGTCCAATGGGCTTTGAATTTTTGTATATCCGCAATGCAGAAATGCTGGATTGGTTCAAATCCAAGGTGGAAAAAGAAGCCTTGGCTTTTGCTCCTACACACGAAGAGAAAAAGCGTATTCTATTTAAGCTTAATCAGGCAGTCGTTTTTGAAAATTTCCTGCACACCAAATACCTAGGTCAAAAGCGCTTTTCACTTGAGGGAGGAGAAAGTACCATTCCTTTCCTGGATGCTGTCATTGCAACTGCTGCGCAGCATGGAGTAGAGGAAGTCATGATCGGGATGGCCCATCGAGGCCGCTTGAATGTGCTTGCCAATATCATGGGCAAGACCTACGAGCAGATTTTTTCTGAATTTGAAGGTACAGCCAAGCCTGACCTCACCATGGGTGATGGGGATGTGAAGTACCACATGGGCTACTCTTCTGACATTGTCACTCCAGAGAATAATAAGGTTCACTTGAAGTTGGCACCCAATCCTTCCCACCTGGAAGCAGTTGATCCTGTGGTAGAGGGTTTTCTACGTGCAAAAATTGATCACGCGTACATGGGTGATGCCAAAAAAGCACTTCCAATCTTGATTCACGGTGATTCGGCTGTGGCAGGACAGGGAATTGTGTACGAAGTCACCCAAATGGCTGGTCTTAAGGGCTACAATACGGGAGGTACCATCCACTTTGTGATCAACAATCAGGTGGGATTCACGACGGATTTTGACGACGCACGTACCTCCATCTACTGTACGGATGTAGCTAAAATTATCGATGCGCCCGTCATTCACGTGAATGGAGACAATGCAGAGGCGGTTTATTTTGCAGCGAAGCTAGCCGCTGAGTTCCGGCAGAAATTCAACAAAGACATATTTATTGATATGGTCTGCTACCGTCGTCATGGACACAACGAGTCCGACGAGCCAAAATTCACACAACCAGAACTCTACAACATCATTTCCAAGCATCCCAATCCTCGAGAGATTTATACCAAGCAACTAATCGAGCGAGGAGACTTTGATGCGAAGATTGCAACGCAGATGGACGAAGAATTCCGTCAGCTCCTCCAGGATAGATTGAATATGGTAAAGGAGAAGCCTTTGCCTTACCAGGCTACCAAATTTGAAACAGAATGGGCAAACCTACGTCGTTCTAAGCCCGAAGATTTTGAGCGGTCACCAGAAACAGGGATTACCCAAGATCAAATCGAAAAAGTAGCCGAGGCAATCACCTTTATTCCAAAAGGATTTAAGCCAATCAAACAGATTGAAGCGCAAATGAAACAACGCAAGGAGATGTTCTTTGAGACCAAAGAATTGAACTGGGCGGCTGCTGAATTGCTTGCCTATGGCTCTTTGCTTCTCGAAGGTAAGACTGTCCGCCTCACGGGTCAGGATGTGCAGCGTGGGACTTTTTCCCACCGTCATGCAGTGATCCACGAAGCCAACACCAACCAACCCTTCAACTCCCTATTGGAGATGAAGGACCGGAAGGGGCAGTTTTACATCTACAACTCCCTGCTTTCTGAATATGCGGTTCTTGGTTTTGAATACGGCTATGCCATGGCTAATCCCCATTCCCTTACCCTCTGGGAAGGTCAGTTTGGTGATTTTGCCAACGGTGCGCAGACGATGATAGATCAGTTTATCTCATCTGGCGAGACGAAATGGCAGAAAATGAATGGGCTAGTGATGCTCCTCCCTCATGGATACGAAGGTCAAGGACCAGAGCACTCAAACGCCAGGCCTGAGCGCTTCTTGCAGCTATCAGCTGATTACAATATGGTGGTAGCCAATATTACTGAGCCGTCAAACTTTTTCCATTTGCTCAGAAGACAGCTGACTTGGGAGTTTAGAAAGCCTTGCGTGGTCATGTCACCCAAGTCCTTGTTGAGACATCCAAAGGTAGTTTCTCCTATTGCTGAGTTTACCTCAGGACGATTTAGAGAAGTGCTTCCAGATACTACTGTAGATCCGAAAAAGGTAAAGCGAGTAGTATTATGCTCCGGAAAAGTGTATTTTGACTTGGAAGAGGCAAGAGAAAAGGATAAAATCTCAAATGTGGCCTTGGTGCGGTTGGAGCAACTTCATCCGTTACCAAAAACACAGCTTTTGGAGGTCCTCAAATCCTACAAAGGAGCTGAGGTAGTCTGGGTACAAGAAGAGCCTGAAAACATGGGCTATTGGAATTACCTGCTTCGCTTGCTCTATCAGGAGCTCCCGATGCGCGTGATTGCTCGAAAGCCAAGTGCTTCTCCAGCTACAGGCTACAACAAAGTACACGTTGAAGAACAAAAAACACTGGTGGCGCAGGCGCTAAGCCTTTAATCCCAGCTCCGCAAGCTAGGCGGTTGATTACCTAAATTAAGCTATAAAAAATACCGAGGGAGCTTTTCCAAGGCTAAAAATAGAAGACCATGAGCAAAGAAATGAGAGTACCTACTGTTGGCGAATCCATCTCGGAAGTAACCGTAGGACAATGGTTTAAGAAAGACGGAGACCAAGTTCAATTGGATGAGGTACTCTGCGAACTGGAGTCAGACAAGGCAACTTTTGAGTTTCCAGCTGAGGCAACTGGTACCTTGCGCATCAAAGCCAAAGAAGGCGATACCGTAGAAATAGGAGGCTTGATCTGTGTGATCGAAGCTTCTGCTACTGCCGCAGCTCCTACTCCGGTGGTAGCCGCAGCTGTGGTTGTTCCTGCAGCAGCGCCAGCCGCTCCAGTGGCAGCCGCTAATCCGGCGTCAAGCATCAAAGACATGGTCGTTCCTACGGTTGGAGAGTCCATTACCGAGGTGACCTTGGCCAACTGGATTAAAAAGGATGGAGATCAGGTGACCCTTGACGAAATCATCGCTGATGTGGATTCTGACAAGGCTACTTTTGAACTTCCTGCCGAGGCTACAGGCATCTTACGCCATGTGGCAAAGGAAGGAGATGTTTTGGAAATAGGTGGGCTGATCTGTAGAATTGAAGTTGGAGGAACTGCTCCTGCAGCAGCTAATACTCCAGCTCCAGCAGCTCCAGTGACAGCGCCAACGACTACTGCCGAAAACTATGCTACGGGGCATGCTTCTCCAGCTGCATCCAAGATTTTGGCAGAAAAAGGAATTGATTCTGCTACCCTAGCAGGTACAGGCAAAGATGGAAGAGTGACCAAGGAGGATGCCATGACTGCTTCTGCTCCTGTTGCATCTCCTGCACCTGTGGCTACACCATCACCAGCTGTTTCCGCAGCTCCTGTGGTGAATTCAGTTTCTGGTGCTCGAGCGCTTCGCAGAGAAAAAATGTCTTCGCTTCGCAAAACGGTATCTCGTCGCTTGGTGGCAGTAAAGAACGAAACAGCCATGTTGACTACCTTCAATGAGGTCAACATGAAACCCATCATGGACCTAAGATCCAAGTTTAAGGATCAGTTCAAAGAAAAGCATGGCGTAGGACTAGGCTTTATGTCCTTCTTTACCAAGGCAGTGTGTGTGGCCTTGAAGGAATGGCCTGCTGTCAATGCGCAAATCGATGGCAGTGAAATGGTCTTCCATGATTTCTGTGATATTTCTATAGCCGTCTCGGCACCCAAAGGTTTGGTAGTACCGGTCATCCGAAATGCGGAAAATCTTTCCTTCGATCAAATTGAAAAGGAGATTGTGCGTCTGGCTGGAAAAGCTCGTGACA
>CAMDLI010000161.1 GCA_945901615.1 Spirosoma fluviale
CCTCGTATGAAAATGAATATTGCACTCCTTCCTGGAGACGGCATAGGCCCAGAAGTGATCGCGCAAGCAGTCAAGGTAGTAGAAGCCATCGGAAAGAAATTTGGACACCAGATCAGCTTTCAGCATGGGCTGGTAGGCGCATGTGCGATCGATGCCACAGGCGATCCCTATCCAGATGCTACCCACGAAATTTGTGCGGCATCAGATGCAGTCCTTTTTGGTGCCATTGGGGATCCCAAGTATGACAACGACCCCAAGGCCAAGGTTCGTCCGGAGCAAGGTCTGCTTCGCATGCGTCAAAAACTGGGGCTATTTGCCAATGTACGGCCTACCTTTACCTTTCCCTCGCTGGTACACAAGTCCCCGTTGAAGCTCGATCGAGTGGATGGGGTAGATCTAGTTTTTTTCAGGGAGCTGACAGGAGGCATCTATTTCGGAGAGCCTAGAGGAAGAAACGAGCAAGGCACCAAGGCCTTTGATACCAACGTCTACAGCAAAGAGGAGATTGTGCGTTTGGCCCGAATGGGATTTGAAGCTGCGCAAAAGCGTAGAAAACTCCTGACTTGCGTGGACAAGGCGAATGTGATGGCTACCTCTCGATTGTGGAGGGAGACCGTTCAGGAATTGGCGCTAGAGTATCCAGATGTAAAAGTAGAATATGAGTTTGTGGACGCCGTGGCCATGCGCCTGATTCAATGGCCCAAAGCCTACGACGTGTTGATCACAGAGAATCTCTTTGGAGATATTTTGACGGACGAGGCTTCCGTAATTTCTGGATCCATGGGCTTGATGCCTTCGGCCTCCTTGGGAGCCAAGGTGAAGCTTTTCGAACCGATCCACGGTTCCTATCCTCAAGCTGCTGGCAAGGACATTGCCAATCCGCTGGGGACCATTCTATCTGCTTCCATGATGTTCGATTATGCATTTGGATTGGCAGCTGAAGCCAAATTAATCAGCGACGTGGTCAATCTTTCGTTAGCCGAAGGAATCGTCACCGAAGACATCGCCGAAGGAGGAAAAGCCTACAAAACTTCCGAACTTGGAGACTGGCTGGCAGCTCGAATTTTGAGTTAAGCTTTTAACTAAAAACACCACCTCGAAACGGGGTGGTGTTTTAGTTTATGGATAGTGTTTATCTTTTTATAAAGGCATTCATATCCAGAAGCAATAAGTCACTGGATCTTTTAGACATAGATTAATTCATCTTTGATTTGTTCGAGATATCGTGGTTTAATTCCTTTTTTTGACACCAAATCCACTTTGATATCCAGCAGTTCTTCTAGTTCATCTCCTAGTTCAATAAACTCCGAACCTACGCTACTGTGAAATTCCACAAGAATATCTAGGTCGCTCTTTGGGTTTTGTTCCTCGCGTGCGTAGGAACCAAAAATCGCAAGCTCTTTGATTGGGTATTTTTGGAACAAGGATTTTTTTTGTTCCATTAAACTTTTTTTTATGGTATTGAGCTGGTTCATGAAGTGATGATGGTGGATAGGACAACCTAAAGGACAGGTACTTTGAACATTCTAATTGAACAATATACTTAAATATACCTATTTTTCGGCTGTAAATATGCAGCACAAACCCTTCTCCTACCTTTTTTCCATTTCCTACTTTGGAGCACGTTTCAAAGGATGGGCCAAGCAGCCCGAGCAGCCCACGGTAGAGGGGAAGTTGGAGCGGCTACTCCGATTTGTCTTGGAAGATAGAAATTTCACCCTGATCGGTTCCAGTCGAACCGACTCTGGCGTAAGCTGTAGAAAGGGCTATGTGCAGCTTTTTGTAGAGGAGGCAATTGCCTTTGAGGAGCTGCTCTCGACCATCAATGTTCACTTCGGAGGGGAGATCCGATTGGATTCCGTGCAGGAAGTACCTCGGGACTTTAACCTCATCCAGTCCGTTCAGCAAAAGACCTACCGCTACTACTTTGCCCAACCAGAAGGATTCCATCCTTTTGCTTCCTCCTTTATTGCTTCGGTACCCTTTGCCAACTCACTTGCCCAGATGCAGGAAAATGGGCAATTGTTTGTGGGAAGGTACAACTTCAAAGCTTTTTGCCAGACCTCTGCTACAAAGTTGAGCTACGAACGCGAGGTAGAATCTGTGTCTGTGTTTGAAGTAATTGACTCGCCTTCCATCTATTCACCCGCTCAAGTTTTTGGGGTGGAGGTAGAAGGGAAGGGGTTTTTACACCATCAGGTACGCAAGATGGTGTATGCCATTTGGAACTGGAACGCCACGCAAATCCAAGAGCGCCTCGAGCATCCAGAAAAAGATTGGCCCGCTGTGCCTACTGCTCCCGCGCAGGGCTTGGTGCTTTGGGATACGGTACTGAAGCTAGGATAAAAGTTAAAGCGCCAGCTCCATCACATCATCATCCATCACGTAGCCCTGGCCAATGTCATTGACTTCTTGCCGAATGGTCACAAAGCCCATGGCGAGGTAAAAATCGATCGCCTTTTTATTGTACTTATTCACATTCAAGAGCAAGCTTTTTTGGCCTGCTTCACGAGCCCTTTTTGCCACTTCCAAAAGCAAGCTTTTTCCCACCCCTTTTCCTTGGCTGCTAGGCAGGAGGTACAACTTGTGTAGTTTGGCCTTTGGCCCTTCCAGGTGGTTGAGTTCGTAGCCTGCAAATCCAACCGCTTCGCCTTCCACCTCGGCAACTAAAAAACCATGTCCCTTTTCTACTTGTGATTCAAGCATCGGCAATGCATACATCCAATTGAGCATGTAGTCGATCTGCGCTTCGCTCAAAAGACCCGCAAAGGTGGAGGGCCAGGTTTGATGGGCGATGCCTTGGATTAGCATCAGCTCTTCTTTGGCAAGGAGTCGGAGGTGTACCATAGGTTGTTTGATTTTTTTGTAGGAGCTGTTCCGCTACGCTGGTCCAGGCAAGTTTAAAAAGCGATCAGCTCCTGCAGCTTCACTTTAAATCGGTCTACAGGCAAGAATTGCTTTTCAAGATTGGGAGCAAAAGGTACAGGGGTATCCAAACTTCCTTCACGCATCACTGGGGCATCAAGTGAGGCAAAGCAGTACTCGGAGATCCACGCACAAATCTCTGCACCAATGCCTCCGGTGAGTGTGTCTTCCTGTAGAAAAATAACTTTCCCCGTTTTTTTAACGGTTGCCGCCACCGCTTCCTTGTCCCAAGGGAGCAGCGTGCGCAAGTCTAGAATATCGGCAGAGATGCCGAGTTCCTCCACCGCTTTGGTAGCCCAATGCACCCCCATGCCATAGGTGATGATGGAAACCTGGGTGCCAGTAGCCGCTAATGCCGCTTTACCCACTTCTATTGTGTAGTAGTTGTCCGGTACTGGACCAGAGATGGATCGGTATAGGAGCTTGTGCTCGAAATACAGGTAGGGGTTCGGGTCTTCCAAGGCTGCATTGAGGAGTCCTTTGGCATCCTGGGGATTGGAAGGGTAGACGATTTTTAGGCCTGGCGTATGGAAAAACCAGGCTTCGTTGGATTGCGAATGGAAGGGTCCCGCTGCGGTACCAGCACCGGTAGGCATGCGCACGACCACATCTGCTGCTTGTCCCCATCGGTAGTGGATCTTGGCTAGGTTGTTTACAATCTGGTTGAAGCCCACGCTCACAAAGTCGGCAAACTGCATTTCGACCATGGCCTTGTAGCCTTTGATAGACAAGCCAAGTCCAGCTCCTAAGATGGCGCTCTCGCAAAGTGGGGTGTTGCGAACCCGATCCCCGCCAAATTGGGCTTTGAATCCATCGGTGAT
>CAMDLI010000162.1 GCA_945901615.1 Spirosoma fluviale
GGCCCAAGTACCTATGGCGATCGAAAGTTTCAAGATTTAGTATCCCTTCTTGAAAAAGAAGGAGTAAAAGTGTTCTTTTTTGGACACCTTCATACCTACATGAGAACCTTTCCTATTTGGGAAGATCAGGTAAACACTGCCAAGGGAATTACTTACTTTCAACTTGGGGGAATGGGAGGAAATCTAGAGGATTTCGCGCCTAACCGAGTTCCATTTAGCGCAAAAACATATCGAGGACATCATTACGGTACCGTTACCTTAACCAAAGAAGTATTCGAACTCCGAACCTACACCTTGGAAGGAAACTTGATCGATTACCATCAAATAGACTATAAAGCTCCTACTGATTTAAAATAAATTTGATTAAAGCAGGTTAAACCCTCCCTTTACCAAGATTACAGCTGTGGAATCTAAGGCTGAGGCTGTGGAGATTGCCCGGTAATACTTGCCCTTGGCTCCAGGAGTTACCTTGATTTTTTGTAAGGTAAAGGCGCCTGCACTTTTTGATTTTTGAACCAAAATGTAATGCTTCTCTCCTACTTCAATGATCGATTCTTCAGGAACAGCCAAAGACCGTTGGGGATCCAATTGAATCCGCGCTTGCAAAAACATCCCTGGAGTCAATTTTGATTCCTCCTTCTCATTAATTAGGTCCGCATGCACGTTGATCTGTCGTTGGGCGTTGATGGACTTGCCTACAACTTTAATCTTTGCCTTGATCACCTCATCAGGGCGATCAGGACTGGTGAATTCAACTACTTGACCCACATGAATCTTGCTTGCATCTTGCTCAAAAAGCACCAACTCCACATGAATATGCTCCTTACTGATCAAGGCAAGCGCCTTGGCTGCAGAAGGTAAAAATTGTCCTGGAACAGCCACTACCTCCACCACAAATCCCGAGATCGGAGAGGTAACAGAAATTTTACTCCGCATGCTGCTTGGCGTTAACCCATCTGTATTGATCCCAATCATCGCCAATTGCTTTTTCAAGCTTTGGGTTTTAGCCAAAGCAGCTTCATAGTCAGCAGCAGCTTTTAGAAAGTTTTTCTGGGCCGAAATCTGTTCCTGCGCCAAGGTCTTTTGTCTGTCCCATTCTGCTTTGAGGTAGGCCAACTGACTGTTTATCTCGAGAAAATCTTGTTGCAAACGTAGAAAATCAGGATTCTCCAAGGTAAATAACACTTCACCCTTCCGGACTTCCTGCCCTTCAATCAATTTCAGATCTTGGACATAGCCTCCAAAATACGTGGTGATTTCTCGCATCCCTTCCACCGGAATTTGTACGGTGCCCTGCACCTGAATTTCTTCTGAAAACTCTCCCGTGTGCAATGGGCCCCACTCCATCTTCATGGTTTTGAACTGCTCTTCAGTCAGCTCTATCTCAGTGATTTGTTCGGGCGCTTCACTAACCTCTATTGCACCATCTGAGGGATCGCTTTTTGAACAGGATGCAACCAAAAACAACCCAAAAATTAGCCCTACTGAAAAGTATTTGTTTCTAGATTTCATGAGATGGTGAAGTAAATTAGTTCGAGTTGATTGAGTAAATAATCTCGCTTGGCCTGAAGGTATTGCAGTTCAAGAGATTGTGAGTTTTCGATAAGTTGTACGTACTGGATAAAATCAATCTCTCCTTCTGCAAAGGAGCGAATCGCCTGCTCCCGCAACTGACTTGCCAATTGCTTTCCTTCCGTCTCGTAATACTGAATGACGGCCAGCTGCTGGGCTAAAGTGGCTTGAAGTGCGCGAGATTGACTTTCCAAGCGAGATTGAAAATTGACTGATTCCAGCTCCAGCTGCTGTTGCACACTTTTACTAGATTTTACCTTAGCTGATTGAGCACCGAAAAATAGCGGGATGCCGAGCCCAACTTCAAAACCGGGATAAATTTTTGAGCCCGCAGCAAGGTTAGTTCCTTGAAATAAATTGAGCTTCACATCAGGTAAAAATGCCTGTTGTTCTACTCTAGTTTGGAACAATGCCTGTTGCTTCCCTGCCTCATACCAGGAAATTCCGGGATGTCCCTCCTGAGAATTTTCATGTGCTAAAATCACAGGTTTGGACGAAATTGTAAGTTCACCCTCACCCTCCCACTGAATCAGGCTAGCCAATTGAATCAAGGCATTCTTTTTTTCGGTTTGGGCCTCAGATTTACGAAGTCCAATTTCTTTTTGCTTACTCTCTGCAGTTAGTTTCTCAAGCAGCGTAGCATCACCCATCTCCAGACGCCTCGCAGCAGATCGTGCAAAGGAAACATACAGGCTATCTAAATAGCCAAGCCTCACCTCCAATTCCATCCAATACTGTGCCTGGACATAGGCGCTGCTTACTTCCTTCTTTAGCGCCCGAATATCCATCTCTAGGCGAGCTTCTTCTTGCCGCTGACCGGCATTCAAAAAATTCTTTTGCGTAGCATAGATAGTCGGAAACTCTAGCCCCTGTCGGATGCCCCATACCCTATTGAAAACCCCATTTTCAGCAATATCGTTTTGATCCTGAGCACGGTAGACCTCCGTTCGTCCTAGATTCCAGGCCGTACCGGTCAATGCCTGCACCGACTCTAATCGCTTCTGCGAGGCTTGCAATAATGGGTTTTGCTTTTCAGCAATAGAAAGTGCTTCCTCCAAAGTCAACTCCTTTGTTTCCTGTGCCCAGGAAACAGCAAGTGGAGAAAGTAGGAACAAAATGACCAAAACCACTTTTTTAGGAAGAGGATTGGGATTGCTAGTTTTACCAGAATTGAACAAGACATAGAGTACTGGCAGCACGACCAAGGTCAGCAGTGTAGCTGAAATAAGTCCTCCAACTACCACTGTAGCCAAGGGACGTTGCACTTCTGCACCAGCTGAGCCAGATAGGGCCATCGGCAAGAAACCTAAGGCTGCTGCCGAAGCAGTCATGAGAACAGGACGCAAGCGCTCTGCAGCACCGACAGTCACCAGTTCGCGTAGGGAAGTAAATCTAGAAGCCATGGATTTGAAATGTTCAATCATCACAATGCCATTGAGTACTGCAATGCCAAATAGGGCAATAAATCCTACGCCAGCAGAAATACTGAACGGCATATCCCGAAGCCAAAGCAATACCACGCCTCCGATGGCTGAAAACGGAATCGCCGTGTAAATCATAAAGGCATCTCGAGCGGAAGAAAAAGCGAAGTACAACAACACAAAAATTAGGATAAGTGCTACTGGAACTGCGATTAAAAGTCGGTTTCTGGCCTGCTGCAAATTTTCAAACTGCCCTCCGTAATCCACTCGGTAGCCCTCAGGAATGGTGACTTTGGTTTTTACAATCGCTTGTATATCGTCCACCACAGATTGAAGATCTCGATTTCGCACATTCACTCCCACCACTACCCTGCGCTGGGTGTTGTCACGCGAAATTTTTGCAGGTCCCTTGGTATAGGTGATTTTAGCTAATTCGGACAGGGGAATGCTACCGCCCATGGGTAGCTGAATAGCTGCATTCTCGATGTGTTCGATGTCTTTTCGGAAAGGCTTATCAAAGCGGATCACCAAGTCAAATTGCTTCTCTCCCTCAAAGACTGTTCCTGCACTGAGCCCCGCAAAGCCCATGGTCACGACCTGGTTGATTGCCTCCACATTTAATCCATACTTCGCGATTTTGGCGCGGTCGTATTCGATTCTCATTTGAGGGAGCCCATCTACTTTTTCAAGAATGATATCTGCAGCTCCTTCTACCCCCTGGATAGCGGATTCAATTTCCTC
>CAMDLI010000163.1 GCA_945901615.1 Spirosoma fluviale
CAATAAAACGAATAATCCACTTATTTGGATCACATTATTACATGAATTCAAATTATCTATGGCAAACGGGGGAAAATAAGGGTCAGCAATCTTACAGTTTATTCTTTTTGATAAAATTTCTTGCTTACTGATGCGCCGGATGCTTTCGCTTTGCATACCGCTTCACTTGGTTGAAATAGGTTCTTGCCAAAGCTTTATTTTTTTCAGCTGTAGCAATCTTTCCTAAAGAAATCAAGGAAAATAAATAATAGCCACTCTCCTGCGATTCAGATTCTTCTCCTAGAGTAGCTGTCTTGGAATAATAGCGTTTTGCCTCAATCGTATTTCCTATCCGATAATAATATTCCCCCAAATAAAATGCAGCATAGCGCCCGCTCGTGGCTTCGTATCCAAATTGCTTTTTCTCCATCCGATCCATGATTTCTAAGGATTCCTGCATGGCCTGCGTCCACTTTCCAGTCGTATAGAGGTAGCGCGCATAGGAACGGTGGAAATAGGGATTGTTTGGAAATTTTTCGTGAAGGTATTCCACAATCCGCAAGGCATCTTCAGGCCTTTTCTCCTCTGAGCCGTACAATCGAAATAGGAAGTATTGGGCTTCCACTCGCGTGTAGAAAGCGTTTGATGCTACCTTTTCAAGTTGCGATAGGCCTAACTTTTTGTTCCCCTTTGGAAATAGTGCCAACACGGGCTTCAGTAAGGGGTAATTCTCTGGAATCCACACTGAAAAATAGTTGAATAAGGCATCGCCAAGTAGGAGTTCGGGATTAAACTCCTGTTCTCCTCGACTCATTTCCATGTATTTCAGCGCATTTTTTCCAGCAAATGTGGCCTTAGTCCAACTTTTGCGTTCGCTATACAAGCGCCCTTGAAATCCATGCCCTGCCGCTAAAAAAAATGCTGCTTCCTTATTTTTAGGATTCTGATCCAACATTTTTTCTGCTTTGGCATTGGCCCGGTCCAGGTATTGAATGAAAATATTATCGTATCGCTTGTTGTCGACATTAATTTCAATTCGCCACCAATAGGCAATAGCCATCAAAAAGTCTGGCAAAGGATGCTCAGGATATTGGTACATGATTACAGCAAAATCCCGTTCCGCCGTAGCGAAATCAAAATTATACATGCTATTAATAGACTTCGTAATTCGGTATTGAAGCCCCTTATCCAAAAGTAAATAGGGAGCATTTGCTGTTCCTGGCGTTTGTGCCTGTAGCCTTTCTACTGGGAGGCACACAAAAAAAAGAAGAAAAGCAAGCAGATGAAAGACCTGACGCATAGCTCTTAGTTGGTTTACGCTGCAAATCTACGGTGAATTCGATACAAACGTTTAGATTTACAAGGATAAGACGAGAAAATGGCAACAGCACCTTCCCCCTTGGCTCAAAAGATTTCAGAGGCACTAGACTTTGATAAGCGACTTTTCTTCGTAGTACTTGTACTTACCTTTCTTGTAATCAGGTACTTGACAAATACCCTCGTTTTGGAAGCCATTCCTGATTCGGAACGATTGGAGGCTCAGGGAGACCTCCTATTTTTTCATATTTTTAACACGCTAAACTACCTTTGGACACCCTTTGCGCTGCTTTGGAAGTTTACGGTCATTGCCTTTCTTTTCTGGTCCATCGGCCTGACTATCGGCTACAAAGTCAAGTTTAAAGCACTCTGGCAATTTGCCTTGGTAGCCGAACTCATCTTTATTTTCCCAGAACTGCTCCGCTTACTCTGGTACCTAAATCCAGCTGGTACGGTGAGTTACCTCGAAATTCAAAATTTTGAGCCTCTATCTGCCCTCTGGGTACTGGGTCCAGAAAATGTGCAAGAAAAATACCATTACCCCCTGTCCCTACTGAACCTATTTGAACTTGTTTACGGGATAGTTTGGGTGCTTGGATTTCATACGATCAGTCGTAGAAGCATCCAAGAAAGCATTCCTGTAGTGCTGCTATCCTATTTCCTGCCCTTATTGCTTTGGTTGGCATTTTATGCTGCCTCCTTCCGCTAGGCTGGCTTTATCTTTTTAGCATCACCCCGACAGCGGTCGGAGCAATACTTGACTTCCTCCCAGTTTTTTTCCCATTTTTTCCGCCAAGTATAGGGACGGTTGCAAACCACACAGATTTTGGTGGGTAAATGTTGTTTTTTCATGTTAGGACCAACGTTTTGAAAGGGTGTGTTTGGCCAATACGCGTACTGCATCGGCTACCACTTCAGGAGCCTTTTGAGCTGCCCAGATTCGATCTCTAGCCTCAGCGGCTGCCTTTTCCACATCGACTATGGGATAAGGGTACGTTACACCATAGGCAAAATCAAGCCCCTGCAATTCTATGGGAGTCAGTTCCCAAGGTGTATGCAAAAATGCAAGGGGAACTGGCGCCAACTCAGGCACCCATTTGCGAATAAAGACTCCCTCAGGATCCTGCTCCTGAGATTGTTTGACGGGATTGTAGATGCGCACGGTATTGATCCCCGTGACACCAGCCTGCATTTGAAGTTGGGGATAGTGAATGCCTGGCTCAAAATCCAAAAATTGCTGTGCTAGGTGGGCAGAACCTGACTTCCATGGCTGGCTCAATTGGTGGGTAAGAAAAGAAACCACCATGGCCCGCATGCGGAAATTAAGGTAACCTGTCTCTCGTAAGCAGCGCATGCAGGCATCCACGAGGGGAAAGCCTGTCTTGCCCTCTTCCCATGCCTTGATCCAAGCGGGTTGTGGCGTGTAGTGAAAGGACAAAAATCCACGGTTGATGGGCTCAATTTCCATGCGGGACTCCATCTCAAACTTTTGGATAAAGTGGCAATGCCACTTCAAGCGCGACTGGAAATTAGCCAGGTTACGGGCTTGAAAACCAGTGGCTGCCCTCTGCTTAGAAGCTTGAAACACTTCCCGTAGCGAGAGACATCCCCAAGCCAAATAGGGCGAAAGTCGGCTACAGCCTGTTCGACTTCCTTCGGGCTTGCTAATCTGTTTGCTGTAGTTTTTGACGCGCTCCTCAAGAAAACTTTTCAAGTACTTGCGCCCGTTTCGTTCTCCTCCAGGCTGCATAATATCCTGTGAAGTAGTCCAAATTTCAGGCAAGGTGGTGAAGACCTGCTTGAGTTGCTGCGCTTCAGGAATGGGAACAAAGGTAGCCCGATCGAATTCTGGATGAGCAAGTGGAGCAGACATGAACGCATGCCAAAAAGACTCCCATCCCTTTCTATTTTTGCGTTTGCGCTGCACCCCCTGCTGCTGGTATTCTTTCCATGGGATGCCCTGGGAGCTGAAATAGGCCGCCATCTCCCGGTCTCGGGCGTAAGTGACCGCAATACCCGTTTCCTGATGCGAATAGACGGATTGTATGGAATAGTCTTGCTGTATTTGGGTAAAAACCGTTTTTACTTCGTCCTTAACGATCATCAGATTGGCCTGCAGTGGAAATAATCGCTGCTCCATGTCTTTGAGGCTTTCGCAGACAAAGCGCCAATGCCGATCGCTGCTTTGCGGAGCAGCCAGCAGGGAAGGTTCAAAGCAGTACAGCAGAAGTAAGGGGAATCCTGCGGCAATGGCTTCAGCCAAGGGTTGGTGATCACTCAACCTCAAATCACGCTTCAACCAAACCACAGAAATTTTCATATTTCTAAAACCTTGGGAGCAGCTCAAGGTTTTAAGAATATGAAAAAATTAAAAGAGCTTCCGCTCTCGGATATAGATCGCATTATCGAAATGGCCTGGGAGGA
>CAMDLI010000164.1 GCA_945901615.1 Spirosoma fluviale
TTTCTTGTGAAAGCGCAATCTGAAAATGCAATCTTGGGCGTATGGTACAACACTGAAAAAACCGCTAAAGTTGAAATTTTGAAGAAAGGATCTGCCTTTATCGGTAAAATAGTATGGTTGAAAGATCCAAATCCAGGAGGTAAACCTGCGGTAGATAAGGATAATCCAGATGCCAAACTTAAATCTCGGCCTTTGATGGGATTGAATCTTTTGGAGGGCTTGAAATATGATTCTGGGATGTGGGAAGATGGGACTATTTACGATCCCAAAACAGGCAAAACCTATTCTTGCCAGGTGACATTAAAAACGAAAGATGTTCTAGAAGTTAAAGGATATATTGGGTTTTCTTTGATTGGTCGAACTGTGGAGTGGACCAAGGCGAAACCCTAAACATTTTAAAACTTCTATCCTTTAACTTCGGTAAAATTCTTTAATCAGGCTTGTAAGCTGGGTAAATTCAATCAAAAAGGCATCGTGGCCTGCTGTTGATACAATTTCACCATAGTTTCCAGAAGGTACCGCCTGGCTCAAAAAACGAGCTTCTTCCGCTAAAAATAGCAGATCAGAATTGACTCCTACAGCAAACACTTGCGCCTGGATTGATTTGAGAGCAATTTCAACACCCCCTCGGCCTCTACCTATGTCATGGCTGTCCATGGCTTTGGTGAGCGTCCAATAGGAGAATGCCTGAAATCGTTTGGCTAGTTTGGAACCCTGATACCTGAGGTAAGAAGCCGCCAAAAACCCATCTATTTTTTCTTCTTTTTCTTGCTGTTTGGTGTTGATGTCGGAAGGATTTCTGTAACTGAGCATGGCTACTGCCCGAGCTGCTTCGAGCCCCTTCTTGCCGGCATCTTGGTGCTCCTGTCCCCAACTGCTATCTGCAGCGATGGCCATGCGTTGTGCTTCATTAAAACCAATGACCCAAGGAGAGGTTTTTGCAGTTGATGCAATAATTATGGCATGCTGAAGTCTTTTACCTAAGGTGTAGGCCCATTCCAATGCCACTTGCCCGCCTAATGATCCGCCAATAAGCGTATGAATTTGTTCAAGTTTCAAATGCTGCCGAAGCATTTCTAGGCTTTGGGCCAGGTCCCGTGTGCTAAGTGTTGGGAAACTATAAAAATAGGGGGTACCTGTTGCTGGGTTTTCACTTAAGGCATTGCTTGATCCATAGCCACTACCGAGCAGGTTGGCACAGATGATAAAGTGGGAGGAAAAATTGTAGAGCGCATTCTCTCCAACCAAACCACTCCACCAATCGGCTACCTGTCCATCGCCTGTGAGCGCATGAACTGCCCAAATCACATTGGAATGATCTGAATTGAGCTCTCCATAGGTGGTATAAGCCACCGTGAAATTCTCCAAAATCTCACCTGATTCTAACTGTAAAGGGGCTGAAGATTGGAAATTTCTAGTAACCATGTTGAAAAAGGAATGCCATTTAAGTTGAAAAATAGGAAATTCCTCAAAACAACCGCAATTATTCCATAAACTAGTTCAGCAATAACTGGAGATGAAGCACTTATAATTCGCCTTCTGAATACCTGAAAATAGGATGTATGGCCGCTGGATCAGGTTTGATTGTTTTCAATTCCTTTACCAATCCATTGGTAAGTCCATACACCCAACCATGAATTTCAGGTGACTTTCTATTTTGCCAAGCCTTTTGGATAATTGAGGTTTTGATCAAATCCTGACATTGCTCGAGTACATTTAGCTCTACCAATCGATCTACCCGGTCTTTATGATTTGGTATATCATCCAGTTCTGATTGGTACATTTTATAGACTTCCTTGATATTTCGAAGCCATTTGTTGATCAATCCAAAACTCTTGTTTCCCAAGGCTGCCTCTACTCCTCCGCAACCGTAATGTCCACAGACAATGATGTGATCTACTTCCAATACTTCCACCGCATATTGAAGTACGGATAGTAGGTTTAAATCTGTATGTACGACCATATTGGCAATATTCCGATGCACAAATACTTCACCAGGATCTGTACCGGTAATTTCGTTGGCGGGAACTCGACTATCTGAACAACCAATCCACAAAAACTTAGGTTTCTGTTGGTGGGAAAGTCGATTGAAAAAGTCTTTGTCCTGATGAATTTTCTCTTCAGACCATGCCTTATTTTGGAGTAATAATTTTTCGTATGGGTTCATAAATCTTCGTTTACATAGAATGGATATCCTTCAATCAATATTTTTATCTTTTTAGAGGGTGCACTGCTGATAAAATCATTCAATACATCCTGTATGTCGTGATCGATAAACCGTGCCATGGAAGCGTTCAATACCACCTTGCTTCCATCAGCAACCTGACTCAATTCCTTGATTAATAGTGCTTTATTTAAAAAAGAAACATCTTTTTGAAGTTTGATTAGGTAATTCCCATTGTGCTCGGTGATCAAAATTGAGCGATTGAAATTTGTCTTTAACACAAAAAATAAACCTACTACCATTCCAATCCCAATGCCTACCAGTAGATCAGTTAGTAAAATCGCAACCACTGTAACCAAAAATGGTAAAAATTGGTCCCATCCCTTTTTGTATTCTTTCACGAAAAGAGCAGGTTTTGCAAGTTTGTAACCCACCACGAGTAGTACTGCAGCTAATCCGCTCAATGGGATTTGGTTCAACAAACCAGGAATACTTAGCACCAAGGCTAAAAGTAAAACTCCATGTAAAATTGTAGACAACTTAGTTTTCGCTCCAGATTCAATATTTGCTGAAGTTCGTACAATGACCGCAGTGACAGGAAGACCACCAATTAAACCCGATAGGGTATTGCCAACTCCTTGTGCAACTAATTCTCGACTGGTAGGTGTTGAGCGTTTTAATGGGTCCATTTTATCGCCTGCTTCGATGGAAAGCAAGGTTTCTATACTTCCAATCACCGCGATAGTTACAGCGATAATCCAAAAATTAGAAGTGGTAATTAGGTCAAATTCTGGAAAGGTTAACAAAGAGGGTAGTTCGTTCCAACCAGATAATCTAGGTAGAATCACAAGGTGTTCATTGTCCAATGCCCATTCTGGTTTTATTCCCTTGTAAAGATTATTAATACCAATGCTAGCCAATACGGCCCATAATGCTCCTGGGACAACACCTAAAAACCTATTTTTCTTAATTGCAGGCCTTTCAAAAAATAGAATCAAGGCCAAGGATACCAATATAATAGGAATAGCTCCTGGACTAAAGTACAGAAAAGCGTAATAAATCTCTGAGAAGGTATTGTGCGCATCCGGTTGATTAAAAGCGAAATCGCCCAAGAAATCCTTATCATAACCCAAAGCATGTGGGATTTGCTTAAGTATTAAAATTAATCCAATAGCTGTAAGCATGCCTTTAATGACCGCATTCGGGAAATAATACCCGATAACACCAGCTTTAGCAATACCAAGGAAAAATTGAATAATTCCTGCAGCTACTAAGGCGCCCAAAAACAAGGGGAAAGTACCCAATGTCGTAATTGAATCCAGTACAATGACGGTAAGTCCAGCAGCAGGACCACTTACAGCAACAGACGATTTGGAGATAGCACCAACCACAATTCCACCCAAAATACCCGCAATAAGGCCTGACATGGGTGGTGCGCCGCTTGCGACAG
>CAMDLI010000165.1 GCA_945901615.1 Spirosoma fluviale
GTTGTTTGTCCGTCTATCAGCTGTTCCACGTGGAACAGTTAACTTAAGACATACAGCTTGATGGATTCTTCTTCTTTTAGTCGCATTAAAGCTGCCTCTTCCTGGGTTTTGTCTTTATAGCCCATTAAATGTAACAAGCCATGAGCAAGTACTCTGTTCATCTCTGTTTCTTCTTCTTGGGCGTGTGTTTTTGCGTTTTCACTAACTCGGTCGATGCTGACGAATATGTCGCCTTCTATGTCATCCTTTTTTTCTGAATTGTCAAAAGTGATGATGTCTGTGTAGGTGTCGTGTTTTAAGTAATCTCTATTCATTTGGTACAGGTACTCATCTGAACAAAATACATAATTCAACTCTTTGATTTTGAAGCCTGCGTTTGTTGCAATTTTCGTCAACCAACGTTTTCTGTTTAGCTTTTCTTTGAGCGTATACGGTATTTCTTCTGAAAAAAAATGGATTGCCATATCCTAGTCTAAGTAAAAAGAGAGGATGGTTTTTTTACCATTTTCTTCAAATTTTACATCATCACTTAGATTTCGCATCAAAAAGATGCCTCTTCCGCCTAGTTTTTCAATGTTTTCAGGTTCGGTAGGATCTGGGAGATTGCTGAAATCAAAACCGCTTCCCTCGTCTTCTATGCTGCATTTTAGTAAGCCTGGTTGCATTTGCAATTCCAGATGCACCATTTTAGTTGCATTGCTTAGGTTACCATGTATAATTGCATTACTAATGCATTCCGTTACGGAAATCATGATGTTGCCATACATGTCGTCGTTGATCTCAAAGTCTTCTTTTGCATTGTCGATAAAACTTTCAATTACTTGAATGTTCTCAATCAAAGATGGAATAGAAATTTTTATTGATTTCATTTCGTTAGTTCGACTATATAGGGTTTGTCTATTCTTTTTATGGGTGAAGCTCAAGTACTATGGGACAATGATCTGAATGCACTACATCCTGTAAAATTACAGCACTTTTTAGTTTGTTTTCTATTTCTTTGCTAGCCATGTGGTAATCAATTCGCCATCCTAGATTTTTTTCCCGTGAGCCAGCTCGATAGCTCCACCAGGAATAGTGTCCTGGATCGGTATTGAATGCTCGAAAGGTATCAATAAAACCCAAATCAACGAACTTATCCATCCAAGCACGCTCGTCTGGTAGAAACCCAGACGTGTTCTTATTGGATACCGGATTATGTATGTCAATGGCCTTGTGGCAAATGTTGTAATCTCCGCTTAGGATAAGCGCAGGGTGCTCTCTCTTTAAGTCTTGTATGTAGCCATAGACATCGTCTAAGAAGGCATATTTAAAGTCTTGACGGATATCTCCTGTGGTTCCGGATGGGAAATAGGCTGAAATAAAAGAAAAACCGTCAAAGTCGGCTCGAATCATTCGCCCTTCATTGTCGTAAGCAGAAATTCCCATGCCGTAATGCACGAATTTGGGTGCGACTTTACTTAAAATAGCGACTCCGCTGTATCCTTTTTTGACTGCGGGATACCAGTACACCTGGTAACCAAGATCTTGAAATACGCGTAACTCTACATCAGTCTCTAAGGCTTTAATCTCCTGTAAACCAATGACATCTGGAGATTCTTTGGCTAACCAGTCCAAAAAACCCTTGTTCATCGCAGCTCGGATTCCGTTTACGTTGTAAGAAATTAGTTTCATCAAATTTCCAATTGATATTCTTTTTCAAAATACTCTAAAACTTGCAGCTTTAGTAGTTTTTCTTGTTCCAAGATGTCAAAATGTGGCAACTCTTTTGCCAACTTCCAATGTGGCCAACCTTCCTGATCCACAAAATCCAACGTATAAAAGCCAGCATAACTGAGCACCTTGCAAATCGCAATGTGCATCAGGTCTTGCTTCTGCTCTTTGGTAAAAGGGCGAGTCCCTTGGCCAAGTTCTTGAAGGCCGATTAGAAATAAAACCCCATTCAAATCATTGGGCTTCTTGCCTATAGTTTCCTGAAGGCCATCTAACAAGCGGCCCCAGCGTTTTTCAAGGTCTAAATCTCGTTTAAACATCTGTGCTGGCTTGTTTTTCAAGCTCCTCCCAATACTCCACCGCACGGCGTAGATGTGGGATCACGATAGATCCACCGATGACCATGGCAATGGACAAGACTTCAAAGACCTCCTTGCGGCCTACTCCGGCTTCAAAGGACTTTCCCAAATGGTACTTGATGCAATCGTCGCAACGCAAGACCATGGAGCAGGCTAAGCCAATCATTTCCTTGGTTTTGACATCAATCTCGCCTTCAGCGTAGGTATTGGTATCCAAATTGAAAAAACGCTTAATCACCTTGTTGTCTTCAGCCAAGATGCGTTCGTTCATTTTGCTCCGGTAGTCATTGAATTCCTCTATTAGATTCATTATCTTAATCTTTTTGTGCGTCCAAAAGGTAAATATACTGCATATCAACCCATTGGAGGCTAACCTGATTTCCTGCTATGCGATTATTTTTTTGGAAAGACTTTATTGATCTTATTTTCCCCCGAAATTGCCCTGTCTGTAAACAGGCGCTTTTCGATTTTGAACCCTGTTTGTGCACGATCTGTCAAGGGATGTTGCCTCGTGCCAACTTTCATCTCCATCCTTTTGACAACGAGCTCACCTCCAAGTTGCAGGGCCTAATGCCGGTGCACCGAGTGATGGCATTTTTGCGCTTTACCAAAAAAGGAAAAAGCCAAGCGCTACTTCACCTACTCAAATACAAAAACAAACCTGAAATCGGCGTAGAGTTGGGGCGCTTGTATGGTCTTAGCCTGATGCAACAGGGTTTTGTAGGGCTCTGGGATGTAGTAGTTGCCGTGCCGCTGCATCCCCTTAAAAAGATCCGCAGAGGCTACAATCAGAGCGAGTGCTTTGCCCGAGGGCTGTCCAAATCGCTTGGTATTCCCTACCAAGAACTGCTTGTGCGAAGGAAATATACGGATACTCAAACCAACAAATCCCGCCTGGAGCGCCTCACGAATGTGGAAGAGGTGTTTGTGCTAGCAAAGGGATACCATGCTTCGGGCCTTCGGGTTTTGTTGGTAGACGATATTCTTACTACGGGAGCGACGCTATGCTCCGCTGCGCATGCCCTTTTGGAAGGTGGTGCAAAACACGTAGATTTGGCTACCATCGCTGCCGGTGGACACTAAGCCATTTAGTTATGCAAATTGATTTAGAATCTCTGAAATACCCGATTGGGAAATTCTCCATTCCGCAGGAGATAGATTCCGAAATGATTGAAAAAGCGGTTACCCGCATAGCCGATTTTCCAAGCAACATTTTCCAAGTAGCTAGCTCGTTGACTCCAGCTCAGTTAGATGCTCCCTACCGACCCGGAGGCTGGACTGTAAGGCAGCTGCTCCATCACTGTGCGGATAGCCATGGGCAAGCGTTATTTCGCTTTAAGCATGCGCTTACGGAGGAAAACCCAACCATCAAGCCCTATGACGAAGGTTCCTGGGCCAACTTGCCAGATGCAGCACTTCCAGCAGCGTATGCACTGGACATGCTTCGTCTAGTGCATGCCAAATGGCTGCATTTGCTTCAAAACATGAGCCCAGCAGACTTTGAACGTA
>CAMDLI010000166.1 GCA_945901615.1 Spirosoma fluviale
CTATTGCTCCTAAAATATTTCCTAAGTGGGGTCTTCCTGAGCTCTGAATCCCTGTTAATACTCTTGCCATTGGGTCAATTTTCATGCAAATTAACTAAATCAGGCTACATAACTGCCATATTTTTTTGTTACTTGCAGGCATGATTCGGTCGTTTTTAGTACTTTTTTTGGTGTGGTTTTTAAGTTTTCATAGCTATGGGCAGCAGCAAGCTCTGTCCAAGTTAGTATGGAAAGTGAACCGTATTGATTTGGGGACAATTTTACAAGAGAATGGACTTCAATCTGTCACATTTGAGTACACCTTAAGTCAAGGAGCTGCTTTTGCTATTGAAGAAATCTTGGCTGATTGTGGATGTACCACCATGAAATTTTCCAAGGATTCTATCGCGATTGGTCAGTCTGGAAAAGTTTTAGTTGATTTTGATCCTAGTTCTGCCTTTGGTTTTTTCTCTAAGTTGGTGCTTGTCAAGGGCAACAAAGGGCAGGTGCAGGACTCCCTATACATTGAAGGAATTGCAGTTCCCTATCCTTCAGATCTAGAACGCAACTATCCAGTGAAGTTGGGTGCGCTTGGCTTTCGAATGAAAAAGGTGAATATGGGGGATGTATTTGACAACGAACCCAAAGTGAAGTTTTTGGAATTCTTTAATTATGGGCCAGATCCTTTGATAATGAAGAATTTACAGGTAAAGTCACCTGATTTTATCCAGGTGGAACAAGTACAAGAATTGGTGAGGCCAAAGGAAAGAGGTTTGTTGAAGATTAATTATTCGGCCAGTATGCGTCCTGAGCTAGGGGCAGTATCCGATCAAATCCAACTGAATTGGGAAAAGCTTGAAGCGATTGAACTGGATATTTTGGCTGATTTGTTTGATTATTTTGCACCGATCCTCAAAAGTGATTTGGAGAAAGTCCCACAATTATTTCTTGAAAAGAAGGTGATTGATTTGGGAGGAATTTCAGCCAATGCCGTTCAGCGACAGGTGATTGTACTCACTAATTTGGGGAAAGAGGAATTGGAAATTCGTAAAGTGCAAGAGAATTGTACTTGTGTGGTTGTTGAGTATCCAAAAACAAGCCTGTTGCCAGGTGAAAAAATGGAATTGAACTTGGTTTTTGACCCCATTGGACGGAAGGGTATTGACCAGCGAAATATTTATATTTTCTCAAATGACCCGGTAAACCCAGTTCAATTGTTTGTTTTGAAGAGCCGGATTGACTAGTTGATTTATCGAATGCTTCCCATTCAATTGATTCAACTACTACTTTACAATTAATAAATTAATCTATTGATTACTAATCTACTAACAATAAAATGTGTGCATATCCATTTTCGAAATTCGTACTAGCTTTCGGTTTAGTTTTAAGTCTACAGGCCGGAACTACCTCAAGTAGCTGGGCGCAGAATGTTCCTTATTCAGGTGAGCGTATCGTAGTGGTTGCTGATGGAAATGAACACGACAAGGGGGATTGGGCAGCAACGCCACTGACTTTGGCGGTGTTGGCAGCAAAAGAAATCCAAGATCAGGTCATGGTGTATGCTTTCAGTAGCCACACCTGGGGTTCAAACAAAACTCATGCAGGAGCCGATGCTCAGATGCGAGAAAGTGCTTTTTTGGGAGCTCGGAATTTCGGCTTTAAAAAGACAAAGTTTATCGAAGCGGTCAATGCACCAAACTATGCAATCATCGAAATTACCTCTCAAATCAATAAAAGTTCAGCCAAAAATCCGTTGGTAATTCTTGCTGCTGGTCCTATGGATATTATTGGAACAGCTTTAGGTGAGGCAGATTCTACGAAACTCGAATTTGTACGCATCATTTCCCATTCAAGCTGGGATCAACAGCATTCAGATAGCCCTGAGGAAGGGGAGACGCATAAAGGTTGGACTTGGGAGGAGCTTCGAGAAAGTTACCAAGGAAAAGGATTGGAATTGATTGCTTTACCTGAATTAGGTGAAGGAAATTTTAAGGGACCTCTAAGCGCGTATTCTTGGTTAAATGATTCTTCGAAAAAGGAGCCGAAACCTTTTGAAAAGGGATCTTGGCAATGGCTTTTCAGTCGTATTGAAGCTGCTTCAAGTGGAGAAGAAGTCAATCCTAGGGATGTAGGATTGCTGCTCTATTTACTTACAGGAAAGTCGAATTCGGGTATTCAGGACCTACGCGGGATTCTTGAAATCCCGAGTAAGTGGGACTAAAAAAAGAGTGCCCCGAAAACGGGGCACTCTTTTTATACCAATTTGTTCATTCAGATTCCTTATTTGAAAGCTTGAATTCCTGTAATCTCGTTTCCTAAAATAAGCAGGTGGATGTCATGGGTGCCCTCATAGGTAAGCACGGATTCCAAATTCATCATGTGTCTCATGATGGGATATTCTCCAGTGATGCCCATACCCCCATGAATTTGACGCGCCTCGCGGGCAATGTTAATCGCCATTTCCACATTATTTCTTTTGGCCATGGAGATGTGAACTGTCTTTGCAGTGCCTTCGTTCATCATTTTGCCTACTTTCCAGGCCAGAAGCTGGGCTTTGGTGATTTCGGTGAGCATTTCTGCTAATTTTTTCTGTGTCAATTGGAATCCAGCAATCGGCTTCCCGAATTGAATTCGCTCGGCAGCATATCTCCGTGCAGATTCGTAGCAATCCATCGCAGCACCGATAGCGCCCCAGGCAATGCCAAAACGGGCAGAATCGAGGCACATCATGGGAGCTCCCAATCCGGATTTATTAGGCAATAAGTTTTCTTTAGGAACCTTTACGTTGTCAAATACCAATTCACCGGTACAAGAGGCTCTAAGGGACCATTTGTTGTGCGTTTCGGGTGTGGAAAAACCTTCCATTCCTCGTTCTACAATCAGTCCATGTATTCTTCCTTCCTCGTTTTTGGCCCATACCACGGCAATGTCAGCTTTTGGGGAGTTGGAGATCCACATCTTAGCACCATTGAGGAGGTAATGGTCTCCCATGTCTTTGTAGTTCGTGGTCATACCACTCGGGTTGGAACCGTGGTCGGGCTCTGTCAATCCAAAGCAGCCCAAAAGTTCACCAGAGGCGAGGCGAGGCAAGTATTTTTTGCGCTGCTCCTCGGTGCCAAACTTGTAGATCGGGTACATCACTAAGGATCCTTGCACTGAGGCTGTGGAGCGCATGCCTGAATCCCCACGCTCGATTTCTTGCATGATCAAGCCGTAGGAGATGTAGTCCAAACCTCCGCAACCGTATTCGACCGGGAGCTGGGGACCAAAGGCGCCTACCTCACCAAATTTCTTGACGATTTCAAAGGGGAAATGAGCCTTTTGAGCCCAATCTTCGATGTAAGGAGAAATTTCTTTTTTGACAAAATCACGGATGGATGAGCGAATCAACTTTTGCTCTTCGGTCAACAGATCATCCAGATACAAAAAATCTACCCCTTCAAACTGATCTTGCTTTAGTGATTTGTGGATGGCTTGGTTCTCCATAGTTTATTTGGTTTTATACTTGGAATCGTTCACATTTGCCTCAGCTTCTGTGTGTCAATTCTGCTGTGAAATTAAGCAGAAAGGTG
>CAMDLI010000167.1 GCA_945901615.1 Spirosoma fluviale
TTCTTTTGCAAAACTCCCTGGCCCTACTTTCAAAAAAGGGAATTGGGCAATTTGGGCAACTTTTTTACTTACCCTGTTAAAGATTTTACAAGTAGGAGGTATGCTGGGTGGTTCAGCTATAGCTATCAGCATGCTATTTCCACAAATCCCAATATTGATCTGGGCACTGATTTTAGGAATCCTGCTAAGCTTTTTAATCTATAAAAATTATTATTCCATCATTGAGAAAACTTCAATTTTGATGGTTGCAGGATTTACTCTTTTAACACTTGCTTCAGTTTTAGCTATTTCTTTTACTCCTTTTGGATTTACTTTTTCAGATGTAATGAGTGGATTGAGATTTGAACTGCCGCCTGATCTTGTTTTCATTGCAATTGGAGCATTTGGAATCACAGGAGTTGCCAGTGATGAAATCATCGCGTACACCTATTGGTGTCAGGAAAAAGGATATGCAAACCATACAGGAGTAAATGATGGATCCGAAGAATGGCAATTGAGAGCAAATGGTTGGATAAAAATCATGCAACTTGATGCGATCGTTGCCATGGTTATTTACACCCTTGTCACTGCTGCATTTTACCTTTTGGGGGCCTCGATTCTCTATGGTCAGAAGGAAATTCCAGAAGGGAATGAGTTAATAAATTCTTTGGCCTCCATCTACACCCAATCCTTAGGAAGTGAAGCTCGTTTTGCGTATTTGGCCGGTGCTTTCTTCGTTTTATACTCTAGTGTATTTGCTACTTTAGCGTATTGGTCAAGACTATTCCCAGACATATTTGGGCAACTGGGATGGATAAATCCGGATAGCACAACTGACCGAAAGAAGTGGGTTGCCATTCTGGCTTGGCTTTTCCCATGCCTTTGGGTAATCGCCTATCTGTTTGTAGAGATGCCAACTTTCATGATTCTTTCAGGGGGTGTGGTTGGCTCTGTTTTACTTTTGATTGTTGTCTTCGCTGCAATTAATTTCAGGTTCCAGAACAAATTTTTAAAGATTGCTTCTGGTCCTGTTTCTGAACTAATGTTTTGGCTCAGCGTAGCTTCCATTGCATCTGTTTCAATTTATGGGATTTTCAAATTGTTCTAAGCCGAAATCCATTTTCCCATTCAACGGATCAATGTAAATCAAAAAGAAGAAGGAGGCGAAAGACAAGAGTTGAGAAGCAAGAGACAAGAAGCCTGTCTGCCGACAGGCAGGCAGGAGCCGAGAAGCCTGGCGGCAGGTCAGGCAGGCAAGAACAAAAGAGCGGTTAGATTTCTTTGCGTCTTCTCTTCTTTGCGAGACATTCTTTTTTTTGTTCACGCAAAGGCGCAAAGTCGCGAAGTCGCAAAGGGGTCTTGATCTTCGCGATTCCCCTTCTTTCCGCGAAAAAAGAAGAACTCGCTCCTCCGCCGCGGCGGACAGAATTCGGATCTTTGCGAGAAAAAAAAATAGCAGTCCTTTCCTAATTTTAATCAACAAAAGTTTCCTTTATAACTGCTTTACATTTTTCAATTTCGGCGTTAGTCAAATTCTCGAATATTCTTATAATTCGGGTTTTGTCCACTGTCTTAATTTGATCAATGGCAATCATTCCTTTTTTTCCATTATGGTTTACTGAAACCCTTGTTGGATATTTTTTTAAGCTCGTCGTCATAGGAGCAAAGACTATTGTGTTCAGGTATTTATTCATTTCATTAGGTGAAATGATGACACAAGGTCTTGTCTTTTTTATTTCACTTCCGATGGTAGGGTCAAGGTTGACAAGAACGATCGCGTATTGGTTTAAGTCCATTCCTCTAAGTTTTCATCTTCGAAGACATCACCAATAAGCAACGTATCATCTCCATTTTCGCTCATTTTTTTAAATTCCTTTTCCCAATCTCCTCGGGGGCTTGGAATTGGTTTGAGAACAATTTGTCCTTTCTCAAGAATCACTTCCACCTTGTCCTTGATATTGTATTTTTCTAAAATGGTCTTACTCAGACGAAGCCCTTTTGAGTTTCCAATTTTTATAATTGATGTTTCCATAACCTGTCAAATGTTATTACAAAGTAACTACTTTTATTGGTTTGCCACTTATTATCCCTGTTGTAAAGTAAAAGCTTCTTTAAACCTTCCCATTTGGGTGTTTTTTATCCGCTAAAAACCTACTTTTTCAACTTCCCAAATAACCAGTCATCTGCTTTCTTGCCTTGCTCTGGATAGGTCCAATGTCCTGTTTCTGGGACTACAAAAACTTCTTTGGGCGCCTTCACTTCATTGAATGCGGAATAGTAGGAAGTTGGGGGACAGGTATCGTCATTGAATCCCCAGCTGTAAAAACCGGGTGTCTTTAAGATTCGGGCGAAATTGACTACATCGTAATAACCTAGGGTTTCAATTGCCTTTGGGTTGTTGTAGTAGTTCAGGTTATTGCCTGCGAAGACATGAGGCCAACCTCCAGCTCTCCCAGACAGGTAGCCTGTCATGTCACTCAAGGCCGGATAAAAAGCCGCAAGGTATTTGATCCTTGGATCTAAGGCGGCTGTAGTAATTGACAGTGCACCTCCCTGACTTCCCCCCTGAATCCCAAGGTTTTCGCCGTCGTATTGAGGAAGCGAAACTAGAAAGTCAACTGCTCTCACACATCCCAAATACACTCTTTTGTAATAATAAAGGTCTTTATCGGACATGTTGAAGGTAAAATATCCATTCAGCGAGCCTGCCGAAAGATTGTTGTAAACGTCAAGAGGCAGGTCTATTGGGATTCCATGAATTCCTATTTGCAAGGTGATCGCTCCTCTTGCTGCTTTGCCCATATCGCCTGAATACGGACGAATTCCCGCTCCGGGAACCAGTAAAATAGCAGGGAATTTTCCTGCTCCTTTTGGGACGGTCAAGACCCCATAAATTCGACTATTCTTGATGTTTTGAAAATTGACATGGTAGACATCTACAAGCTCAGTGCTCTTCTCTGGCATGTGGATCATTTTTGGATCTAGAGGAATTTTTGCCAATTCAGCTTTCCCTGCGGCCCAGAAAGCTTCGAAATCAGCCGGCATTTTGATGGTGGGCTTGATGTTTTCCGGTTCAAAAGCGGCCGTCCCCAAACCTCTGTATTCTTTCCCATCTACCGTCGCAAACACTTCACAGCGCAAGAAGCCCGGATTTTTCATGGTGAAACTCGAAATCGTTGCTTTGCCTTGGGAAAGTTGACGAGCTCCTTCTTTGATCGGGTTCATTTTCTCTTCTTTAACAAAATACCTAACATTTTCTACCGCAACAGGTCGGCCTGATTGGGTTACAGAAATTATGAATTCTACATTTTCTCCGACCTTATAGCGCCAGTCTGGCTTATCCGGAGAAACCGAGATTTCCAGGTATTGCTTGGGGATTTGGGCAATAGATTTCTGGGAAAAACTTACCGCTAAAAAGATCAGCAGGACAAATAGATGTTGGGTTTTTCGGGTTAAGTAATTCATAATGATGTATTTAACTGTTTTACACTACTAAATTCGATTGCGGTTAATCCCAAAAATAAATTTAGTAACCGGATTGGGTCAAAATTTAAAGCGATTAATTTTTTTG
>CAMDLI010000168.1 GCA_945901615.1 Spirosoma fluviale
GCCTAAAAATTTCAATTCCTCTTCCAAGGAGATTTCCTTGTGCTTGTATTGTTGTCGATCCAATATACTTTTTTCGTTGGTCAGACGATTCAAACTGACCGAGTGTGCATAATATTCTTCATCCCATTCGGGACAATTTGCAAATCCCTCCTGCACCAAATTCTTACTGATCAGCTGCTGCACAAAGTGAGCCAATTGATCGACAGAAAGATTGCTTGGAAGCTTAATCAATAGGTGAATGTGATTGGGGAGTACACTGAGATGAGTTTGCTTCTCATAAAAATCCAAGGGCAGTTCTTCCAGAACATGCTTGATTGCCCCCACCATTTCAGAGGTAATTACAGGAGCATGATCCTTGGTCCATAAAACCAAGTGCGTCCAGATATTTGAGTGTGAATGGGGCATTTTGAGAAACGAATGATTTAAATTTAGAAACAAAAATTATACCCTCCAAATAAATACTTGATTTTCAGCAAGTAATAACTAAGAATAATTTTAAAAAAATAGCAACAAAAAGGGCCTCCTTAGCTAAGGAAGCCCTTTCTAAAAAAATTGGAACGGGAATTCGGTTGAAATTTAATTTCCAAGAACAGCTTGAATCGGCTGACCGGTGGTTCCATTTGGCATCCGGATTTGCAGCAAGTTAGCGAGGGTTGGGACAATGTCCGTCACGGTGGTGTAGGCTGAGCTTTTACCTGGCTTAATCCCCCAACCATAAAAGGCAATGGGTACGTGGGTATCGTAAGAATAGCCAGAACCATGGGTAGTTCCTCGCTTTCCGCCCACCAGCCAGGCTGGCTCCAAGACGAGCAATACATCCCCAGAAGACTTGTGATTGTAGCCCATCTGCAAGAGATGCGCCGGGGCCTGGGTAAATTCCTGACGACGAAGATCTGAAGCGGTATAGGCTTCCTTGACCCCTGCAAAGCCAAGCACAAAGGCCGCCAAATCGCGCTGCATTTGCTCAGCATCCATTTTTTTCTCACGGATCAAGGCATGATTCAGGAAGATTTGCTCATTGGAAAAACTCAAGATCCAATCCCCCTCCCCATAGTGAGTAGTGGCAAATCCTTTCAACTGCCCAAGAACCATCCCAGAATTGAAGTTGCCTGCAGGAATCCGCTCACTCAACATGTACTGGGGCACATCCGCTACTGCATGATCTGCGGAGATAAATACTAGGTATTCCCCCTTGCCGAGCTTTTGATCAAGGTACGAAAAGAATTCAGCAAACTCCCGATCCAATCGCAAGTAATTGTCCTCTACTTCGATGGAAGAAGGCCCGAATCGGTGCCCAATGTAATCTGGACTGGAAAAGCTAACCGCTAGAAAATCGGTCACCTCACCTTGTCCTAATTTTTCCCCTTCCAAAGCTGCATACGCAAAATCTAGGGTGAGGCTATTGCCAAAAGGAGTGGAAGGAACCAATGAATAGCCCCCATTGGCTCCTTTCAAGGCGGCTAAATCGTAGGGAAAAGTAGGACTGTCCTTCCCTACAAAGGGAGACTCAAATTCATTTTGATCGGGAAGGCTATTCACATAGGTCTCAACTGGAAATAAGGTTTTCCAAGTTTGGCTTAAGTAATGATCTGGGCGCTTCTTTGCATTGAAATTTGCAACCCAGCTTGGTAAGGTTTGCTTGTAATAGGTGGAAGTCATCCAGTCCCCATTCGTATCGTCGTACCAGTACGCATCTCCGGTATGTCCAGCAGGAAAACTTGCGCCACGGTCCTTGATCGCAATGCCTACTACCTTGGAGCGCTTGCCGGTGGACAGGCGCAACTCGTCGGTAATGGTGGTGGTCAACATATTTCGAGGGCTAATTTTTCCATTATCAGGTGTTCCGCCCACATTCGATACCAAGGAGTCCTCCGCACAATAGATCATTTTCTTCAAGGAAGGCACGTACCAATTGTTGCCAATCACCCCATGGGTAGCTGGCGTGGCTCCGGTATAGACAGATGCATGACCAGGTCCTGTGTAGGTAGGAATGTAGTTGTAATGCCCATTGGTCATCATAAATCCCTGCTGCGTGAATCGCTTGAATCCGCCTTCCCCAAAGCGGTCGGCAAAGCGGTAAAAATATTCCTGACGCATTTGGTCAACAATGATGCCCACTACCAGCTTTGGCTTTTTTGGAGCTTGCTGCGCGATTGCAGCGGTACCAAGAGAAATGGCCAGAAGGATGCCTAAAAAGAATCGTTTCATAGGGAATTGAAGAATTTTCTCAAAGATAGGGATTCGAAAAGTTTCCTTGGTTAAACTTATGTTAAATGACAATTGGATTATCCGCAATCCTTTCAGAGGCTACGCTTTTGGATGGGGTAGTATTTAGTAGCAAGTATCAAGTATCAAGACTAGAATTCTGCTCCCATTGCGAATCCTTACTTCGACATTCGGAGTTCAGCGTCCGGCGTTCGTCATTAAAAAATTAGTAGCAGTCCACTGCCCGTCGTCAGTTAGTAGTTGACTCTTCCTAATAAAAATCCACCTCGTATTTAATTCGGGTCTAATGACCAAACGGATACAGAGAAAAGCAAAATAATGCCCCTCGTGGATCCTGAGCAGATGAAAGCTTCGAGACATGAAATTTTCCCTAACTTGCAGCTGGATTTATCCGTGTACACCCCATGCAAACCTATTTTCGGATTCTTTCCTATGCCCGACCCTTTGGGAGATTTATTCCGGTTTACATCGGTTACACCCTATTGGCCATCGTGTTTGGCTTGATGAACTTCACCCTGCTCAAGCCGCTTTTTGATGTGATTTTTGAGCAGGTCCCTCCCGATGCCTTAGAAAAATTCCGCAGCCAACCGACCTTTACCCTTTCCCTAGATTATTTCATTGCCCTGTTCAATCACCTCTTTTTACAGGTAAGTGAATCCTATGGGAAGTTTGGCACCTTGCTCTTTGTCTGCTCCATCATTGTGGGATCGGTATTCCTTGCCAACCTGTTTACCTACCTCTCCGGCGTAGTGCTGGCCCAGGTGCGGGCTCAGGTGATCAAGGGGATGCGCATGGATATTTTTGAAAAAGTAAGCGCCCTCCACCTGGGCTACTTTTCCAACGAACGGAAAGGGGACCTCCTTTCCAAAATGACCAATGACATCCAGGAGGTGGAAAACACGATTGTGCAATCCCTCCGAATCTTATTTCGAGAACCGGCTACCATCGTGCTGTATTTCGGGGTACTCTTTTTCATGTCCGTACCACTGACCCTTTTCACGATTTTAATTATCCCAATTTCAGGAGCCATCATTGGCGGCATCACGAAGCGCCTCAAAAAAACAGCCATCCAAAGCCAAGAATCGCTCGGACGCATCGTCAGCATTCTGGACGAAACCCTAGGCGGAATGCGGGTTGTCAAAGCCTTCAACGGGGAAAAATTTGTGCAAGGAAAGTTTGATGCCGAAACCGACTTCTACTCCGATGTCAATGTGAGCATGGCGCGCAAAAATGAACTGGCAGGGCCCATATCCCAGTTCCTAGGCGTAAGTGTAGTGGCTGGAATACTCGTTTATGGAGGTAATTTGGTATTGAGCGGCA
>CAMDLI010000169.1 GCA_945901615.1 Spirosoma fluviale
CATCGAGGGCCAAAAATTGCCAGCAGGAACCTACAGTTTCTTCATCATTCCTGGAGAAAGCCAATCTACTTTTGTGTTCAACAAGGTAGCTAAGCAGTGGGGTTCTTACACCTACGACGAGAAGCAAGACATCCTTCGAGTGAATGTGGCTTCTCAGCAAAATTCCACGCTAGAAGAAAGATTGGTTTATCAAGTAAAGGCTGATTCCTTCGAGATTCGTTGGGAATATGGAAAAGCCGCTGCCAAAATCGGCGCTTAACTCCCCTAATTTTCCAAACAGGGCCCACGGGATATTTTCCTGTGGGCTTTTTTTTTGAATCAATAAAATTCTAGAATCCAGGTTCTGGATTGTATTTTTGTCGTCCATGCCTGATTTTAATCCCAGTTCCTACGATTTACCTGTTGCGGAAATTATCCCTGCAGTCAAACAAAGCCTTGCAAATACTTCTTCCTTGATCATTCAAGCCCCTCCAGGAGCAGGAAAAAGTACGCTTTTGCCTTTGGCATTGTTGAAAGAACCCTGGCTTGCAGGCAAAAAAATCCTGCTGCTGGAACCTCGTCGACTGGCTACCAAAAGCATTGCCCAGCGAATGTCCAACATGCTTGGAGAAGAGTTGGGACAAACGGTGGGCTACCGCATTCGATTTGATACCTGCGTCACTACAGCTACGAGGTTGGAAGTAATTACGGAAGGTATTCTCACTCGTATGCTCCATCAAGACAATGCCTTGGAGGATGTCGGAATGGTGATTTTTGATGAGTTTCACGAGCGGAATCTATTTTCCGATGTGGGCCTAGCACTTTGCCGAGAGGTGCAGCAGGTACTTCGAGAAGAGCTTCGCATTGTGCTGATGTCTGCCACGATCGATTCGGAGCAGCTTTCCAAACTTTTGGATGCACCCGTCATCCAAAGTAAAGGAAGACAGTATCCCGTAGAGGTCAACTACCTTTTGGAGGTAGACGAATATGCCATTGGAGAGGATGCAGCAAGGCAAATTATCCCTTTGACCAAGCAGCATCCTGGAGATTTCTTGGTGTTTCTACCCGGTCAAGGTGAAATTCGGAAGGCCGAAGAGGTCTTGAAAAAGGCCTTGCCTACGGATGTTGTGGTTCCTCTTTTCGGACAACTCTCTTTCTCTGAGCAGCAACGGGCGATACTCCCCCATCCCAGTGGAAAGCGGAAAATTGTGCTTGCCACAGATATTGCAGAAACCTCCCTTACGATTGAGGGAGTCACCGTCGTCGTGGATACTGGCTTTGTGAAGTCCAATCGTTTTGATCCACGCTCAGGACTCTCCAAATTGGAACTGCACCGCATCAGCAAGGATTCTGCAGATCAACGAAGCGGTAGAGCAGGTAGGTTGGCAGCAGGTCATTCTTACAGACTCTGGACCAAGGGTACGCAGGCGCAATTGGCTGATTTTCGTACGCCAGAACTTCTAGAAGCCGATTTGACGAGCCTTGTCCTAGACATGCATGTCTGGGGCAAAAAGGACATCCGCAGCATGACTTGGCTCAATCCTCCCCCAGTGAATTCCTTGGTGTCGGCAGAGAAAGTGCTAGAAGCCATTGAGGCTCTCGACCAGGGCCAACTGACCTCGCATGGGAAAGAATTGCATCAGGTACCCGTACATCCGAGAATTGCCCACATGCTCGTCTATGCCAAAAAGGCAAACCTCCTGCCTCTAGCCACCGATATTGCGGCCATTCTAGAGGAAAAAGACCCGCTTGCATCCCAAGCTGGCGTAGACCTCAACCTTCGAATTGAAGGATTGAGACGCTTTCGAGGCCAGGTAAATGGGGCATTTGCATACAAAAAGATTGAAAAAGTAGCAGCTCAATACCGTAAACTACTTTCCGTAACTCCTGAAAATAGCCCCGTAGATCCTTGGGCGACAGGTCTTTTGCTCGCCTATGCCTATCCAGAGCGAATCGCAGCGGCTAGACCTGGGAACAATGCCCAGTTTCAACTTGCAAATGGTAAAATAGCCCAAATCGGGCATAAAGATGATCTCGCGTACGAATCCTGGTTGGCCGTAGCGCACTTGGATGCGCGTGATGGAATGGGCAAGATCTGGATGGCGGCACCTTTGAATCCAAAGGATTTGGCACCCATGCTCAAAACCAAAGAGGTGCTGGAATGGGATCGAAAGAAAGGGGGACTTCAAGCACATGCTGAGATTCGTATTGGAGCGATTGTCTTGGGAAATAGACCACTACCCAAAGTGAATCCGGAACTAGCTGTTCAACTACTTCTTGAAACCATTCAAGAGGAAGGGGAATTTTTGTTGGATTGGAACGAGTCTGCAAGGGAATTATTAGCACGAGTACAATCGGTAGCCTCTTGGCATCCGAATCAGGGCTGGCCAAATTGGTCTATCGATGCCCTGTGTGCAAGTGCAGTAGACTGGCTTACACCCTACTTGATGGGCATTACCAAAAATGAGGAATTGAAGAAATTGAATCTTAGTCAATTCTTGATGCATTCCCTTTCTTTTGAGCAGCAGCAGAACTTGGAAAGGATCGCACCCAGGCAGTTGACGGTACCTTCTGGAAGCGAAATATCCATCCACTACCAAGAAGATGGCAGCTCCCCTTGCCTTTCAGTTCGCTTGCAGGAACTGTTTGGAATGCTTGAAACCCCTAAAGTGAATGAAGGACGAATTCCAATCTTGATTGAATTGCTCTCCCCTGGTTACAAACCGGTACAACTCACCCGAGATTTAAAAAGCTTTTGGTCCTCTGGCTATTTTGAGGTCAAGAAAGAACTCAAACAGCGTTATCCCAAGCACTCCTGGCCTGATGATCCCATTCAAGCACAAGCTGTCAGAGGAGTCAAAAAAAGAGAATAAAGTAAAATTAATCCTCAAAAAGGTCTTTCAACTCTTTAAGCATGGGTTCTACCTCTAGCTTCTTCAGTGCTAAGCTTTCCTCATCTTCAGGATTATGCAGGTAATGATTCCAATGCTTTTCGGCTTTGCGGATAGTTCTTGGAGTAATGTCGAATTCCACGCTGTCCAAATATCCTTTTGCCAGTGTAGAAGCTTTAAAGTTGCCGAAAAGATACACTCGGAAAATTTCCACAAAGCTTTCAGCTAGGTTGAATTCCTCTAGTACTTGAACGAAAGCGCCTTGAATGGCTTTGTTCTTTTTATCCGATATGGCTTCAAATATGGCATCCAAAGACTCTTCATTCCAGGAAGTTTTGGCTAAGGCACGGCAAGCCAAATAGGCTATTTCCCATTGATCTCCTTTCACCAAGGTAATCAAGTGGTCTTTTGTCTCTTCATCAGCCATGCCTCCAAGTTTGTCCGCAAAGTGATAGGCTTCCTCTTCCTTGGAATCGCACATCCGATTCAGCACTTTTTGTATGTCTTCCTGCATATTGTTTTCTTTCTTTGTGCAAAGATAGCTATGGAACTGGCTTTACGATGAAAATACCCCAAACTCAAGTTGTATCCTACGAACAAGTCCTTCTCCTCGTAAATCAAGCCGACGAAAAGGGATGG
>CAMDLI010000170.1 GCA_945901615.1 Spirosoma fluviale
CCACCCAATGCGGTTGTATTCGGTCCCGGTTACCTGAAAATAAAGGACATGGTTAAGGCCGGTCTTTGGCTAAATATCCTTTCCATTATTCTACTCACCTTGATGGTCTATTACATTTTACCTTGGCTTTGGAACATCAATTTGGAAGCTTATCCCTTCTAAGTCTATATTCATAAAAAACCTTTTTAAATCTTCACTAAGAAGTTTTAATTTCAGGAAAATCTTAAGCTCTTCTTTACCATTAGTTTTTACAGATACAATTAACCTCAAACCCATTATGAACCAAAGCATGTTTTGGAGACCAATCGGCCTTCTTTCCTTGATCTTAGTTCTTTTAGTTTCTGCCTGCGGCAAAAAGAACAATTTCCTATCGATGACCGAACCACGTCGCGTGGAGATTTTGGTCTTGGGACACGACAGTGACCATCACAATACCGAAAAATTGATGATGTACATTTCGACTCCCTTGTTTCAAAAAGGTATCAACCTCACCTACACAGCAGATCCAAATGACCTGAAGGACGAGGTACTTCAAAACTACGATGGCCTACTCATCTATGCCAACCATGATTCCATCTCTACTTCGCAAGAAGCAGCTCTCAAATCTTTTGTTCATGGCGGAAAGGCCTTGATTCCATTGCACAGCGGCTCCTTTTGCTTTAGAAACTCGGATTGGTATGTGCAAGCTGTCGGTGGACAATTCAGTACACATGGCACAGGTAGATTTACTACACAATTACTTGATGCAAAACACCCTATCTTACAAGGAATCAGTGAGTTTGAGACTTGGGATGAAACCTATGTTCATAGCCAAATCAATCCTGACATTCAGGTGCTGATGCAGCGAAAAGAGGGCGATAAAAAAGAACCCTACACCTGGATCCGGAACGAAGGAGAAGGACGTGTATTTTACACTGCCTATGGCCACAACGAGGAAACTTGGAAGCAGCCAGAATTTCATGAGTTGCTAGCAAACGGTATCCTCTGGGCAGTAGGCGATAAAGTAACCAAACTCCTAGCCGACTATAAAATCCCTACACCTCAGTTTCAGGACGCAGAAATTCCTAATTATGAAAAACGTGATCCAGCACCCCGCTTTCAGTTGCCCCTCTCTCCAGAGGAAAGCATGAAATTGGTACAGCTTCCTATTGAATTTGAAATGGAATTGTTTGCCAGCGAGCCCATGATCATCAATCCCATGGCAATGGCTTGGGATGAGCGTGGAAGGCTTTTTGTGATTGAAACCGTTGATTATCCAAATGAGGTACGCACCGAGGGTGGTAACGACAGAATCAAAATCTTAGAAGATACCGATGGTGACGGCAAAGCCGATAAAGTCACCGTTTTTGCAGAGAATTTGAACATTCCTACTTCCATCATGGCCGTCAATGGAGGAATTCTGATCTCCATGGCACCAGATTTTGTATTCCTAAAAGACACCAACGGGGATGATGTAGCTGATGTCAGAGAAGTAGTAATCACAGGCTGGGGCAAAAGTGATACCCATGCGGGTCCTTCCAACCTCAAATATGGCTTCGATAACAAAATATGGGGAGTATTGGGCTACTCTGGTTTCAATGGTGAAGTGGGTGGAAAATCCCATTCCTTTGGACAAGGCGTTTACCGATTTACTCCAAATGCTAGTGAATTGGAATACTTAGGTAATTCATCAAACAATACCTGGGGATTGGGCTTTACTGAAGATTTTGAAACCTTCCTTTCCACTGCCAATGGCCAACACAGCGTGTATTTTTCCATGGCCAACAAATACCTAAAGCGTCCCATCTTCCAAGGATCAGCCAATACCGTACATGGCATCGATAGCCACTACGACATGCCTCACCTCACTCCTTTCCTACGTCAAGTGGACTGGTTTGGAGGCTACACCGCAGCAGCTGGACACAATTTCTATACTGCACGTAGCTTCCCTGAGTCCTACTGGAACCGTGTAGCATTTGTAGCAGAGCCAACAGGACGTGTTCTTCACAAAGCCATGATCAATCCAGATGGATCAAGCTACAAAGAGAAAAATGGCTTCAACATTCTTGCCAGCTCAGACGAATGGTTCTCTCCTGTTCATGCTGAAGTGGGTCCTGACGGAGCGCTTTGGGTGGCGGATTGGTACGATTTTATCATTCAGCACAACCCTACCCCACGTGGATTTGAAAATGGAAATGGAAATGCCTACATCAATCCTCTCCGCGATAGCAAGCATGGACGTATCTACCGAATCAGCTACAAAGGCGGCAAGAACTCAAAAACGTTCGACCTGAAGGATGCCAAACCAGCTAAACTCATCGAAGCACTGAAAAGTGACAACCTCTTCTGGAGAATGACTGCCCAGCGTTTGATTGTAGAGCGTAAGGAAAAATCTATCCTAAGCGACTTGTATTCCATAATCGGAAATACAAGCCAAGACAAAGTGGGCATCAATGGTCCCGCAATCAATGCCTTGTGGACACTACATGGCTTGGGTGAATTGACTGGAAAAAATCAAGAAGCTACCGATGCCGTGTTGAAAGCACTTAACCACCCATCTGCAGCGGTACGCAAAAACGCGCTTCGTGTACTTCCACGAAATGAAGCCTCTTCCAAAGCAATCCTAAGCAGCAGCTTGTTGCGAGATGCTGATTTGCATACCCGCAAAGAAGCCTTCTTAGCCCTTTCTGAAATGCCTTCATCCTCTGAGGCAGCTAAGAAATTGATGGATGAAGCCAAGCTGGAAGAAAATGGCAAGGACGCATTCTTACCGCAAGCCATATTTGCAGCTGTATTGACTCACCCATCCGAATTTGCGAAGCGAGATTCGAAAGCAGCAATTCAAGCATCTGGAGAAAGCCCTCTCCCACTTCCTGATCGAATCAGCAGAAGCTTGGTAGCGGAGCAATACCCACTAGATCAACGCAACAGTATTTTATTTCCGCCAGATGTAACGGGCAAGGAAATAGGCGTTCGTATGATACTCTCTAAAGGAGATAATCCACTCGAAGGCGTACTGATGGCTCAAGGCAACAATACGAATGGCTATAGCCTCTACATTTACCAGGATGCCCTTCATTTTGCGGTTGCCCAGCAGGACAAGCTCACCATTATTAGTTCCAAAAAAGCCCTTCCTACTACTCAGTTTGTTGTAGATGCGACACTAGTGGCAGACGGTACCCTTTCCCTTCAAATCAATGGAGAAGAAATCGCCAAAGGCAAGACAAATGGACTATTTGCCCAGCCACTTAGCCCTAATAAGGTTCGAGTGGGATCCAACGACAGCAAAAATGTGGTCGGCAAGTACGAAGGCAACTGGTGGTTTGGGGGTAGATTGAGCAAAAGTTCGATACTGACACTCAAGAAACCGGGTTCGGAATTGGCTCTGGTAGCTAGTTTACCTACCCTAACCAATACAACTGGAACCACCGC
>CAMDLI010000171.1 GCA_945901615.1 Spirosoma fluviale
TTTTCATCCAATCGCAATTCACCTTCAATTTTTGCTCCTGAGTGGCATTTGTAACAATTATGGGCCAGTACCGACCGCACGTTCGTGACAAGCTGAATTTCTTTTTCTACAGAAAGATCGGAGGCGAATGAAGCAAGGTCTATGGTTAAGCTTTCGGGAGCTTCCGATTCTTCATTCCAAGAGGGGATAACTTCCGTCAAAAAGTCCTCTCCATGGGTAAGTGAGGCGCCCAAATGTCCAGCGATTCCGATTCCCAATCCAGAAGCAAAAAGAAGCATTCGGTAAATCATTCGTGTGGAAGGTTGGGATTGCCGGATTGTCTTCCTTAAAAAATACAGGAGAACCAGAGCCAATCCTGAAGTGATGAATCCGATTAGTTGGTGCAGATCGAAGGTTTCACCACTTATGCCTTCACTGCTGGCGTGGAGCCAACCAAAAAGAGCAGAGATTAATGTGCTTATCGATCCAACCAGGACGAGCAGTTGGATGGCAGGACGGAACTTGGAATTGAAATCTTTAAGGGTAAACAGCTCGAGAAAGCCTGCAAAAATCAGGAGGGAAATCGGGAAATGAACTACCATGGGATGCAAACGGCCAAAAAATTGCCACAGCCAGAAATCTGTAGCGGTGTCGGATCCTACAGTTTCTGCTAAAGCCGAAATGACAGGCACCATTACTCCAAGAGTGGCCATTGTCCACTTCAAGAGGTAGAATTGGTTGTTTGGAGAACTGACCTTAGAATTCATCTAGTTAAAATCTAAGTTAAGATACAAAATATCGTATTTCTAGCTAATTCTAGTGGTATAAAAATTCAAGTAAATAGGTCGGAATTTTATCAAAATAGTGATTTCACTTGCTTTAGGTTGACTTGCTTTTTCGATTCAAAATTCAAATTATAAGTAGCAAAGTCGTTATGGAGTTACTCCTAGATTATACTAGTTTGGAATTCATGTAGTTCCCTGAATAGGACTAGGTGGTTGAAAAATTCAAGGGTAAATGGACTTGCTGTTGGGGGTAAAAAATGTAGTAATAAATTAACAATGCATCTGAACAACTACTCGCCCCCTTTTTTTATATTTCAAAACTATTTATCCACTTCAAAAAAAATCAGATGATTAGCAACCATGAAATTGATTACAAAATCTTCGGAGAAGAACTCCAATTTGTAGAAATTGAGTTAGACCCCAACGAAACTGCCATCGCAGAAAGCGGCGCCTTTATGATGATGGAAAGTGGCATTGAAATGCAAACCATTTTTGGTGATGGAAGCCAGGAGCAATCCGGTGGATTTATGGGTAAATTATTCAGTGCAGGCAAGCGCTTACTGGTAGGCGAAAGTTTGTTTATGACTGCATTTACCAATGTCGGCCAGGGAAAAAAGAAGGTAAGCTTTGCCTCTGCCTATACCGGTAAAATCATCGTATTCGACCTGAAGCAATTGGGAGGAAAAATAATCGCACAAAAAGATGCTTTTTTATGCGCTGCCAAAGGAGTAAGCATTGGCATTGAGCTTCAACGAAAGCTGGGTACCGGTATTTTTGGTGGTGAGGGATTTATTATGCAGAAGCTAGAGGGTGATGGATTGGCATTTGCACATGCTGGAGGATATATTGTTGAAAAGGATCTACAGCCGGGTGAAATACTTAAGGTTGATACAGGATGTGTGGTAGCCTATACTGCAGGCGTTGATTTTGATATCCAAATGGTAAAGGGAATAAAGAACTTTATGTTTGGTGGAGAAGGCTTGTTTTTAGCGGTATTGCAAGGCCCAGGAAAAGTATGGTTGCAGTCCCTTCCGATCAGTAGACTTGCTGGACGTATCATGCAATATGGTGGATCTACAAGAAAAGAAGAGGGAAGTGTGTTGGGAGGCTTGGGTAATCTATTAGACGGAAGAGAATAGTCTAAAAAGATGTTAATAAAAAAAGCCCTCCGCTTGCAGCAGAGGGCTTTTTTAGTTGTTCTATTCCTTCTTTTGGTGAGCCGTATCGGCTCCGTGAAATAAGGCTATTCTTATAGTTTAGTCGCCTTGTAGATTTTTACAAAACCATCATTTTCACTAGAAACTACAATTAAGCTTTGTTGGATTGGGCTTTTGCTTGCAGGAATAAACAAAACTCCTTCAGGGGCATCACCCGTTTTAATTAATTTCACAAATACTGGGCTTGTAGGAGTTGAGATGTCATAGATAGCGAAGGCATCCGCCCGCTCCAGACCTACGATGGCAATTTGCTTGCTTCCGACTTTGCCTACCGTCACTGCTTCAGGTTCAGTGCCCTTATCGTCGCTTCGGCCATCGTCATATACTGAAGATTCGAGTGCTTTTTTATCCAACTCATTTTTGCTATCAAACACCTGATCACCCGTCAATCCATTCCAAACACTAAATGATCGGGCGCCTAAGGTATAAATCGCATCAAAATCACCATCGCCATCCGTGTCACCCAAGGTAGTGGTGGCATTCAATCTTCCCAGCTCTGCATCTTTTTTTAGGGTACTCGCAGTTGGGAATTTTGTAGCATCTAGGACATGTGCACTGGAACCCACTCTTCGCATCTCCGTGAATCCAGCATATTCTCGCGCATCACCCTCGTTTGCGGTAAATAAATAGGGAATACCGTTGTACGTATACTGGGTAATTGCGTCAGGCTGATACATCCCAAATACATTAGCGGCCAATCTGAATTCTACCTTAGTGTCTTTATCGCTAGGGTCAATTTCATTACCCGCAGCTCCATAATCCTTAAATCCTAAGGGAGTGATTTTTTTGAAAACCCCACCCACGATATCTAATTCTGCAATGGCATTGTTTTCTTGAAGCGTTACCCAGGCTGTTTTGGAATCATCCGAAACGGTGATGTATTCTGGTTCGATGTCTTTTAAGAAATTTTTACCTGGACCATAAACCCGAAATCCTTTAGCGGTAAGTGTAGCCAATTGACTTTCGAATGCAGCAAAATTCAATGTTTTAACTGAGTAATCTGCCACCTTGATGATCGAAACCGTTCCTTCTGGATCCGTGGTGTAGGCATCGGTCGGGTCTCCTTCATTGGCAGTGAGGATGTATTTTCCATCCTTTGAGAAGGTAACCATGTCGGGTAATGCACCCACTTCAATTACTTTCACTTCTGCTAATGTTGTGGTATTAAAAACGACAACTTTACCGTTCTGCTGCTTGTTGGCAGATTCAATCGCCGCGGCAAGCTTACCATCATAAACATCTACACTGTTTACATAACCACCATAAGTTGTAAGTGTAATGGACTTTACCAAAGTTGGGGCAGCTGGATTAGACAAGTCAATCACGTCAATTTTATTGACTGCGCTATTGTTAACAGCAAA
>CAMDLI010000172.1 GCA_945901615.1 Spirosoma fluviale
TTAGATCAGCGAGGCTGTATCGGTTCCCCTGATTTGATTGTGGAGATTCTATCACCAGGCAACAGTAAATTGGAATTGAAACAAAAGTTTGACCTCTACGAATCCCGTGAAGTGAAGGAATATTGGATTATCCAACCCGAACACCAAACGATGACAATCTACACTTGGGTAAATGGCACCTATTTACCCTCTCGTTTGTTTACTACTGGAGATGTAATCGAGTCGCAGGTAGTGAAGGGATTTAAACTGGATTTGGAAGAATTTTTCAGCGATATCCAGTAAACTTCTGAACATCCTCCTCGGTATCGAGATCTATTGCCCCTAAGGGGAAGTCAATTAAAAAGGTATCGGCTTGATGGTTCAAAATCACTTTTTTAGCACCTTCAGTCCCATTCAGTGCCAATAATTCCGGAAAGTAGAATTGATCAAATAGGGCAGGAACCCCAAGGGTTCCTGCATAGCTGCAGGCGACGATCCTTTTTCCAGAAGCCTTTTTTTCGAACATCAATTGATCCAAAAGCTCTTGGCTGACGTAGGGCTGGTCACAGAGCATCAAAAGCACTTGGTCTACCCGACTAGTTTCAATTAAATACTGCAAGCCACACTGCATGCTGGAAGACATTCCTTCTTCCCAGTGTGCGTGAAAGAGCACGGGAACCTCCTTGGATTCAATGCCCCTTTGGATCTGTTCCGAGTTACAGCCAAGTACTACGACTAAGTCATCCGCAGCACTATGCTTTGCGGCTTCAATGGAATGTTGAATTAATGTTTTACCTTGATAATTAATAAGTTGCTTTGGTCTACCTAAACGGGAAGATGAACCAGCTGCCAAAAGGATGACTCCAGTTTTCATACAGCCGTATCATGAATGGGTCCTGGCTTATCTCGAAGGAAAGCGGGTTTCCGCTTGCGAACTACTGCAGCGATTTCAGCTAGGATGGCTAGGGCGATCTCCTCGGATGTTTCCGCGCCAAGGTCCAAGCCAATAGGAGCATAGAGATTACCGGTAGGAATAGCAATTCCCTTTGCCTGCAATCGCTCCAACAGCTTTTCAGTCTTTCGCTTCGGACCTAAAATCCCGATATAGGGAAGCAGCAACTGTGACAATTTCTCGAGGAGTACCAGTTCGTAGTCAAAATTATGCGTCATCAAGAGCGCTACGGTATTCAAATCCGTTTCAATCTGCTCCATGACCTCTTCTGCAGGTCCCTGGATGATTCGTTGAACGGTTGGAAACCGGCTACTCGTGGCCAAGGCTTTTCTCCCATCCACCAGTATCACTTCATGCCCCAGGATGGCCGCGAGTTGCGCCACAGGGAGGGTGTCATTGCCAGCTCCAAATAGGAGCAGCTGTAGGGTAGGGTGAATCAATTCAAAAAATAGGGAGAGTTCGTCCAGTTCATCAAAGCACTGAATTCGACTGCTAGGCTGCTCAAAAGCTTTAATTTCTTGAAGGATACGGGTATGGAATTCTTCCTTGACTTTAGCAAAAGATCCAAATTGCTGCAGTCCTTGGGTGAGGTGTACCGTGCCAATTTGCTCCTTTTTGGAGTTTTTAAGTGAAAAGAAAGTAAGCAATAGGGAAGTTTCCCGGGTTGTTCTTGCTTGACGAATCAGTTCCACTGGATTGTCTGCCTGATTCACATCCAGGGGCTCGATCAAGAGGTGAATGATGCCATTGCAACCCAATCCAATTCCAAACTTCTGGTCATCCTCATCCGTGGTGTCGTAAGTGACGAGCATGGATTTTTGCTGAAAGATGACTGCCTGTGCTTTGCGAAGCGCATCTCCTTCGAGGCAGCCCCCACTAATCGCACCCGTAAGTCTACCATCCTGAGTTACGAGCATTCGTGCTCCAGGACGTCTGTAGGCTGATCCATCAACCTGCACCACTGTAGCCAGGGCCATGGCATGCCCCTCGGCTTTGGCTAGATCATAGGCATCAATCAGCTGGGCAAATTCTTTCATTCAGCAAGTTGCGAGCTAGGAGAGGAGGAAGCGTTTGGCTTTTGCAGAGAGAATAGGAGAGAGGAAAGCGTCGAAATCACCAAGTAACCCACAAATGCATAGACTGCACCTGGAAACTGGGCATTGAGTCCAAACCAATCCCCAGTGGTGAATACAAAATAAAGGGCATAACTGCTCTTTAAGGCTTCCCAGCACCAGGCAAGGGGATTGCGGTCCATCAATTCGGTGTAAGCAAACACCGTGAGGAAGACGAATCCTCCGTAGTAAAAGATGCCAGGCGCACCAATAGCTGCCAAATTGGAGAAGAGGTAACTCAACAGGAGTAGCAAGACAATCAGCTGACCGAAACTCCAAATTCGCATGCCCGCATTAAGTTCTGGGTTGTATTTGTCAAAATGGTACACATCCTGAATCTTGGCTACCGGATGCTTCGCTGCCACATCACTGGGTCGCCAACCCAAAGGCATAAACCAAATTTTCAGCTTATCTCCCCAGTTTTTGGCACGCCAGGCATCCTGGATCAGGAGCCACAAATGCATGAAATTGATTTTGATTGGATTCCAGGTTTGTACGGGTCGAGTGACCCCATAAACCGCAGGAATATCGGCTCGTTCTTCTTGAAAGGTTCCAAACCACTTGTCCCAGAAGATGAAGATCTGTCCGTAGTTTTTGTCCAGGTATTCGGGATTGATCGCGTGGTGTACCCGGTGATGGGCTGGGGTGACGATGATTTTCTCTAGAATACCCATGGATCGAATGTGCTGGGTATGGTACCAAAACTGTGCAAATAAATGCAAGGGGGCTACCACGCCAATTACTTCAGGGGGTACCCCCAGGAAAGCAGCTGGCAATAAGAAGACGGTGAAAATTTTAAATATGGAGGAAATGCTTTGACGCAGTGCACAAGCAAGGTTAAACTCTTCCGAGGAATGGTGCACAATGTGATTGTTCCAAAAGATATTGTACTCATGCGCAATGCGGTGGGTCCAATAGCCCGCAAAATCCAAGGCAAAAAAGGCAATGACGTACACTGCCCAAGTGGCCTCAATCGTGAAAAATGAGAATTGGGTAAAGAGCCATTGGTAGGAAATAACTGCCACACTAAGCCCAAGCACATCTTTGGTCACGTTGGTGATGCCCGAACTCAAACTTGCAATCATGTCCGAAACAGGAACGGTATCCTTTCCCTTCCAAATGCCCCAGGCTTTTTCAAGGAGCACCAGCACAAAAAATGCCGGCATCGCAATCAATAATATCTTTCCGTACGCTTCCATAACTTCCTTCTATTTGCCTTAAATTTATTGATAAACTCCTATTGATTCAACTTTTGTTTGGATTCGAGAGAACTATCCTGAAAAAATTAGTTC
>CAMDLI010000173.1 GCA_945901615.1 Spirosoma fluviale
AAAAAATGAGCCTTGAGAACGGATGTTCCCAAGGCTCTTTTTTTTGCTGGATTCGAGGTTTAAATCCCCTCAAACAAGACGAAGGATTCTAGGTAGTTGGGCAGCAGGGTATTCCATCCCAATTCCTCTTTGAGTTTATAGGCCAGGGCCTCCGCGCTTTTGGGTTCCCCATGCACCACAAAGGTGTATTTGGGTTTCTCGGTAAATCCCTCCGCCCAGTCCATCAGTTCGTCCTGGTCTGCATGCGCAGAGAGACCTTCGATCGGATATACCTTGGCGCGTACGGGAACTTCATCGCCATAGATTCGGATGCTGGGATCCCCATCAAGCAGTCTTTTGCCACGAGTTTCTTGAGCTTGGTAACCCACGATGATCACTCCATTTTTTTCATGGGGGAGGTGGTGGAAGAGGTGGTGTAGGATCCGACCACCTGTAGCCATGCCGCTTGCAGAAATGATAATTGCCTTCCCGTTATACGTATTGAGGGACATGGACTCCTCTTTTTTCTGGTAGTAATGCAGGTGGGGGTGCTTAAATGCATGTTCATCTTCTTGTAGCATGGCGCCAAGGCGGTGGTCCTTGCTATAGTCTAGGTACAGTTGCGTCGCATCGATGGCCATGGGGCTATCGGTAAAGATGGGCACCTTTGGAATTTTCCCTTTTTCCATCAATTGGTAGAGGTGGTAGAGCAGGAGTTGGGTGCGCCCTACGGCAAAGGCAGGGATGATGACCAATCCTCCGCGGTCAAAGGTATCTCGAATGGCGCGGGCCATTTCTTCTTCGGGTTTTGAGTTGGCCGATTTTCGGTCTCCGTAGGTGGATTCGATCCAAAGGATATCTGCTTTTGGTATTCGGGTGGGAGGGAAAAGGAGCGGGTCTTTGTAGCGCCCTAAGTCGCCTGAAAATACAAGTCTTTTAGTTTCCCGTTCTCCCTGAATCAGGAATTTGACGATGGAGGCACCAAGAATGTGGCCTGCATGGAAAAAGGTCACTGTTACCGCAGGATGAATGTGAAAGGATTTTTCGAAGGGCTGAGGGACGAATTGCGGAAAAACAGCCTCTGCATCAGCTTTGGTGTAGAGGGGCTGGGGATTCTCGTGGCGGGAATAGCCTTTTTTGCGGGCATATTCTGCTTCTTCCTCTTGGAGCTTCCCGGAGTCAAGGAGCAAGATTTTAGCTAGGGAAGCGGTGGCCTCGGTGCAATAAATAGGTCCCTTAAACCCTTGCTGAACCAATCGAGGCAAGTAGCCGATGTGATCCAAGTGTGCATGGGTGAGGACTACTGCTTCCAAGTCTTGCAGCGGCATCGGGAAGTCATCCCAGTTTTGTTCACGAAGTTTTCTCCCTCCTTGAAACAATCCACAGTCGACCAGAAACTCGAAGTCTCCTAGGTCAATCAAGTATTTGGAACCGGTGACTACTCCAGCTCCACCTAAAAATTTAGCTGTAACATCCATGATTTAAAAGTTTGGTAGAAGGTACAACAAAAAAGTGGCCCCGCACCTTCCCGTCCCGCAAGTACGGGACGGGACAGGACGGGACCACTTGGATCAACTAAAATCTAAACCGTAGGTTATGCTGCTTAATTTTCCTTCAAGAAATAGGCATCCTTTAGTTTTGCCTTGCTTAGGCTATCCTGTTGGATCTTGGTTAAAGAGTCCAGCTGGGCTTTTTCGGATTCAAAGGAATCCCAGTCGCGTCGCTCTCCTCCATTGACCTTACCTGGGCAGGTTAAGCAAACTAATCCTGCTTTATTGAAAACCCAGATTGCTTCTGGACGGACATCCTCCCATTCGTAGCCATTTTTATACAATGTGTTTTCGAGGATGTCTAATAGGCTATCGTCCATTGTAAACGGTTTGTTGTATGGGATCTCCAAGGTGAGGTTTAGTTTTTGGTCTCGGAAAGCACCCAAGGTTTTCATGTCAAATCCCCGTTCAAAGGTGATGACGGAATCCTTTACAGCATAGCTATAAGCGATCTTTTTGATATTTTCTTGTGCCTGCTTCTTGCTTTGACCTCGAGAGAAAAATTCTTGATTTAGGGTAAGGACACTGTCTTCGGTGCCTTTAAGTTCAAGAACGGCTTGTTGGTAAAACTCTACCCCATCCCCACCTTCTATTGTTAAGAAGAGTACACCTTGGCCTGGGCTGAGCGGAGTGTTGGTAATCACTCGGTCTTCCTCTTTGAATTTGGCGACGACGCGTGGAACTTGGAACCCTAGGGTGGCGATGCACATCAGCCAAAGAGCCAGGGCAACTAAGCCAAACCTACTTCCCACCAAATTTTTCTTAGACAAAACGCTCAATCCGAGCATCAAGATCACAATTCCAGGAATTGCGAGTACTCCTAGTCCGGCAGCTGCTAGTCCTGTAGGAACCAATTCAGTAATCATTTCCAAGGGAAATACATCCACTGTGCCGTAATAGATCGGATCAATAACTCCCAAATAAAGCGTGAAAGTAACCAAAGGAACCCCTACGAGTGTAATTCCAAGGATGAAAATGATTAGTCCAAAAAAGACGCGCAGAAGAGTTAACAGAAATCTACCAAGGGAACCTAAGGCCGATCCCAAGGCTTCAATGAACTGTCCCAATACCCTGACTGGGGTCATTACGAGCTTTTTAATGGTGGATTCAAAGGGTGATTCAGGTGCTTGCGGAACTGGATTGATTGTTTCCTTGAGCGTGGAATCGATGCTATCCAAGGTAATTTCGCCTCCCTTCATTTTGATGCGCTCCGTAATGGAACTCGCCACTGGAGTGATGATCCAAAGAATGAGGTAAATTACCACACCTGATCCTCCTGCAATGGTGAGTAAGACAAAGGCAAGCCGAACGTATAGTAATTCCTTGATGCCAAAGTACGCTGCTAAGCCGCTGGCAACTCCTCCAAGGACTTTATCATCCGGGTTTCGATACAGTTTTTTGATTTCCTTATTTTCTTCATTGGCATAAGATACCGGAAGAATTACCCACAAGACGATGTAGGCCACCACTGCAAGTCCTGCAAATCCAAAGTTGATATCCATCCGGCCAAAAGGGTTGAAATCAAAAAGACGGGCGAGGTTGATGTTTCCACTAAATAGCAGGAGAATGGCGATCAATCGAATCCAAAGTGCATCGATGGAGAAGTAATGCGCGATTCCGGCACAAACGCCGCCCAAGATTTTCTTGTGTTCCATCCGCATGAGCTTTTTGTAGCCACCATCTGCAGTATTGGGAGGCGTGACGTACTTGTAAAAGTCATCACTAGCTTGCTCGGATACCTCTTCCACTTCCTCTTTCTCCTCCAAGGCACTGAAGTCCGCAATGGTCCCCATTTTTTCGATGAG
>CAMDLI010000174.1 GCA_945901615.1 Spirosoma fluviale
AGGTCTTGCACCTGTGAAAAACGCAGTAGCAAGTTTTCCGGCTGGGAATAGTCAACCTCCACCTTCAACTCAGGGTGCCCCTTTGCAAAAAACCATTGATTAAAAAACCAATTTAAATCCCGACCACTTACCCGCTCCATAGCGAGACGTAAATCATGTGCCTCCACCGCCTGAAAAGCATGTTGCGTCAAATACAAATTCAACCCTTTGAAAAAAGCAGCATCGCCCAACTCTCGGCGCAACATGTGTAATACCAGCCCACCTTTATTGTAACTGTGCGCATCAAACAGATCTTCCGCATCCGCATAGTTGAAGCGAATCAATTCCTTCGGCTCAGCATCTGCCTCTGCCAAATAGCCTTCCTTCTCCACCACCAACTTCAAGTCCGCATGATCCTGACCGTAGCGCTTCTCATTCCACAGGTATTCGCTGTAATTCGCAAAGGCCTCATTTAGGGTAAGATTGGACCAGGATTCAGCGGTAACCAAGTCCCCAAACCACTGGTGAAAAAGTTCGTGTGCTATGATGTAATCCCATTCGGAATCCAGTGCCTCGCGCTCATCCAATAGCAATTCTTCCATGAAAATGGACGCCGTCGTATTTTCCATGGCCCCAGATACAAAGTCCCGAACCACAATCTGATCGTATTTTTGCCAAGGAAAAGGAACTCCCAGTCTCGTTTCAAAATAGCTGATCATTTCCGGGGTAGATGCAAAAACCTTGGCAGCACCTTTTTCAAATCCTTTTTCTACATAATACCCCAAAGGCAAATCACCACGGGAAGCAGTCACCTTTGCAAAATCACCCGCCGCAATCGCCACCAAGTACGGTGCATGAGGAAGATCCATTTTCCAGTGATCTTTTCGCATGCCATTGCCCAAGGACTCCTGCTTGAGCAGACGCCCATTGCTGATCGATACCATGCTTTCGGGCACGGTCAGCCAAATGTCATGCGTGAGGCGCTCGTTGGGCCGGTCAATCGTTGGGAACCATTTGCTACTGTGCTGGGTCTCTCCCTGTGTCCAAAGCATCGTTGGCTTGCCTGGAATCGTATCCATGGGATCAATAAAGTAGAGTCCTTTTGTATCGGTGATGGCCGCAGACCCTTCGCCTGAGTTTTTTTCAGGAAATGCCACATAATTGACCTCTAATGCTACTGTATCCCCAACGGACGCTTCCTCAGGCAAGTAAATCTGGATTTCCTGATTGTCATAGCGGTAAGAAAGTGTCTCTAACTGCCCCTTATGCATCCAGGCCACTCGCCCAAACTCAAAATCTTGGGCATCAAGAACAACTATTTTTTGTGGATAGAAATAAGGCGTTAAACGAAGTTTGGCCTTGCCAATTACCTGCTGACTTTTCCAGTCAAATCGCAGATCCAAATCCATGTGAACCAAGTCCATACTGCGCGTAGCAGAAGCCTGATAGGGTAATTCATCCGCTAAACCCCAATTAATCTCCTCTTCTACAAGCAGCGTATCTACCGCTTCAGACTCATCTGCTGGCAGGACCGCATTTGATTTACATCCCTCCAAAGCTCCTAAAAAGCAGAATAGTACGAGTACGGAGATAGAGGTTCTTAAATTAATTTTTGGACAAACAGGTTTTTGAATCATATTTGAAGAAATTCTAAGAAGCCAAGCATTGGCTACTTTAGTTGGAAAAGCAAATTAGCAAGAATGTTTTCAGTTATCCTTCAAGACATTACCTATTCGGTTGAAAAAAATGTAGGCGAAACTCGCGTCAACAAGCAATCCATCACCTGGGATCTCAAATGGATGGGCGACCGTAAAATTCACCTCATCCAAGGTGCTCGTTCACTGGAAGCAGAGTTGCTTGCAATAGACCTAGAGGCCAAAACACTTCAAATTCGATTGGGCCACAAAACAACCACCCTCCAATTGAAGGATCGATTTGACCTGCTGCTGGAGAAAATGGGAATGAATTCCACAGGAGCCGGTAGTCTCAAAGAAATCAAAGCACCGATGCCAGGCCTGATTTTAGATCTGATGGTAGCCCCTGGAGATTTGGTTAAAAAAGGAGATGTAGTACTGATCCTCGAAGCCATGAAAATGGAGAACAGCATTAAGTCCCCTGGTGATGGACTTGTGAAAGCGGTGAATGTCTCGCTCAAACAATCCGTAGAAAAAAACCAGGTACTCATCCAATTCTAATTGCTTTGCACCTTTTTCAAAATTAACAGGAGAATCTAACCTCATTTTTACCTGCCATTCAAATTTCTAAATGGAAGAAAGTATATTTGCTTGGTTGATTCACAAATTCAGCCAAAAACACTTTCGGAAAATTGATTTTTAGTCAGCCTTCCACTTTAGCGAAAACGAATAAATCCAAGTTATCCCTACCAATACATGAAATACAAACGCATTCTGCTCAAGCTCAGTGGAGAATCTCTAATGGGCGAAAAAAAATACGGCATTGATCCAGCGATCTTACAGCAATACGCGGAAGAAATTAAAAAAGTAAAGGACATGGGCGTGGAAATCGCCATCGTCATTGGAGGAGGTAATATTTTTAGAGGTGTACAAGCTGAAAAGTCCGGCATCGATCGAGTTCAAGGCGACTACATGGGGATGCTTGCAACACTAATCAACGCGATGGCGCTTCAAAGTGCTTTGGAACAGATTGGACTTTTTACCCGATTGATGTCTGGAATCAAAATTGAAAGTGTTTGTGAACCATTTATCCGTAGAAGAGCAATTCGTCACCTTGAAAAGGGTAGAATTGTGATTTTCGGCGCAGGGATCGGCAACCCTTATTTCACTACGGACTCTACCGCTGCACTGCGTGCCATTGAAATTGAATCCGATGTCGTGCTGAAAGGCACACGCGTGGACGGTGTCTATACCGCAGATCCAGAAAAGGATGCCACCGCCACCAAATACCAAAACATCACTTTCTCAGAGGTTTACAAGAAAAACCTAAATGTCATGGATATGACAGCATTTACACTTTGCCAAGAAAATAACCTCCCCATTATCGTGTTTGACATGAATAAGTCTGAAAACCTTGCCAAACTAGTACAGGGAGAACACATAGGAACGCTGATTACTGTATAAACGAACCAGACTCATGGAAGAAATCGAATTGTATTTGGACGAAGCCAAGGAATTGATGCAAAAAGCTATTGACCATACGGCTTCAGAATTAGTAAAAATTAGGGCAGGCAAGGCCATGCCTAACTTATTGGATGGGGTTTTTGTGATGTATTATGGCTCTCCTACACCCTTGTCCCAGGTATCTTCT
>CAMDLI010000175.1 GCA_945901615.1 Spirosoma fluviale
GATGGCTTTCCTAAAAGCTTTCCTACTACCCCTACTAAAAAAGCGGGGTACGCCTACGTTTCCGCTACCGATAATCCGAGGTTAAATTGGGGGGATCCCAAAGATCCTCTATTGGCAGCAGCGATCAAGTACATAAAAAACTATGTTCCAGACTGAGGTTGGATAACGTAGTAAATTAAAAATGTGATTATACGTAATCTTGCCAGTAACTTATGAATTCTTTGAATTACCGGTTTGATTGCATCTATTCAAGATTTTTTCTCAACCTATTCTGCTTTATGCCGCTGCTTGAGCACCTCAACTACCTCGTCCAATTCATAGTCTTTAGCCTCCAGAAGCACCAGGTAGTGAAATAGGAGATCTGCCGCCTCCCCTAAAAAAAGTTCCTTGTTGTCATCCTTGGCCTCAATCACCAACTCCACTGCTTCCTCTCCTACTTTTTGAGCCAGCTTATTGATTCCTTTTGCAAAGAGACTGGCGGTGTAGGATGCTGAACTTGGATTTTCTTTTCGCTCTTTAATAATCCCGCGAAGTTGGTCAATAAATGCAGTTTGAGAGCTGTGGTTGACTTCATTAAAACAGGTATCTGCTCCTGTATGGCAAACAGGACCAAGTGGCTTGGCTTTAATTAGAATAGCATCTCCATCACAGTCCTCCTGCATGCTAACTACTTCTAGAAAATTTCCTGAAGTCTCTCCTTTGGTCCACAACCTGATTTTGCTGCGCGAGAAAAAAGTAACTCTGCCAGACGCTTCCGTTTGTGCCAATGCGGCTTCATTCATGTAGCCCAACATCAATACCTTTCCAGTAAACGAATCCTGTACCACTACAGGAATAAGGTCCTCCATCTTTTTGAAATCTATTTTCATCATATCTACTAATTCAGAATTAATCATTTAAACGAAATAGGATTGAAATAGAAATACCCACCGCGGCGGGCGAGCTTCGTGAAATAGGGCTGAAACACGAATTGAATTCCCTATTTCACCGAGCCTGCTCGGTCTATTTCCACTCTATTTCGATGTATTTCTACTTTATTTTATTTCCGTACTACTACGCCTTCATCACTTAAATACATTTTCAATTCAGGAATTCCAATTTCCTTGAAGTGAAAAATGCTTGCTGCAAGTGCTGCGTCCGCTTTTCCAGAGGTAAATACTTCCTTAAAATGGAGCATTCTTCCTGCACCCCCAGAAGCAATGACAGGAATAGGCAATGCGCCTGAAATCGCAGCAGTTAACTCCAAAGCAAAACCCGCTTTCGTGCCGTCATGGTCCATGGAGGTCAGCAAAATCTCCCCAGCACCCCGATCCGCCAATTCCTTAGCCCAAGCTTTAGTCTGCAAAGCAGTCAGTTTTCTTCCACCATGCGTATGCACCCAATCTACCCCGTCAATTTGCCTGGAGTCAATAGCTACCACGACGCATTGCGAACCAAATTCTTTTGCAAGCTGATCTATTAGTTCAGGGTTTTGCACTGCTGCCGAGTTGATGGAAATCTTATCTGCACCAGCAGCTAATATGGCATACACGTCTTCTATAGATCCAATGCCTCCACCTACGGTAAAGGGAATTCGAACTTCCTTGGCCACCTGGGTCACCAAATCTACTAGCGTTTTTCGCTTGTCCACCGTAGCGGTAATGTCCAGAAACACGAGTTCATCCGCACCCTGCTCAGAATACAACTTAGCCAAAGCCACAGGATCTCCTGCATCTCGAAGCTCCACAAAATTGACCCCTTTGACCGTGCGGCCATCTTTGATGTCAAGACAAGGGATAATTCGTTTGGTTAGCATGGGTAGGTTAGAGACAAGTAAGTTAAGTGGATGTTGAAAGGAGTGTTGTAGTAGTGAAGTTAATTTTCATGGAATTGGGCAAGGTCCTCCAAACTCAGCTTCCCTTCATAATAGGCTTTTCCTACAATAGTCCCATAGACGCCTAGTTTTTGCAAGTCCTCCAGGTCCTTCAAGCAAGATACTCCTCCACTGGCGATAAGCTTTAAATCAGGCAACTCCTGCAAGATTTCTGCATACAAGCCAAAAGAAGGGCCTTGCAGCAATCCATCCTTCGCTACATCGGTACAGATGACTTCACGGATACCCTTTTGGTAATACCCTTGAATAAAGGGAATCAATTCCAGCGCAGTGGTCTCCTCCCAGCCCCCTACGGCAATTTTTTTATCCTTGGCATCGGCTCCCAAAATAATCCGATCTACACCAAATTTCGCTAGCCAAGCCTCAACTAAACTTGAATTCCGTACCGCAATACTTCCTCCAGTCACTTGTCGGGCCCCTAGGTCAAATGCCTTCTCGATTTCTTCCTGCGATTGAATACCTCCCCCAAAATCCACTGCCAAGCGAGTTCCAGAACAAATACGCTGCAGCACGTCTCCATTCACAATTTTTTTGGCCTTGGCCCCATCCAAATCCACCAAATGAAGGCGAGTCAGCCCAGCTCCTTCAAAGCGCTTGGCCATCTCCAGAGGATCATCATGGTATTCGGTTTTCCGCTGGTAGTCGCCTTGGCTAAGGCGAACGCACTTGCCTCCAATCAAATCAATAGCGGGAATTACATGCATAGTATTGAGGCTAAGGGACGGTTTATACAACCTTAAATTCCTTGTTTAAACTAAGTTAAGTTGAAGGGAGCGCTAGAAAATTCTCCAAGAGCTTTTTCCCTAAAGTACTGCTTTTCTCGGGGTGGGCTTGAATCGCCCAATAGTTGGCTCGATGGAGAATGGCCGTAAAATCCTGAATATAGTGAGTAGTGGCAAGGGTTCCTTCTCCAAGGGTAGCATAGAAGCTATGTACATAATACAGGTATTGGGTATCGGGAAGGTCTTTGAGTAATGGATTTTCGACAAGATTTTCAATGGAATTCCAACCCACATGAGGCACTTTCTCTTGACCGCCTGCGCTAGGAACAAAACGTTTGACAAGCTGAGGAAAGATACCCAAACAGGGGGTGTTATTTTCCTCCGAATGGGTGCAAAGCAGCTGCAAACCCAAGCAAACTCCCAAAAAAGGCTGCTTCACTTCTCGAATGACTTGGTCTAGATTTCGCTCTTTCAAGTAGGCCATTGCAGAACTCGCCTCTCCCTGACCAGGGAAAATTACCCGATCTGCAGCACGGATTTTTTCAGGATCGTCTGTGAGTTCAGCCTCCACCCCTAGTCGCTCCAAGGCATAAAGGACAGATTGGACGTTACCGGCATTGTACTTGATTAAAGCTACTTTCATGGACTTTTTGCA
>CAMDLI010000176.1 GCA_945901615.1 Spirosoma fluviale
GATGGCTTTCCTAAAAGCTTTCCTACTACCCCTACTAAAAAAGCGGGGTACGCCTACGTTTCCGCTACCGATAATCCGAGGTTAAATTGGGGGGATCCCAAAGATCCTCTATTGGCAGCAGCGATCAAGTACATAAAAAACTATGTTCCTCCAGACTGAGGTTGGAGAACGTAGTAAATTAAAAATGTGATTATCCGTAATCTTACCAGTAGCTTAAGAATTCTTTGAATTACTGGTTTGATTGCATCTTTTCAAGATTTTTTCTAGGCCTATTCGGCTTTATGCCGCTGCTTGAGCACCTCAACTACCTCGTCCAATTCATAGCCTTTAGCCTCCAGAAGCACTAGGTAGTGGAATAGCAGATCTGCCGCCTCTCCTAAAAAAAGCTCCTTGTTGTCATCCTTGGCCTCAATCACCAACTCCACTGCTTCCTCCCCTACTTTTTGAGCCAGCTTATTGATTCCTTTTGCAAAAAGACTGGAAGTATAGGATGCTGAACTTGGGTTTTCTTTTCGCTCTTTAATAATCCCGCGAAGTTGGTCAATAAATGCAGTTTGAGAGCTTTGATTGATTTCATCAAAACAAGTATCTGCTCCCGTATGGCAAACTGGTCCGAGTGGCTTGGCTTTAATTAGAATCGCATCCCCATCACAATCTTCCTGAATGCTGACCAGTTCCAAAAAGTTGCCTGAAGTCTCTCCTTTGGTCCACAACCTGTTTTTGCTGCGCGAGAAAAAAGTAACTCTGCCAGACGCTTCCGTTTGTGCCAATGCGGCTTCATTCATGTAGCCCAACATCAATACCTTTCCGGTAAACGAATCCTGTACCACTACAGGAATAAGGCCATCCATCTTTTTAAAGTCAATGTTCATTTTCAAATTTTGTTACCTGAATGAAAGAAATACAATGGAAATAAGGTAGAAATAGACCGAGCAAGCTCGGTGAAATAGGTCGTTCCAAACGTCGATCTATACTGTTTCACGGAGCGAAGCGGAGTGTATTTCCATTGTATTTCTACCATATTTCCCTTTCCTATTTTATTTCCGTACTACTACACCTTCATCACTTAAATACGTTTTCAATTCCGGAACACCAATTTCCTTGAAGTGAAAAATGCTTGCTGCAAGTGCTGCGTCCGCTTTTCCAAGGGTAAACACGTCTTTGAAATGGAGCATGCTTCCCGCACCGCCAGAAGCAATGATTGGAATAGGCAAGGCACCTGAAATCGCAGCAGTTAACGCCAATGCAAAACCAGCTTTCGTACCGTCATGATCCATGGAGGTGAGCAGAATCTCTCCTGCACCCCGATCCGCCAATTCCTTCGCCCAAGCCCTAGTCTGCAAAGCAGTCACCTTTCTTCCTCCATGCGTATGCACCAAATCTACCCCGTCGATTTGCCTGGAGTCAATGGCAACCACGACGCATTGCGAACCAAATTCTTTTGCAAGCTGATCTATAAGTTCAGGGTTTTGTACGGCTGCCGAGTTGATTGAAATCTTATCTGCACCAGCAGCCAATAAGGCATAGACATCTTGAATAGAAGCGATGCCACCACCTACCGTAAATGGTATTCGAACTTCTTTGGCCACCTGGGTCACCAAATCTACCAGCGTTTTTCGCTTGTCCACCGTAGCGGTAATATCCAGAAACACGAGTTCATCCGCACCCTGCTCAGAATACAACTTAGCCAAAGCCACAGGGTCTCCTGCATCTCGAAGTTCCACAAAATTCACCCCTTTGACCGTGCGGCCATCTTTGATGTCAAGACAAGGGATAATCCGTTTGGTTAGCATGGATAGGTTAGAAACAGTTAAGTTAAGTGGATGTTAAATGGAGTAATGTAGTAGGGTTGTTAATTTTCATGGAATTGGGCGAGTTCCTCCAAACTCAGCTTCCCCTCGTAGTAAGCTTTTCCTACAATAGTCCCATAGACGCCTAGTTTTTGCAAGTCCTCCAGGTCCTTCAAGCAAGATACTCCTCCACTGGCAATGAGCTTTAAGTCGGGCAACTCCTGCAAGATTTCTGCATACAAGCCAAAAGAAGGGCCTTGCAGCAATCCATCCTTCGCTACATCTGTACAGATGACCTCACGAATGCCCTTTTTATAATACCCTTGAATAAAGGGAATCAATTCCAGCGCAGTGGTCTCCTCCCAGCCTCCTACGGCAATTTTTTTATCCTTGGCATCGGCTCCCAGAATAATCCGATCTGCACCAAATTTCGCTAGCCAAGCCTCAACTAAACTTGGATTCCGTACCGCAATACTTCCTCCCGTCACTTGTCGGGCTCCTAGGTCAAATGCCTTTTCGATTTCTTCCTGCGATTGAATACCTCCACCAAAATCTACCGCCAAACTAGTTCCAGAACAAATACGCTTCAGCACGTCTCCATTTACAATTTTTTTGGCCTTGGCACCATCCAAATCTACCAAATGAAGGCGAGTCAGCCCAGCTCCTTCAAAGCGCTTGGCCATCTCCAGAGGATCATCGTGGTATTCAGTCTTCCGCTGGTAGTCGCCTTGGCTGAGGCGAACGCACTTGCCTCCAATCAAATCAATAGCGGGAATTACATGCATGGTTTTAGGGCTAAGGGACGGTTTATACAACCTTGAATTCCTTGTTTAAACTTAGTTAAGTTGAAGGGAGCGCTAGAAAATTCTCCAAGAGCTTTTCTCCTAAAGTACTGCTTTTCTCGGGGTGGGCTTGAATCGCCCAATAGTTGGCTCGATGGAGAATGGCTGTAAAGTCCTGAATGTAATGGGTAGTAGCAAGGGTTCCTTCTCCAAGGGTAGCATAGAAGCTATGTACATAATACAGGTACTTGGTGTCGGGAAGGTCTTTGAGTAATGGATTTTCGACCATATTTTCAATGGAATTCCAACCTACGTGGGGCACTTTCTCTTGACCGCCTGCACTAGGAACAAAACGTTTGACAAGCTGGGGAAAGATACCCAAACAGGGGGTATTGTTTTCCTCCGAATGGGTGCAAAGTAGCTGCAAACCCAGGCAAACTCCCAAAAAAGGCTGCTTCACTTCTCGAATGACTTGGTCTAGATTTCGCTCTTTCAAGTAGGCCATCGCAGAACTGGCTTCACCCTGGCCAGGGAAAATTACCCGATCTGCAGCACGGATTTTTTCAGGATCGTCTGTGAGTTCAGCCTCCACCCCTAGTCGCTCCAAGGCATAAAGGACAGATTGGACGTTACCGGCATTGTACTTGATTAAAGCTACTTTCATGGACTTTTTGCA
>CAMDLI010000177.1 GCA_945901615.1 Spirosoma fluviale
GCCGCGGCAAGCTTACCATCATAAACATCTACACTGTTTACATAACCACCATAAGTTGTAAGTGTAATGGACTTTACCAAAGTTGGGGCAGCTGGATTAGACAAGTCAATCACGTCAATTTTATTGACTGCGCTATTGTTAACAGCAAAAAGTTGCTTGGTGGCAGGATCGAATGCGGTGATTTCCGCAGCGCCTGAACCGCCCAAACCAATAGATCCGACTTCTTGGTAAGAGGCTATGTCCTCATTGACTGTATTCTCCAAAGGAATGGGGTCAGTTTCCTCTTTGAGGCAACTAAAACACGACAAGCAACTTAGAAGTACTAGTATCCGTCTCATATGATTTTTTTTAATAAACTTAGAGTTAGACCTTCAGATATAGCACAAATCAGATTTATGAATTCATTAAGAAAAGGTTATTTTTAAGTCGTTCAAAATCAGGACAAAAGCAAAAAAATTAACATAGGAGAAAAAGACGCTTAATGAATGCGTAATTAGGAAAACACTTTGGCAAATGCCCGAACAGGAAAGGTTCCCATTCCTTTGATTTTAGGAGGGATTGCATTGAAATGAAAACCTTCCTCTGGCAGATTTTCTAACCCACATAAATGTTCTACCACTAGGATTTCAGAACCCAAGAGAATACTATGTACCGGTCTTGAGTTCTTTGCGGTATTGTCAATGTTGTGGGAATCTATACCAACCAACTTCACCTCAGCATCCCTCAAAAAAACAGCGGCCTCCTCGGTGAGGTAGGGGTGATGCTCGTAGTAGCGTTCGGTATTCCAATGGCAAGCCCATCCCGTATGCACGAGTACTGCACGAATCCGAAGGTCTTTATTTTTGAAATGCTCTGGAGTAATCGCCAAAGATTCTGCAAAGGGCACGCGGACCACAATACCTTCCAATTCAGCGAATGCCGTTAAATTTACCTCGGAAATATCCTTGCCGTTCGCATACCGGTGGAAGGGACAGTCGATGTAGGTCCCCGTATTGCCCACCAGCTCTAGCTTCCCGATTTGAAACTCAGTTCCAGCAGCATACTGCTGTCTGGAATCTTCCCGACTCAGGTAATCACAAATGATCGGAGCAGGCAGGCCCTTGTAGGTAATCAATCCCGATTCTATGGTATGACTTAGGTCCACCAAATGACCTGACTGCTGACTTTGCTGCATAAATTTAGTTTCCATTATCGAGGGTAAGGGGTACAGGTGGCCTTTCGCTAGGATTCAAATGGAATTGGTTCCTGGAAGGGTAATGGAAGGAACAAGCTAGTCAAAATCAACAAATTCTATAAATTTGAAGAAGTTCATTCTCTAATAACAAAAACCCATTAATCTTAAAATTGGAACACTGGGCTTGTTTTAAGCCCTAAGTCTGAACCTATTTCTTTCAAAATCACTGCTACTCCCATGGAACAATCCCTATTCAAAGAACTTTTGGCCCAAAACATCCAAAGCTGCAGCTATGCCTTCGATGCGATTACCGAAGAAAATAGCGGCTCTAGATTGAATGAAAACACTGCCTCCGTTCGTACCATGCAGGTCAAATCGCTCTTACAATTAAGCGCGCAACCGAATAGGGAACAGCCTGCAACTCCCAAACAACTTTAATTCTTTTACTTGCACTCCATTACTTGATTATGTCTATCCGTACGATTTGGTTCTGCTGTTCCCTTTTGCTGCTTCCTGGAATTAGCTTTGCACAAGCTTCAGACGCAGCAACCAATTCCAGCCAATACATCACCGTGTTGGGAATAGCCCAGGATGGAGGCTATCCGCAAGCAGGATGTAATCAGGAGCACTGCCTGCGTCATTGGCGAGGGGAGGAGGCAAAGCGGCATGTAGTGAGTTTGGGGCTTACGGATCAAGCCAGTGGACAAAACTGGTTGTTTGAAGCGACTCCGGACTTTACGGCTCAACTCCAGCAACTCCACCAAGCTTCAGGGTCTACCAACCTCTCGGGTATTTTTCTAACGCATGCACACATGGGACATTATGCGGGTTTGCTGCAACTCGGTCGTGAGGCCATGGGCGCCAAAGGCATGCCAGTCTATGTGATGCCTCGAATGAAGGAATTCTTGGAAAAAAATGCTCCTTGGAGTCAATTGGTGGCTTTGGGAAATATCAAGCTGATCTTGATGGAGCAGGATCAACCCATTCAATTGACACCGAATCTTCGGGTCATTCCGCTGAAGGTTCCGCATCGGGATGAGTTTTCGGAGACCGTAGGATTTCGGGTTGAGACCAGCGAAAAGAGCCTCCTATTTATTCCAGATATTGACAAGTGGCCGCTCTGGGAAAAGGACATTCGGGCAGAAGTAGCTCGAGTAGATGTGGCCTTGCTTGATGCTAGTTTCTATCAGGAAGGGGAACTTCCAAACCGAAATATGGCTGAGATTCCGCATCCTTTTGTAGGTGAAACCATCACGCTATTTTCCCCGCTTCCAGCTGCTGAGAAACGGAAAGTTAAGTTTATCCACTTCAACCATACCAATCCCCTGATTCTGGAGGGGCCTGAGCGGAATGCAGTCAAAAGGCTAGGCTTTGAGCTGGCAACTGAAGGGGAGCGAATCGTATTGAAAAAGTAAAAAAGCTGCCCCCCATATGGAAGCAGCACTTTTTAATTTTTTTGGGCGGTTAGCGTAAAACTGTCTTGCACTGTGTTTTAATTTCCTAAAAGTGTCTTGTGAAGTCCATCTGTCCGCCAAGAATCCTGACGATAAAAATCCCATTGGTACGTACACAATAAAACAGGACATGGGACTGGTAGCGGTACCGGAGGATTGGTTGATTTTTCAGTAGTAAGAACGGCTTTCCTAGTTTCGGATCGGAGCCTAATTTTTCCAATACTTCGGTCAATCCCTTAAAATACAAGCGTGATTGGAGCTCTCCAAATTCCCGAAGTGTGTAGCGCAAAATAGATTTTACATCGGTACTTGCCTTGACACTAAGGACGATTTTATTTACTAGCACGATGCTCCCCTAAGGCCTCCTCCCAAATTCGTTCAAGGGAGGAATCTGAAGGGCCACTGGCCAGTCCCTCGATCAGTGCCTCGTTTAAGTTTAGGCGCTGTCTCCTGCGCTCCTGGTCTTGACGGATGATGTCACGTACGTACTCGCTATCGTTGGTGTAAAATCCCTGCTCGATAAGGCTTTTTACGAAGGCATCCTGTTGTGCCGTAAGTGTGATGGATTTTCTAATTACTGTCATAATGCATCAATAGTA
>CAMDLI010000178.1 GCA_945901615.1 Spirosoma fluviale
GGCTGCAAAGTCGCAAAGCCGCAATGGCCTGACTACCGCAGATAGGTGTCTTGCATCTAAAAAGAGTTTAGAGACAAGAACCATGAGATTGGAACGAGAACAAGAGCCAAGAAATTATAAGCAATAGTCAAAAAAAATCCTGCTCAATAGCAGGATTTCATTAACAGCAGAACTGAGTCTAATCTCTTGTTTCTTGCCTCTTGCTTCTAAAAGTACTTTGTACTTTTAGACTCTTACCTTCGTCGTTCCTCCACCCTTCAAGGTGATCTCTACCGGAGCATTGGTCTTCCAGTGACCTCCAGTAAAATCAGGGATATCGATGGAATTGGATCGGTTGGCCACAGACCACTCACTCATTGGAGTGATGCAGCTCCACAAAGCAGCATCGTACACATCTTGATCTAGCGGAAGTCCATTGCGCAAGCAATCGATCAATCTCCAGTCCATCATGAAATCCATGCCACCATGGCCTCCAATCTGCTTGGCTAGTTCGCCTACCTTTTGAACAATCTCTGGGGTATATTTCTCTTTGAGCGCCATCATCTCATCCTCCTTCATCCAGCTGTGTCCTTTGGCCACTTTTTGCTCAGGATATTTCTGAGCATAGCCTTCGGTGCCACTCACCACATGCAAGCGAGAATAAGGACGAGGCGAGGTCACATCATGCTGAATTACAATGCTTTTTCCTAGCTTGGTTTTCACCACCGTGGTATTCATGTTGCCCCGATAGTTCTTCGTTGCATAGCCATTCCAGAAGGAATCTTGCTGGGCAAGCTCCTGGGCTTTTTTCTGCATTTGAAAATCATTCGAAGACAAAGAGGTCAGGTAATCCATCTGATCCCCGCGATTAATATTCAAAATCTGACAGATGGGCCCAAGTCCGTGAGTCGGGTAAAGATTTCCATTTCGGAAATTTTCTTCCAGTCTCCACATGCCCTGATATCCCTTATCCTTGTCAAAGTTGAGCCACACCAAATCGTGAATATAAGCTCCCTCTACATGCACTACATCGCCAAAAAATCCTTCACGAGCCATTTTCAAAGTCATCAACTCAAAGAAATCGTAGCAGCAATTTTCCAGCTGCATGCAATGCTTTTTGGTACGCTCGGATGTCTCCACTAGCTGCCAGCATTCTTCCAAGGTTCTGGCTGCAGGCACCTCCACGGCAGCATGCTTGCCTGATTCCATCGCATACACCGCCATTGGCGTATGCCACTCCCAAGGAGTTGCGATGTAAATCAAATCTAGATCGGGGCGCTCACACATTTTCTTCCATGCAAAAGGCGAACCCGAATACAATTCTGGTTTATGAATGCTTCCTTCCAAAGACTTTTTTGCCTTTTCCGCACGCTCGGGAAGTAGGTCACACAAAGCTTTGATCTCTACACCTTCGATTTTGCTCAGGCGATCTACCGCTCCAGGTCCACGCATTCCCAAGCCCACTATCCCTACCCGTACAGTAGCTAGTTTAGGAGCAGCAAAGCCAGACATATTAAATGACTGTACTCGAGAGGCTCCATAGGACGCTTCCAAAGGCAATACCTTCATGGAGTCGGCCAAGGCACTTCCTGCACCAAATAATCCTAGACCTGCTAGTCCAGTAGTCTTTAAAAATTCTCTTCTACGATTCATAGGGATATGCTTTTTTGGGTTTGCATCCCCTAGTTACTAAAAAATCAAAAAAAGTCATCACCGCCAATCCAAAAAAGCCACAATCCCTTAGTTTTTCGGAATTGCAGAGGTGCGAATATTCTCCAAATTAATTTCTGATAACTTCTCCAATGCCCCTTTTTCGTACAAGTACTGCATGGAATCTAAAGGGGTTTCTTTGTTGGCCGCCTTCAAGTTGATGTAATCCTGGAAGCGAATCCCACCTACTTCGCGTGCCTCGCGAACTTCTCGCATCCGAACTCCGCCACCATCGGTATGGTAGCTGTAGGCCATGTAATCCATACGGGAATCTACCACCCCAAACCAGTACAAAAACTCATCCTCGAAATGATCTCCACCACCTTCTGCTTGAAAAGTCACTTTGACTTGATGGTAATCCTTTCCCTTAATCTTCGTTTGGCCGAGGTAGGTTTTGATGGCCGCCGCGTCATTGAGCCCGTAGGGCAAAAAGGCAAAGTAGGCCACCGAATTAACCGATCGAGAAAATGCCCCTATCCGCTCCTCAGTCAAGGTATCGATCCGCACTCCATTGACACTTCGCGTAAATCCCGCATTATTCAATACGTCCACTACCTGACCCGTAGAGTCGGTAAATTCCCGGCTATACTCAAAGGAAGTGGGAGATTTGAAAATGGAATAATGCGTTCCTCTGAAATCAAAATCGATGGCGGTTTCGGCATAGCGGTCACCTCCATGAGCAGCGATGGCCGCATCCACGATTTGCTCTACCTCCGTTCTGGAATCACAGGAAACCCCAAAAAAAGTGAGGGAGAGCATACCTAAACTGAATAATATCAATTTCATAGCTGTAGTAGTTTAAATGAAATTCTTCTTTTAATCGAAACCAAAGTCCCGGTAATCAATACACCAATTCAAAGTTTGAATAACGGTACTCGGCCCGGAGAAACAAGCGCTTCCCTGACTCATCTACCCGCCAACTTTCGCGGGTACCGTGAAATAGCAATTTGTCCGCCTGCTCATTAGCTAGATCGTAAACCAAACTTCGGTGATCTTTGAGCTTAACCTCATTGCCCAACATCAGGTAGGTGGTCGGATCGAAATAGTACCACCAAAGATCTGAATCTGGACCATAATCCACTCGGATCGACTCCACTTCTGTGCCATTTTCAAGGGTCTTTTTCCCCTCATAAATCAGTTTCCCTCCCTTGTCGAGCAACTTCCAAGGCTGTGCCACGGTGTAAAATGCAGCATCAAAATCCTTCTTTTTCGTTGCCAAAAAATCAGCATTCAATATGGCATTCTCCCCCATCTGGTAGCGAAAGACCGCCCCATCCCAACTCATTGAATTCGGAATACTGTCCTTGGTCCAACTGATTTTTCCTTCAAATCTTGGGCTAAATCGAAAGGCATGCAATTGATCCAACTCCGATTCCACATTCCCATCGGCATCCAACATCCGCGTCCACTTTTGGAATTTG
>CAMDLI010000179.1 GCA_945901615.1 Spirosoma fluviale
TTGAACATTATCAGAAATAAACTGCTAGCAAGAATATTTGCTGTGATAACAAGAAATACTCCTTATGTTGAAATTCATAAGTATGCCGCATGAAAAAAAAATAAAAATTGTACTATTCCACTTGCTTTAACCTTAGAATACAGGCAGGCTTTGCGAGAAGAAAAAAGAATATCCGCCGCTGCGGACGCATTTCTATTTAGATTTCGCCCCGCAATGCTGCGGGGTAAACTTCCTCTGGAGCTCTGGGAAAATGGTCGGCAGGGTTTTTCTATTAACATATTACCCCTCTGGGGTAATTTTTTTAACCTCCATTGCCATGAAAGTACAGGTGCAGATTTCAAAATAAGGGGGAATACATGCTCTGGAGGAGCATTATGTTAATAGAATAAATGCCAAAAAAAGGTACCCAAAGCTCCAGCGGAGCGAAATAAAAAATGTACCAAAATCACCCCTCCCGACGCGCTGGGTGGTAAAAATATAAAATTAAACCACAAATCCTTTTTACTTCGCCGGTTTATACCCCTTAGCATAAGGCGTCCAAATCTCGAAAATCGGTTGACCCGCCGAGCTCAAGCCACTGTGGTGCCATTCCCCATCGATGACCTGGTAGTCAAAGCCAAGGCTTGCACCCACACGAGAATTATCCCTTGAGAAAAAGGCGATTGTTTCCACGTATTTCCCTCCTTTGGCGCTGTAGGTTCCTCCACCGGTACCCGAAAATTCGCGGGTTTCAGAGTTGAAGGCTACCCACTGAAATCTTCCACCACTGAGGATTTTGATCGTTCGTCTTGCACCCGGGGTAGAGCGCTGAATTTGATCGTCTCGCTTCCTGCCTGTAATCACCCAGTTGCCTGTCAGGTCATCCTTGGCCTCCGAGATTCGCTCCCAGACCTCCACCAAAGGTCCCTTGGGGGTCGTGCCTGATAAGGTAATTTGATTGCCCTCTACTCGTACGGCAAAGGAAGTGACCATGCCGATGATTTCTGGGTTGAGCGTAAAAAACTCCAGGGTCTCCTGTAGCTTCCCGGAAGTCATTGCAAAAGGCCCTCCACCGGCTCCTACAAAGGAATTATCTGCTAGGCTCTTTATCCCAAAGGCAAAATAATTGTCTTGGTAGATCTTGATAAACTCTTGACCAGAGACCGGCACTTGGTTTTGGCTGATCAGTTTCCATGCTCCTTCAAGCTGCTGTGCCGACAGGGATATTGCAAAAAACAAGAGCGGTAGAAGTAGTAATTTTTTCATGTAGGGTTAGGGAATTGGCTTTAGAAGATGGAAATTGGAAAAGAATACGCGAAAAACCAAGCCCTCAATTTTTAGAAAACACCTAGCGCAGCTCCCCATGAACACCTTTCAATTTGGCAGCAGCAAGGAAGAAGTCTTCCAAGCGATCCCTGAACGCAAAATCAAAAAACTCGCTGCTGGGGAGAAGCGCTTGGCTATCCTCCGGATTGGCGACACATTCCACATCTTCGATGCACAATGCCCACACCGCGGTGCAGACCTGGGTCAAGCCAATATCAATGGTGCCGGCGAACTTATCTGTCCCCTCCACCAGTACCGCTTTGATTTGAAGACGGGAGATGTTCGGTCGGGCTACTGCGCTTCGCTGCCTGTGTACCGTAACGAATTGACGGAGTCGGGATTGCAGATCTACCTTCCTTAGTGTAGGTAGACTCCATTGGGAACAGGCTGGTCTGCCGTGGCAATCCATATTCCTCCTTCGGCACTGGAAAATCCGGTAATGAGCACCTCCGACATAAAGTCGGCCACCTGACGGGGAGCAAGGTTACAGACACAAAGCACCTGCTTTCCTACTAAGTCTTCGGCTTGGTAATGGACCGTAAGCTGAGCGGAAGACTTTTTGATTCCTAGTTCGGGACCCAGATCCACCCATACCTGATAGGCAGGCTTTCGGGCTTTTTCAAAAGGCTCCACCCGCAGAACAGTTCCTACCCGAAAGTCAATTTTTTTGAAATCTTCTAGGTCAATCGTTTGCATTGACAATATATTTTCTATTTTTAAGGACGTTTTTCGAAAGCTAACCCGTATTTCGCTAATTTATGTGGAACTGTTCAAGAATATTTGCTGGTAAAGTTGCCCTGCTGAGCATGGTTGCTTTCGGCTACTTGCTACTCCCATCAGAAGCAGTAGCTCAAGAGGAAAATACAAAAAAACCATTCGAAAAACCCATTTTAGAAGAGCATAGCCCCCTTCCGGAAGCTGGAACGGCTGCTCCACTAACCGTCCAGAAGTCGGCAACAGTGAAGCCAAGCGTACCGCTACCCCTACCTAGAAAAGAGGTACAAACTTCCACTTATCTTCAAGAAAGAGAATCCAAAAAGAACGAATCCCCTTCCACCTTATCCTTTAATATTTTTTTATATATCGTGGATAAGTTTAAACAGGATCAGGATTAAATCGTCAACAGACAACGGTCTACGGTTCACAGCCGACTTACTTTAACCTCAGCCCTTATTTCCGTTGATTATTGGTGAAAAAGCAGCTATTCGCTACGAATAAAATCAGCGTATTTTTCTTATTAGATCAGCGTGAAAAAAGTCTTACGCAGATTCTTTGGAAAAATTCCGCAGATCAAATCGTCAACGGACGACAGTCCACGGTTGACAGCCCTCTCTCTTGAACTCCAAACCTTAATTCCGTTGCTTATTGGTGGAAAACCCTTCCTTTGCGCCTTGGCGGCTTTGCGTGACTTACTTTTTTTAAAGAAGAAAGCTAAAGCCATAACCCTCATCAAAAGTACTTAATCAAGAAAATAAGGCTTGAAGTTTAAGAAAATCAGCCGTTGATAGTGGTCGGTCAACTGTTGACCATTTTACCCTTTACTGATAAATTCTTCCAGATCTGCTAAACTGATCTTTCCCTCGTAATAGGCTCGGCCAAAAACAGCAGCATTCACTCCCAGGTCTCGGAGTTTTTTAAAATCATCAATTCCACGAACACCGCCTGAAGCAGCTAGGTACAGATTCGGGAAGCGGTCCAACACTTCCTTAAACAACTCAAAATTTGGTCCTTCCATCACACCATCCCGAGTCACATC
>CAMDLI010000180.1 GCA_945901615.1 Spirosoma fluviale
AAGCCAGAAAAAAGAAGCAAACTAAAAGGGACCTCATATTCTTATTTAGACCTATTAAAAACAACAACACAAACATACAACCGCACGATTTACAAGTCAATTATTATTTAGAATTTTTCTAATTAATGATTTTTATGGGGATCAAAGAAATTAACTCCTTGGTTAAAAATTTGTTTCAAACAGGTTTAAAGGCCTTTCCGCCTCGGCGGACAAGACGCAAAGGGGTATCGAAAGCAGTCCTTTGCGGCTTTGCCCGAAAAACCCTTTTGCTACCGTTTGCAAAAAATCCCCCTAACCCCCTTTATAAGAGCCTGTCCCGCAGAATTGCGGGAGGGAGTTGCATCCCTGGGATTCCCAGCCATAAATTAAGAAGTAAGATTTTCAGATGTTAAATATCTCTTTGGAGTCAGGAATCGAAATCAATCCTTTGCGTCTTTCCTGCTTTGCGGCTTTGCGCGATTAACTTTTTTTTAAAAGAGGAATCGAAATCAATCCTTTGCAGCTTTCTTGCTTTGCGACTTTGCGAGAGTTTTCCTTTTCGTCCGCCGCGGCGGATAAGGAAGCTTGACCCGCAGCATTGCGGGGCAAGCACAGTCACTACTTTACCACCTTTAAAATCCGCGTGAAAATCTCCGTATTGGAATAGACCCCTCTAAATTCTCCGGATCGCGCCCCATAAGCAAAAATAGGAACCAAAATACCCGTATGATCATCGCTGTGAAACGCCAACTCCACCTCCCGCTTGTCTACATTTCCTTGTGGGAGGGTCACACCGCCAGTTTCATGGTCGGCAGTCACCAAGACCAAGGTTCCCGGATGCGTATCGGCATAGCGGATGGCTTCCGCAATGACACTGTCAAAATCAAGCAGCTCGGTAACAATTGTGGAAGGGCTATTGGAATGCCCTCCTGAGTCAATTTTTGCAGCCTCCACCATCAGAAAAAATGGGGATTTCCCTTTCCCTAAGTAGGAACTTGCTTGCAAAAAGGCCTGAGAAAGGAAATTTCCCCTACCCGCCTCCATACCAGGCATCCCTCCTTCGCTTGCAAAATGTGCTACACGGCCTCCCTTCACCTCTGCAAGCCCCTGAAGGTCGGATACAAGAGTAAATCCTGCTTGGCTCAACTTTTCTTTGTTAAAGGACCTTCCTCCACCTCCAATAACCAAATTCAAGGCGCTGTTAGGCAAGTAGCTCGCGATCTCCAGCACAGCATCTCGCTCAGGATGGTGTGCATAAAAGGCGGCAGGAGTAGCTCCAGTCAGCTCGTCGTTCGTCACAAGACCAGTCTTGAAGCCCTTCAGGCTTAAGAAATAGGGAAGATTTGGAATTGAATCCCCAGCCGCATTGAGGCCTAGCGCTCGGTTATTTGCTTTTTGGCCTGTAGCCATGGCGGTCGCTCCTGAGGCCGAATCTGTCGTAAAATCATCTGCTGCCTGGGTCTTTACCAATCCCAAATTTCGAATTTGGGTTAAGGTAAGTTCCCCTCCATTCGCAAACAGGCCCGCAGAAATCTGTGCCAATCCATTCCCATCCCCGATGAGCAGGAGAACTTGTTTCACGGGAACATCCTGTCCATCCACCGCATAGCTAGGGGTATAAACATTCTGTGGACTAGGATTGGCATAAACATTTTTTGTTAAACCGCGTAGGTACTTATTTGCCTCTGCTGGGCGGTCGGTATTGATGTAATCGATGCCCATTTCATGAAAGGCACGCCAGGCTGTTTTGCCGTCAGGTGATGCCCAGAAGCGAACAGGACGATCGAAAGAGTGCACTAAATCAATAAATGCCTGGAGCTGCTGACGCTGGGACTCCACGATTCTCCCCTTCCCATTCCACACTGAAAATCGAGGAAAACTCAAACTCACCATACCAATCTTCTCCCAGGGCAGGTCCGCCGTCAGTTCCTTGCTTTGGTAATCGAAAAATACCCAAGATGGGTACTTCACGTAGTCAGCGGCCTTGGGCCTACCTCCTGAAATAATAAGTTTTAAGCCCGAAGGATTTTCTGGAGAATAAAGCATAGCAGCATAGGGCTGCGTTTGCTTCACCAACAAATCAAGGGTGCTGTACGCTTCGGTTTTGATATCTACCAACAGATGAAAGTTAAACCCCTTAATCAAACCAAGGTCAACCCCTTGCTGGATCGGTTTCAAGTACAAATTTTCGAAGGTTCGGGATGCTTGGATAGATGCTTTTTCATGCGCAACCATGAGCCCTCCCTCCTGCAAAATCACATCTACTTCGATGGAAGCACAACCCGCACTAAACGCATCCCAAAAAGGAACAGGCTGTAGGTAGTCGTTGTGTGAATGGACCGCAAATGCCGCTTTGTTTTGCGCATACCCGCTAAAAGAGGCAAGTACAGCAACGAAGAATAGGAGTTTTTGGAGAAGTTTCATTCCCAAATCTACTGGCAATTCGTTACCTCAAGCTACTCAAAATCAATAGTTAACAAAAGAATAATGTTACCTACTAAACATGGTATCATAACACTATAATGATGTAATTTTGACTTAATTCATACGAATTAATGAGAACTTCATTGCTTAAACTCTAGGACATGAAAAACATACTTTTACTCGCTCTTTCTTTCGTGTTGTGCTTTCCGGTGCTTGCGCAAACCCTCAACCAAACTCAAATCATTGGCAGCCACAATAGCTACAAAAGCGCCATGGCACCCGAGATTCTTACCTACCTCCGCAGCATGAGTGCCAATACGGCCAATGGACTGGAGTACGAGCATGCACCGCTAGAAAAGCAACTCGACATGGGCTTGCGGAACCTCGAGCTGGACGTTTTTCATGACCCTCAAGGAGGCCGCTACACGCAGCCCAAAGGGATCGAAATGATCAAAAAGGGAGGAAACCCCAACTTCACCTTCGATACAGAGAATAAGTTGGCCATCCCTGGACTCAAAATGTTCCATGTGCAAGACATTGATTTTCAGTCACACTACCTCGTTTTTGCAGAAGCCCTTCAGGCATTGAAAACTTGGAGTAACGCACACCCAGATCACCACCCCATCTTTATTCTGGT
>CAMDLI010000181.1 GCA_945901615.1 Spirosoma fluviale
CCATGCTCTAGTTCTACAGGTAACGCTTCTCGGATAGTTACAATTTTTCCTTCAAACTGCAGGTCCAAACCTGCAAGTGGGGAGTTGAAGTCCAAGTGTACGCCCATGTAATCCACCTTGAGCACTTCGCCACGCATTTGGTTGCCCTTATCGTCCTGCATCGGGATGACATTTCCTACCCGCAGTAGGTCTCTATTTTTTTTGCCTTCTTCTTTAAAATTGGCCTTGGGAATAATCACTCGCTTTGCATCGTCGTAATCCCCATAGCCATTTTCAAAGTCAATAAATACCGAAAAAGAATCTCCTACAGATTTGCCCTCCAAGGCCTGCTCCAATGCTGGAAGCAGGTTGTGGTGACCAAATAGAAAATAAAAAGGGTCTTGCTCAGTCACTGTCTCGTACCAGCGCATGCCTGTTTCCCCATCATCCACCGTCAAGATATAGGAAACAGCGACAACCTTATCATTTGTAGCAATCATGTATAGAACGTATAAGAATTAGCGAAACAGGTAGGTAACTGCAAGTTGCCCAACAAAATTGGTGCGGTCATATCCAGGGATAAACCATTTTTCAGGTTTGTTTTTCAAGTACCACTTGTAATTTAAAGTATTCACATACTGGAATTTCCCCGAAACAAGTAGGTTTCCAAACTTCCATTCTGGGGCGAGCGAAAAGACCAGGTCCACGTATTTGTTACGGAAATCCTTCACCTCCTCGTAGCGGTAGTAGTAAAAATCATTGTTGTACTCAATACGCTCCAGCTCTATTCCAATTTTTTTCATGCCCTCAATCCAGGCAATACCGGCAAAAATTTGGTTGCTGGCAGGCCCATTTCCTAATCCAAGCATCTGTCCTCGATGCGTGTAGCCATGACGCACATGATCATGAATGTACCAGGTTCGGAGTTGACGGATATCTTCTCGGATCGTCTGCCCCGAAAAGGTCATCTCGGAGCTCAGCTCCAAAAAGCGATTCTCTTTTTTCAGGTCCATCAAGTGTGAAAATCCAAAGGTAAAAGCTCTGCCTGATTCGGGAGTAGTGATAAAATCGATGAAAGGCCGGTCGTTGTCACGGGTTCCAAACTCCCCATAAAACTCAAAGCGCCCCTTGGGATCTATCCATCTGAAAAAGCCTGCGCTAAACTGCTGCCGCTTGGATTGGATGGTATCCAGCACCTGTTGGTTCTTTTTTCTTCCATTAAATACCGGAAGCACATCCTCTAAATCGGATACTTCAGAGCGGTACACATTGTTGGTGGAGCCATACCCAAAAAATAAACCCGGTACCCACTTGGGTTGGTAGGTGAAAATTACCCCTGAAAGCTGACGCGCACCATCCTCCTTTTTTGGAAAAAGAACATCCATCTGCTGAAAGTTATAATCAGAATGTGGAGGTAGAAAATTGGATGCTTCCAGCCTTCCAGTCATGATTTGCCCTTCAAATGAACCAATAACAGACTTAATTGGTCGACGTGTATTCATCGTGTAGTGCAAAAATCCTGGGGCAGAATTTCCCATCAGCAAGGAATTTCGTCTTCCTGGTCCCCACCAGAGATTTTCGGTGGATATTCCCAAGGAAATCGCATCCAAATTCAGACGAAAGCTGGATTGTCCTGGAACCAACTTTTGATAGGCGCTCTCCCCAAAGCGTTCAGGAAGATCAATTCGGTTGAGGTATTCGTAATAGAAAAGGATGGTGGACTGCTGCTCAATGGGAAACCCTATGAACTCTTTATTTTGAGCTCGAATCAGTTCGGGCTGTATCTGTAAGCTGAATTTCCACCATTCTACAAAAGCTCCCATGCTAAATACCTGTTGCATCCCACGATTTGGAATCATGGCGCCATCGTTCGTAGCAAAAGGATAATTGGAGGTATACTGGCTTTTAACCAAGGCGGGAAGGAATAAGAATTTACCATGCTTCCCAAGACGTTGGTGGTAGCTGGAAGAGTCCAGATCGACCAAGCCCCCATCAAAGTCAAAGCCATGCGCAAGGCCAAAAGCGGCAGTGGGAATCAAGGGGCGAATCATAAATGAGGACGCCGAATCCACCTTGCCGGTCAATTGCAATCTCCGCAGGTAGTCTTCCAAAGAAGGGGCACCCACAGCAATACTTTGAGCCTTAGTATTCTGACTGAATGCGAGCATCCCAAACAGTCCAATCGCCGCTAGTAGTCGTAGTTGCATCAAGAGTTCGTTTGAATGGCTGAAATAGAAATTTTGGCAATGGACCAGGACTCATCACACTTGGGCCATGAACTATTGGTTTGCTTCAATTCGTCCCGCATGAAAAACCGTACGGAGTCGACCTTGGAATGTTCAATGAGCTTCTCTATTCGGTAGCGGCTGGTGGTGGTTTGTCCTCCAAGGCATAAGCTTGGCAGGTTGGTTTCTATCGCTCCTGTTTTAGGGACATTCTGCCGGAAAAATCCATTAGGGTAAGACTGGTACAAGCAATACGAAGATTCACAAGGGCTGTTCGAAAAGGTAGTGCGAACGACATCCATGCTATCGATTCCCATAAACCAGTAATCTGGTCCAGAATAACCGTCATCCCAGTTGCCGTCCCAGCTGTCGTGTATGAAGATTTCAGCAGTCAACTTTAAATAGTTGTGCGCTGGCAAGTCGTAAAGCGTAACCGCCACTTCCTCATTGTTGTAGAACCCTGCAATGGTATCATTTCTCCAGATTAATAGACGCCCGTTTTCAAAATTGGCAAGATCCAGTTTTGAAAAGTTGTTGTTGTAGATTTGAACTTGGTTTTCAACAGACTCCACACAGGAAACCGTTCCCAAAAACAGAAAAAAAGCAAAAAGGCGAAGACTAAACAGCAACTTTCCCATGGAAAAAGGGGGGATTAAAAATATAATTTAACAAAGAAACAAAAAACAAGACACTTCTTCCAATTTAAACCATACAATGTCATTACCTAACCCTTGAAAAAGGTTGATTTTGATTTATATAGAAATTTAAGAAGGCATTGTCCTAGAAATCGGCCTTCCAATTTTTTGAATCGAAAAATAAAGGATAATC